>UQIN01000043.1 GCA_900541035.1 uncultured Collinsella sp. | reverse complement strand
GCGGTCGACGAAACTGGAGAGGAGGTATTACGAGCTCCTGTGCGAATTGGAGAGAGCGCTCCCGCAAACTGCCTCTTGACAACTTATAGGAGCGTCGGTTTTAATTTCACAAATTCCGGGATGGTCGAGGATGGCCGGTTAAACGTAGTAGATAGCCGTGTTTCGTGGCAAACGGTCCGACTTGAGACCCATGTCGACCAGCCTCGGATGGCAACTCACGAAGTTGCGGTGGAATACGGACTGAATTGGCACCTTAAAGGCAAAAACACTCCGTATTTCACCGCAAGTTATTGGAGGGATGGGTTTTAGAGGCGAGCGAGGTCATAGGCTTGGGCAGCCGCCTCGCCAGCGCAGATGAGGTTGGTTGTGGCTTCTTGCGGGTCGAGTGCCTGCTCCAGGTCCATGGGCTTGCGACAGATCGGCAAAACCAAGTCGATACCCTGCTCATACACCGCATCCAGGTTGTCGGCACGACCGCCCACGACGGCGACTACCGACTTGCCATATCGCTTGGCGCGACGCGCCACGCCCACCGATGCCTTGCCGGCAGCGGATTGCTCGTCCATATTACCCTCGCCCGTTATGACCAGGTCGACATCGCGCACGCGCTCGTCAAACCCAATCAGATCGAGCACTGTCTCCACGCCCGAGCGTAGCTCCGCACCGAGCGCCAACAGCGCTGCTCCCAGACCACCGGCGGCACCGGCACCGGGCACGCCGAGCACCGAGCCAAATGTCCGTGCACCCTCGGGCGCACACAGCAGCCCCTGGGCTCGCGCCTCGAAAATCGCCGCATCGAGCAGGCGGCCGTAGCCGACCATCCAGCTGTCGTACCTGCGCAGCGCCTCAGCGTCATCCGTTGGCAGGCCCTTCTGCCCGCCAAACACCGCCAATGCGCCTCGACGCCCCACGAGCGGATTCTCGACATCGGAAAGCACCACGACACGCGCGCCGTTCAGCACCCGAAGCGCTGGCGCCAAATCGATACTCACCACGTGTTCGAGACCCGCAAGACCGGGGGCGATATTGCAGCCACACTCATCGACAAGGCGCGCGCCCAGCGCCTGCAGCATACCGGCGCCACCATCGTTGGTGGCGCTGCCGCCCAAGCCAATATAGATAGTCTTTGCCCCGGCACGAACCGCACGGAGCATCAGCCCGCCCACGCCATAGGTTGTAGCAGCCAGTGCCGACGACTCCCTGCAAGGCGAATACCCAATGCCGGCCGCCTCGGCCATCTCAATTACAGCCGACTTATGCTCGCCGTCCACCAGCATCCGGGCAGGCACGCGGTCGCCCAAGGGTCCCGCAACCTCGCAGGTCGAAAGCTCGCCCCCGCGCACGGCAATGGCGTCGAGCGTTCCCTCGCCACCGTCTGCCAGCGGCAAAGCGCTCAGCTCGGCATCGAGCCACACGTGGCGCACGCCTTCGGCAACCGCCGCCTCCGCCTGCGCACTCGACACGCTGCCCTTAAAGGAGTCGATCGCCAGCAGCACACGGCGGGGCCGGCGGCACGCAGCACCAAAATCGGCCGCCTCAACGGCGATATCTTCGGCACACGCGAGCGCCTCGGCATGAGCGGCATGCGCCTCAAGATCGGCCCCACAACCGCAGCCAGCGCCGCCCGCTCCGCGCATACCGCCAAAATAGCTACTCAGCAGCTCGCGGCATTCATCCGCCAGGACCCCAGCCGTCACGTTAAACCGATGGTTCAGGCGCGAATCGGCATTCAGATCATACAGTGAACCCAGCGCGCCCGCCTTGGCATCAGCCGCACCATACACGCAGCGCCCCACGCGCGCGTTGACCATAAGCCCCGCACACATGCAGCAAGGCTCGAGCGTTACATAGACCGTGCAATCGGAAAGGCGCCAACGACCGAGCAACCGAGCGGCAGCGCACAGGACCGAAAACTCGGCATGCGCCGAAGGGTCCTGGTCGAGTTCTCGGCGATTATGCGCCCTCGCGACAATCTCGCCCGCGCGCACTACCACGGCACCGATCGGTACCTCGCCCACCGCCGCGGCGGCACGCGCCTCGGCCAGCGCCTCGCGCATGAACTTCTCGTCGATTTCGGTGCTCGTCATCGTTCGCCTTCCCTGTTGTAAATTCAAAACGATGCTATCATTACGACTCACGGAGAGATGGCAGAGCGGTTGAATGCGGCGGTCTTGAAAACCGTTGAGCGCGAGAGCGTTCCGGGGGTTCGAATCCCCCTCTCTCCGCCACTTCTAGTGATGCACCGGCGTCATGGTGCGCTCAAACAGCGCATCGGCCACGTCGGCTATCTCGGGTCGACGCTCAAGATCGTGACCCGACTCCCACCAATTTGTGAACAGTCGAATAATGCCACCGGCGATAAACTCCGATGTCGTCTCGAGCGAAACGGGCGCCAGGGCATCTTCGGCAAGCGAGCTCATCACACGCTCGCGGATGGAACGCGCAATGCGGTCGCAAATCATGCCGGTCAGCATGCCCGACATGCTGCTGGCCAAAAGGTTATCCATGAGCTGCTCATGCGCCAGAATCATATTCATGGCATCGTCAAAGACCTCATGACGAAGCGCCTGTACGTCATCAAACGGCTCCGCGTCCGCTGCATCGGTCCGGTTTTGCGGCAGGCCCGTCATAAGCTCATCGATATAGAAGGCAAAGTAATCGTTTTTATCGCGAAAATGCTTATAGAACGTCGTGCGGCGAATCAGGGCCCGGTCGCAAAGCATGGCAACCGTCAAATCCTCAAACCGATGCTCTTCCAAGAGCTCGGTAAAAGCATCGAACAGGGCACGATAGGTTTTCTTGATGCGAAGGTCCATCCATATCGCCATCCTCAAGGTGTAGACAGCATTCCTTAATTTGTCGCATATCTTACACCTGTACCACCCGTTCCATATTGGCGGCCCCTCCTTGGCGGAAACATAACGCTTACCGGAAAGTTCGGTATCGCCAAAGGTTGCGGGTATACTAGTAGCGTTACACCAACGGCAGCCGGCGCAAAACGCCGCTGACATTCGAAACGGAGACATCATGCTTCCCGTCATCATCGGTATCGTTGTTGTCGTTGTGATCGCCAGCGCCATCGCCGGCATCTACAACAACATGGTCACCAAGCGCAATCGCATCGATAATGCCTGGCAGAACATCGACACGCAGCTGCAGCGCCGCAACGACCTGATCCCTAACCTGGTCGAGACCGTCAAGGGCTACGCCAAGCACGAGCAGGACACGCTCGCCGCCGTAGTCAACGCGCGCAACGCCGCCGTGAGCGCCACCACCCCCGAGGCCAAGATGGAAGCGGACAACGTGCTGACCGGTGCGCTGCGCCAGCTCTTTGCCGTCGCCGAGGCCTACCCCGACCTTAAGGCAAATACCAACTTTACGCAGCTCCAGTCCACGCTCGAGGACACCGAGAACAAGGTGAGCTACGCGCGCCAGAGCTACAACGATTGCGTGCTCAGCTACAACAACGCCATCCAGACGTTCCCGGCTGTTATCTTTGCCGGCATCTTCCAGTTTAAGGAGCGCCAGGGCTTCGAGGCCGCCGAGGCCGCCCGCCAGGCACCGACCGTCAAGTTCTAACAGATCCGCAGCGTATCTTCAATCGGGTATATGCATAAACCGCCCTGTCGAATGCATACTTCGACGGGGCGGTTTCCTTTGTCGCGAAGGTCCCCCTCAAGGCGCCGTGCATTTTTGTGAGTATTCAGCATGCCCGACAGCTTCGAGCGCCACGATAAATGCCAAAGACCGCGAATATTCCTGCAAATCAAACGCTGTCAGCCCATAGCCCCGCCCATCATTCGTAGAAAACATCGATAAATCCCGATTTTTCGCCCGAGGTCGGTATGCAAGGGCCTTCGATTGCAGAACACTCGCAAAAATGCACGTCGCCACCACCCCCACATGGCGCGAACCAAAATCAAAACCACCCCTAAAAGGGGTGGTTTGCTCTTAGGGTATAACCCTTGGAT
>UQIN01000042.1 GCA_900541035.1 uncultured Collinsella sp. | reverse complement strand
AGAAGCCCTCGCCGCACGAAGTGCGCAGCGAGGGCTTCTTGCATGTCCGAGGACGTGCCTAAAAGTAAACTGATGGCGGGCCCGGACGACTACAGGGCTATCGATTACCCCGTGTTCTGCAATCCTGCCGAGACGCCGGTCACAGTCGAAAGAATCAGGCTCATGTACTCGGCCTTCTTCTCCTCGGCCATCTCGTCCTGGTTCATACGCACCTCGCGAAGGGCGCGGACCTGGGCGATGGACAGGGCGTCGACGTAGGGGTTGCGCACGCGAACGGCACAGCCAAGCACACGGCGGCGCTGCAGCGGCCACTCGTCACCGACGATGGCAAGGACCCACTTACGGGTGAGCTGCATCTCGGTGAAGACCTTCTCGGATAGATCCTGGCGATCGCCCAGGTGCAGATACATCTTGGCGATGCGCTGGTCAGTCTTGGCGATCGACATCTCGATGTTGTCGATAAAGGTGCGGAAGAACGGCCACTCCTGGTAGGCAGCCTTAAGCTGGTCCAGATCGCCAAACTGCTCGCAGGCGGTGCCCAGGCCGTACCAAGCGGCCAGGTTAATGCGTGCCTGGCTCCAGCTGAAGATCCACGGAATGGTACGCAGGTCGTCGAGCGACTTGGCGCCCAGGCCGCGCTTAGCGGGACGCGAGCCGATCGGCAGCAGACCGACTTCGGTCAGCGGCGTCACGGTCGAGAACCACGGTGTAAAGTCCTCGGTGTTCAGCAGGTCCAGATAGCGCTCGTGGCTTGCAGCGTTAAGCTTCTCGGCCATATCCCAGAACTTCTGCGTGGTCTCTGTGTTGGTCTTCTCGACACTCGGGGCCGACTGCAAAAGCGTTGCGGCGGCAACGGACTCAACATGGCGCTGAGCCAGCGTGCGGTTGCCGTAACGGGCAAAAATGACCTCGCCCTGCTCGGTGAGCTTAAAGAAGCAGTTGACCGAACCCTTGGGCTGCGCCAGCACGGCCTTGTTGGCCGGGCCGCCGCCACGGCCAACGGCACCGCCGCGACCGTGCATGAGCACCAGGTCGATATCGTTCTTCTCGGCCCACTTGGCAATGCGCTCCTGCGCGGAATGCAGCGCGAGCATGGCCGTGGTAGGACCGGCATCCTTGGAGGAGTCGGAATAGCCCAGCATGACCTCCATGCGGCGGTTGGTCTGGGCAAGGCGCTTCTGCACCACGGGCAGAGTGAGCATCTGATCGAGCACGTCCACACAGCCCTCGAGGTCCTCGAGCTGCTCGAACAGCGGGATCACGTCGAGCTCGGGAACGTCCTCCTCGTGCGCGAAGGACAGGTGGGCAAGCTCAAAGACATCGGCCACATGCTGGGCGCTCTTGGTGAACGAGATGATGTAGCGGTGCGCCATCTTCTTGCCGTAACGCTTTTGGATGGAGCCGATAGCGCGGAAGGTATCGATGACCTCGCGCGTCATGGGCTGCAGATCGCCATGGATACCGTTCTCGTGGATATCCTTGAGGGCGCGGGCATGCACCACGGAGTGCTGACGGAACTCCATCTCGACCATATGGAAGCCGAAGGACTCGACCTGCCAGATGATGGTCTGCACCGGACCGTAGGCGGCACGGACGGCTCCGCAGGCGGCCAGCGAACGCTGGACGACGCGCAGGTCATCCAGGAACTCGTCGGCACTGTGATACATGGTGTCGGTGATGCGGCGCACGGTGGCGTTGAGTCGGTCTGCCATGACGAGCATGACGGCGCGATGCGGCTCGTGCTCGGAGATCAGCTCGGCGCGGGCCGTGTACCGAGGGCTCATCTCGACCTGATGGTTCCACAGGTTAATAAGCTCGGCAGAAGGCTTGCTGTAGGTGGCCTCGAGCGTGAGGTTGCGGCCGATGCGGCGGCACTTGTCCTCGAGCTTGAGCACCATATGGGTGAAATACTTGGCAGCGACCTCGCGGCTCACCTTGGCGGTAACGTTGGGGTTGCCGTCGCGGTCTGAGCCGATCCAGCTGCCGGGGTGGAAGAACGCCGGGCACAGCGGCGGCACGGTACCGGCCTTGTCGCCCAGCACCCAATCGTCAAAACGACGATAGATAACGGGGATAACGTCGAACAGCGTGTTATCGAAGATGTCGATGATGGTATCGGCTTCCTCGACCGGCGTGGGCTTCTTGAGCGCGATGGGGCTCGTACGCACCAGGGCGTCGATCTCCTGCAGCATATGGCGCTCGTTCTCCACCAGGTCGGAGCCGCCCAGACGCGGACGCTCCTCCAGCAGATTGGAGATACGGCGAATCTTGCCCTCGACGGCCTTGCGACGGGCCTCGGTGGGGTGTGCGGTAAAGACGGGGTGGAACTCGAGCTTGTCGAGCAGCTCGTTGGCGCCCTCGACACCCATCTCGTCTACCAGCTGGTGATAGGCGACGGTGAGTTCGTTGGCGGGATCGACCTCGGTATCGGTCGACGCACCGGCCTCACGCTCGCGCAGCTGCGCGACACGGTAGTTCTCCTCCGACAGGTTAGCCAGATGGAAGAAGCTCGTAAAGGCGCGGACGATAACCTGCTGCTTATCGAGCGGCAGGCTGTCGATAAGATCGACGACCTCGCGAAACGCCACGGCGGTGGGCTCGTCGGCAGTGGGCACGCCCTGCTCGTCGACGGCCTCGTCGGCAGCACGGCTACCGGGGTTGCCGGCATTGGCCACAATCTCGGCTGTCAAAATCTTGTCGAACAGGTCCGCGATCTCGGGATCATACTCGCTAAGCACACGGCGCTCCAGGCGCAAGAACAGCGCCAGATTGTCGCGCAGCTCCTCGGGGATCTCGATCTCGGCGAGACGCTCCTTGGATTCGGCATTCGAGCCGATTCGGTTAACGAGGCGGTTGACCACGGCAGCGACGCGCGCCGCGGCTTCGGGTACAGACTGGTTGCTTAGGTTCTCAGCCACGTTTCCTCCCATTCCTCCTTCTATGCACGTAACATGCGGTATTCATTATAGGCACTCGGCAAAAACTTTCGACGCTGATTGCGCTTTACCACACAAAAGTATTTTCTGCATTGCAAGGTTTTTTGTCCCAAATGATCGTATTTCTCGGTGGACGGCATATGCAAACGGGGGCATTCCGCATAAATGCGAAACACCCCCGTAACAATCGCTCTCAATGAGCAGGGCACGTTAGCAGGCCCGCAGCTCAAAAATCAAGCGCTACAGGCGCTCGCGAACCGCCTCGACCACGCTGGCCAGATCGACGAGAGCCTCGTCATGGCTCTGCATGTCGCGCACCTTGACCTTGCCGGCGGCAAGCTCGTCGCCACCCAAGACTAGGATGAGCTTAGCGCCCACCTTGTCGGCCTGCTTAAACTGAGCCTTGAGCGAACGACCCTGATAGTCTGCCTCGGTCACGATACCTGCGGCGCGAAGCTCCTGCGTAATGGCAAAGACGTTCTGGCGCAACTCCTTGCCGGCGTTGGCGACGTAGACACACGGGGTCTCATCGGCGCCCAGGTCGCTGCCAAAGGCCCTCAGGGCCAGCAGGGCGCGCTCAAAACCGACGGCGAAGCCGACGCCGGGCGTGGGCTTGCCGCCCTCGAGCTCGACCAGGCCATCGTAGCGGCCGCCGCCACCGATGGAGCCGACGCCGGCGCCAGGGGCCTCGACCTCAAAGACGGTACGGGTGTAGTAGTCCAGGCCGCGCACCAAGGTAGGATCCTCGACATACTCGATGCCGGCGGCATCCAGATAGCGCTTGACCTGCTCGTAGTGCTCACGGCACTCGTCGCACAGGTTGTCACCCATCAACGGAGCCTCGGCCATGATCTCGCGGCAGTGGTCGTTCTTGCAGTCGAAGGCGCGCAGCGGGTTAAGCTCGGCGCGCTCGCGGCACTCATCGCACATCTCGTCGGCGTGATCGAGAATGAACTGCTTGACCTGCTCGCGATAGGCCGGACGGCACTGGGCGTCGCCCATCGAGTTAATGAGCAAACGAAGCTTGGAAAGATCGAAGCCCAGGCGCTTGTAGAACTCCATGAGCATGATGATGCATTCGGCGTCTGCCGCCGGATCGGGAGCGCCGAGCCACTCGATACCAACCTGGTGGAACTGACGCAGACGACCCTTCTGGGGACGCTCGCCGCGGAACATGGCCTCGGCATAATAGGCCTTAAACGGCGTGGAGCCCTGGGGCACCAGGTTGTTCTCCACGACGGCGCGCACCACGCCGGCCGTGCCCTCGGGACGAAGGGCCAGGCGCTGCTTGGGCTTAAGCTTAGTGTCGGTGCCTTCGGTAAAGACGCGCTCCAGGTTGGCGCCGCTAAACACGCGGAACATCTCCTTGCGCACGACGTCGGTCGACTGGCCGATACCGTGGACAAACACGTCCACCTGCTCGATCGCGGGCGTCTCGATGGGCTTAAAACCAAACGGCTCGAACACGCCGGCCGCAATCTGCTGCATCTTTTGCCAGGCGCGCATCTCGGCGCCGATAAGGTCGCGGGTTCCCTCCGCCTTCTGTGCCTGCATGGGCAAACACCTTTCTTTTGTATCGCGTCATAGGTAGTGGTCATTATACGGCACAAACACAAACAGCGGCGGCGCGTCTGACCGAACGAGGGTATGGGGGCTC
>UQIN01000041.1 GCA_900541035.1 uncultured Collinsella sp. | reverse complement strand
ACAAATCCAAGTTAGACCATTTCAAATGGTTCGATGTCTGCCCGGATGCGACACTCAATGTGTCCATCCTCGCAGTATCCGGTTCTCAAGGTGCACGCCTGCGCTGGTTCCCGGTTCGACCGGGCCGCGCGGCAAGGAGATATATTGCCAGACCGGAGGGCCCCCGCGGGCGGGAATCTGGGCGTACACATTTCCTACACATATTAAAACTCAGCTTACGTTTGCCGGCCGTTCCCCACCACTCACCGAGGGTCTCTTTATAGTGAAGCGTCATATGGCTAAAGCTGATAGGCTCCCTTAGCCAAGGCACAGCCGGCATCGAGCAACTCATCGCGCTCCTCCACCGAGAACCCCTCGGCGTATACGCGAACCACCGGTTCGGTCCCGCTGGGGCGGATCAGCAGCCAGGTGTCATCCTCGAATGCCAAACGTAAACCATCCATATGGCTTACAGCCTGCGGCGCCTTGCCGCAAATCGATTTGGGATTCATGCCAGGAAGCAGCGTTCGCAGCGATTCGGCGTCTTCGGCCTCAAGGCGCAAATCGCGACGTCCATAGCTCGTCTTACCAAAACTGGCCTCGAGCTGATCGACCAAAACGCCCAAGGGCGCGCCCGTCTTTGCCATAAGCTCACACAGAATCAGACAAGCAAGGATTCCATCACGCTCGGGCATATGCGCTGCGATGCCGATGCCGCCGGCCTCCTCGCCTCCCATGAGGACGCCGCCCTTCTTCATCTCTGCAGCTATATATTTGAAACCGACCGGCTTAACGGTCACGCGACAGCCAAGCGCCTCGGCAATGCGGCGCACGAGCGTCGAGCACGAGAGATTGACGACGACACGCCCCTCCAAATTGCGGAATTTAACGAGGTCGCCCAAAACAAGCGCCATGATTTGATGCGGATGAATATATCTTCCGCGTTCATCGACCGCGCCGATACGATCGGCATCGCCGTCGGTCACCAGGCCCGCGCACGCCCCGTCCTCGACAACCGCACGCTCGCAAGCGTCCACCCATGGCTCAACAGGGTCGGGGCAAATGTCCTCTTGATCGGACGGCTGTCCGGCATGAATCTCGTGCACCTCGACGCCTAGCTCCCGCAGCAGGTCGGCAAGATATCCCTGGGCCGCACCGCCCATGGGGTCAACTACCACACGCAGGTGAGCGGCTCGAATGGCCTCGGCATCGACAAACGATGCCACCGCCTGCATATAGTCAGGAATAATATCCGCGGTGCGATAGCGTTCCTTGATCCCCATCGGCTCGGGGGCCATGGTCTCTTCGAGCTCTTCGATGACATCCTGATTGGCCGTCGAGCCATCTCCCATGCGCAACTTAAGGCACAGATACCCCTGCGGATGATGGGACCCCGTCACCATGAGCGCACCGCAGGCCTCGCCGTCATACGCCGCCGCCCACGTGAGGGCGGGGGTCGGGACAGGCCGAGATGCGAGCACTGCGTCCAATCCGTGAGCCGCAAGCACGCCTGCCGCAAGCTCAGCGAACTCGCGCGCCTGCGGCCGGGTGTCGAACCCTATATATACTGTTTTGCCGGGATTGGTCTTTTGCCACAACTCGCCGACGGCATCGGCAATGCGGGCAACGTTGTCGGCGGTAAAGTCGTCGTCGACGCGGGCGCGCCAACCGTCAGTTCCAAAATGAATTATCGCGCACACGCGCAGACACCTCACAGTGTTTGGATCATGGTACGCATGAGGTATACCCTCAGCGCTCGCCCAGCAACCTGCCAAAACCGGCATTCACCATTTGGGCAAATGCTACCGACGATTTGCAAGCAATAAAAACCGCCCCGTATGGAGCGGTTTTAACCTTTATATATCGAGCGCCTCGGCCATCGCCGCCGTGGTGATCGCCGTGGTTCCACAGCAACTGCCCACCATTGCGGCACCGGCATGCCTCCATTCGATGCAAGCGCGCGCGAAGGCTTCGGGGTTCTCGCGCCACACAGGGCCATCCTGAGTTTGAACCGGATCGCCCACGTTGGGGCGTACCGTGACGGGCGTAGTCGCCGATGCAACCATCCTGGGCACTGCCACGTTCGCGGCCGCAAGTGAACAGCAGTTAACGCCAACCGAGTTTGCACCGTGCTTTTCGGCGTACAAAACAGCAGCCTCGATGTTGAGGCCATCGCCCAACAGGTCGCCTTTATCGTCAACGACAAAACTCACCAGAACAGGCATGCCGTCGGCGGCATCTCGAGCGCCGGCAAGCATGGGCTGCAAATTACGGATAGACGTCACCGTCTCGATCAGCAGACCGTCAACGCCGGCATTGAGCAAGGCGTGCGCCTGTTCGCGCGCAATGCCTCGGATTTCACGATACTCGGCAGAGTCCTCGGCAAACCACTCAATACCGATCGGGCCCATCGAGCCTAGCAGCAGCTGAGGGTGCGCCTGGCGGGCATCGTCGACGGCCCCGCGATTGACCTCCGCCACGGACGGCGCAATCTGGTCGTGCTTGAGGGCATAGCTCGATGCCTGAAAGGTGTTGGTAATGAGCACCTGCGCGCCGGCGGCGACATACAAGCGATGGATACGAGAAACGGTCTGCGGCTCTGCCAGATTCCAAAACGCCGGTGGAATGTCGGCGGCATCGTACTCACTCAACAGAACACTGCCCATGGGGCCCTGCGCCAACAAGGTCTCGCTCGACAAGCGGCGCGTAAGTTCCTCGGCACCAAAGCGGTTGTAATAACTCGTATCCATATATATCCCGCTATTCCTCGACGCTGATTCCCTGCTTTTCAAGATAGGCGAGCCAGCGGCTCATCGTGTCCTCGGATAGCGCATGCTCCATCATGCAGGCCTCGGAATCGGCTCGCTCAAATTCGACACCGAGCTCCTGAACCAAAAACGTGCGGATGAGGCGATGACGGTACCAGATAGCCGTGCCAACCTCGCGACCGCGATCGGTCAGGATCACCTTGCCGTAGTGCGATTGCTCGACAAGCTCGGATGCCTTGAGCGCCGAAACCGCTTTATTGACCGATGCCTTGGAGACGCCAAGGCGCTGCGCGATGTCGACCGATCGCACGCCGTTGGTTTCCCCCTCTTCGCTTTCAATGCGAACCATGCACTCCAAGTAGTCTTCGTTCGCCACCGTCAGATGTAGTTCGCGCGAGCTATTTGTCGTATCCATGATCTTCCGTCCCTTCTGCATTCAATGGCTGATTCTACCCCATCCAAGCGTCGTGGTATGCCGTGGCATACCGTGCTAGAGTTCTTGTTGCACACGACGACCAAGATTGGAGCGGTCTTTATGGAAAACACCACCACGAGCCCCGATGTCCTCGAACGCTTTTTGCGCTACGTCCAGATCAACACGCAGTCCGAGGATGCAAACTGCGACCAGGTACCCTCGAGCGCCGTTCAGTTTGACCTTGCCAACGTGCTGGCTGAAGAGCTGCGCGAGCTTGGTGCGGAAGATGCCCACGTGACCGAGCACGCCTATGTCTGCGCGCATATCCCCGCAAGTGCGGGCGCTGAGGACAAGCCCGCCCTGGGCCTGATCGCCCATCTCGACACCACCGAAGTTGCACCGGGCGCCGGCGTGAAGCCGCACATCGTGCACTACGAAGGCGGCGACCTGGTCTGCGGCACGGTTGACGGTAAACCCGTTGCCATGAGTACCGCCAAGCTTCCCGCCCTGAATGACCTCGCGGGTGAGGACCTGGTCTGCAGCGACGGCACCACGCTGCTGGGCGCAGACGACAAGGCAGGCGTCGCCGAGATCATGTCGCTTGTCGCGCGTATCGCTCAGGACCCTTCTCTGCCCCATCCCGCACTCGGCATTTGCTTCTGCCCTGACGAGGAGATCGGCCACGGAGCCGAGCTGTTGGATATCGATACCTTTGGCTGCAAGTACGCCTACACGGTCGACGGCGGCCCCATTGGCGAGCTGGAGTGGGAGTGCTTTAACGCCGCCGAGGCGACCGTCCGCTTTGAGGGCCAGTCCATCCACCCGGGCGACGCTAAGGGTCGTATGGTCAACGCAGGCAATCTGTTCTGCGACTTCAACGCGTTGCTCCCCTACGTGCAGCGCCCGGAGTATACGGAAGGCTACGAGGGCTTTTATCACCTTGAGGGTGTATCTGCGACCGTCGATCACGCCACCGCGCGCTATATCGTCCGCGACCATGACGCCGCCAAGTTCCAGCAGAAACTCGACCTTATTGATGCCGCCGCCTCGATGCTCAACCAGCGTCTGGGTGAGGAGCGCGTGACGGTCGAGATTAAGCAGCAGTATCGAAATATGGCCGAGATCGTTCGTGACTATCCCGAGCTTATTGATGTTGCCAAGGAAGCCTACCTTGCCTGCGGCGTTGAGCCCCAAGTGCTGCCGATTCGCGGCGGCACCGACGGCGCGCAGCTGTCGTTCCGCGGTCTGCCCTGCCCCAACCTTTCCACCGGCGGCTATTGCTACCACGGCGTCAACGAGTTCGTCCCGGTCAGTTCGCTCGTCAAGATGACCGATGTGCTCCAGGAGCTCGTCGCCCGCTTTGCATAAGCCTGGCTGCACAAGTCCGAAAGACGAATCGCCCCGTCCTCAACCGAGAACGGGGCGATTTTTTTGCTGCAATGAGAACATGTTGACGCACGCCAGCCTCTTAACGCAAGGAGTGTCCCAAACTGCCGGCACAAAAGGAACGTCCCCAAGTGCCAAGTGTTCCGGCAACGCCGATGTTTTGGCGCGGACAGACACTATGACCCGATCCAGGGGCACGGAAACGACAGGAGCCCCCGCTCGTGACCGCGGGTCGGGGCTG
>UQIN01000040.1 GCA_900541035.1 uncultured Collinsella sp. | reverse complement strand
AGGGAGCGCTCCCGCAAACTGCCTCTTGACAACTTATAGGAGCGTCGGTTTTATTATCTCGGAATTGCATATGGTTGGGGGTTCGCGATTCAGCCCCGTAAACCGGCATAGTTTTGGAATGGCCGGCTGATACGACGGGCATCGTGGCCCCCAGAGAGCCAAATTGATCCATTTTCTTCCGTCTCCAGATGTCCCCAGGAAATCAGTTGACGGCGCTTGCCACGAAACTGGCCCATCTACTACGTTTAGCTTGATACCCCCGACCATGACCGCGTTTTATGAAAAACCGCAGGCTTTCTACCTGCGGTTTTCTTTTTGCGTTGTTCGCTGTGGTTGAGGGTAGTGGCTTAAACGTAGTAGATGGGCTGGTTTCGTGGCGGACGGGGTCACGCGGGCGCCCTTGCGCGGGCAAAAGTGATCCGTATTCCTTCGTCCCCGGGGGATCATTTGGGGGCTAGAGCTCCAGCGTTAGGGTGACGGGGCAGTGGTCGCTGCCGAAGATGTCGCCGCGGATGCCGGCGTCGCGCACGTTGCCGGCGATTGCGTCGCTCACCAGGAAGTAGTCGATGCGCCAGCCTGCGTTGTTCTTGCGGGCATTAAAGCGATAGCTCCACCAGCTGTAGACGCCCTCGACGTCGGGGTTTGCCGTGCGCCAGGTATCGGTAAAGCCGGCGTTGAGTAGCTCGGTGAACTTGCCGCGCTCCTCGTCCGAAAAGCCCGCGTTGCCGCGGTTGGACTTGGGGTTCTTAAGGTCGATCTCCTCGTGCGCCACGTTAAAGTCGCCGCAGGTCACGACGGGTTTGCCGGTCTCGCGCTCGAGCGCGTTCAAAAAGCCGCGGTAAGCATCGTCCCAGGCCATGCGCACGTCGATGCGGGCGAGTTCATTTTGGGCGTTGGGCGTATAGACGTCGACAAACCAAAACTTGTCGAACTCGAGCGCGCAGACGCGGCCCTCGGTTACGGCTTGGGCGACGAGTGCGGCCGCCTCACCCTCGCCGGCGTAGGGTAGCAGCGCGTCGGCGCGCAGCACGCGCAGCGGTTCCTGGCGGCTAAAGACTGCAGTGCCCGAATAGCCTTTACGCTCGGCGTAGCTCCAGGTTTGGTGATAGCCGGGCAGGTCAATATCGACCTGGCCTTCTTGCAGCTTGGTCTCTTGCAGCGCCAGGATATCGACGTCGAGTTCTTGCGCGATCTGGATAAAGCTCGGGTCCTTTTTGAGCACGGCGCGCAGTCCGTTGACGTTCCACGAGGCGAAAGTGTAAGTCTGAGGCATGGTGTCCTTTCGACGGGGTTGGCAGGCTTAAGATTAGCGCAACAGGGGCGGGGTGGGCTCCGTGGGCGACGGCGCAATCGCAGCCGCCCCGACCAACATGGACGGAGGACAAACATGACGCAAGCGATAACAGATCCCAAGCAGGCCTCCGCCGCGCTGGCGGAGCTGTTCAATACCCACGAGCGCGTGGTGTTCTTTGGCGGCGCTGGTGTTTCCACGGCAAGCGGCATTCCCGATTTTCGCAGCGTGGACGGCCTGTATCACCAGCAGTTTGCCTATCCGCCCGAGACCATGCTGTCGCACAGCTTTTACGAGACACATCCGGCGGAGTTCTTCGACTTTTACCGAACCAAGATGATCGCGCTTAACGCTAAGCCCAACCGCTGCCACATCAAGCTGGCCGAGCTGGAGCGCGTCGGCAAGCTTGATGCCGTGGTGACGCAAAACATCGACGGCTTGCATCAGATGGCGGGCTCGCAGCGCGTGTTTGAGTTGCACGGATCGGTCCATCGCAACATTTGCCAGTCGTGCGGAGCGGTCTATAGCGCCGAGTGGATTTGCTCGCGCGAGCACGAGGACGCCGCGGGCGTGCCCGTGTGCCCCGCGTGCGGAGGTCGCATCAAGCCCGATGTGGTGCTCTACGAGGAGCCGCTCGACGAGCATGTGTTGACCGGTGCCGTTGCCACCATCGCCGCGGCCGATGCCCTCATTGTGGGTGGGACCTCGCTCGTGGTGTATCCGGCGGCGGGCCTTACACGCTACTTTACCGGTGATACGCTGGCCATATGCAATCTTGCTCCCACCGATCAGGATGCAAATGCCGACCTGCTGATTTCTTGCGACATCGCGGCCGCGTTTGCGTTCTAGCCCGCGCGCGCGGATACAATAGAAAGACTGAGTGCAAAGCGACCCCGCCGCCAGCTCCCCAAGCTCGGCGGCGTGGGCATTTTAGGAGGATGTTCATGGCGAACGACAGCAAGACATGGCGGTGCGGAAAGTATGAGCTCAGCTTTGACCGTCCGCGCATCATGGGCGTCCTCAACGTGACGCCCGATTCGTTTAGCGACGGCGGGGAGCACTTCGACCCGGATGCCGCCATCGAGTATGGCCTGGCGATGCTCGACGCCGGCGCCGACATCATCGACGTGGGCGGCGAGTCCACGCGCCCCGGCTTTACCCCGGTCAACCCCGACGAGGAGGCGCGCCGCGTGCTGCCCGTTGTGCGCGCGCTGGCCAAGGAGGGCGCCATCGTCTCGATCGACACGCGTCATGTGGCGGTTGCCAAGGCGGCCGTGCGCTGCGGCGCCTCGATCGTCAACGACGTGACCGGCTTCACCGACCCCAAGATGGTCGAGTTTGTTAAGACGAGCACCTGCGGCGTCATCGTGATGCATGCCGGCGAGGTCGCCGCGCCCGCACGCACGCACGCAACGGTGCAGCTCGATACCTCGGCTGCGGCGTTTGTTGCCGAGAAGGCGCGCGAGGCGGCTGCCGAGGCCGCGCGTGAGGCTGAGAAGCCGGCTCGCCGCCGTCGCGGCAAGTTGCTGGGCGAGCCTAAGCCGGAGGCCAAGCTTCCGGGCGGCGTGGTGCAGCCCTCGTTGCCGTTTGGTGAACCGGAGCCCGCAGCCGAGCCCGCAGCCGAACAGGAGACGCCGGCCGCCGAGCAGGCTGCCCCCGCCGCCGAGACCGTCGCGTCCGAGGTCACGCCCGCTGCCGCCGAGACGGAGCCGGAGCCCAGCGACCACCTGGTCGCCATGATGCGCCGCAGCGCCCGCCGCGAGGAAGCCTACGTGCCCACCTCGCAGCTCCGCCGCTTTACCCTGCCCGATTCGGCGCCCATCATGCGCCGCGTCATGGGATTCCTTTCCGACCAGGCCCGCACGCTCATCCATGCCGGCGTGTCGCGTGACCGCATCTGCATCGACCCCGGTCCGGGCTTTGGCAAGTCGGCTAACGAGGATATCGTCATCCAGCGCGAGACCGCCAAGATGGCATCGCTGGGCTATCCGCTCATGTGCGCCGTGTCGCGCAAGCGCTTTGTGGGCGCCGTCTCGGGCGTGACCGAGGCCGCCGAGCGCGATGCCGCCACGTTTGGTGTGTGCCTGGGTGCGATCCAGGCCGGCGCCAACATCGTGCGCGTGCACGACGTCGCCGGCTTTGCGCAGTTCCTGAACGGCTACTGGGCCGTTGCCAAGCCGCAGCCGCGCCGCGCGTTTGTGGCCGTGGGCTCCAACCTGGGGCATCGCTGTGACAACATCCGCGCCGCGCGCGACATGATCGCCGAGATTCCGCTCACCTGCGTGTCCAACTGCTCGCGCATCTACGAGAGCGAGCCGGCCTACGAGACGCGCCAAGACGCGTTCGCCAACGCCGTCATCGAGATCAAGACCGAGCTGGCGCCGTTGGTGCTGCTCGACGAGCTCATGAAGATCGAGGCCGAGCTGGGCCGCGACCGTTCCAAAAAGGCCAAGGCCAACGGTCCGCGCACCATCGACCTGGATCTGCTGTGGATGGACGGCGAGACCCACGGCGGCAAAAAGCTGCGCCTGCCGCATCCGCTGATCGGCGAGCGCGACTTTGTGCTGGTGCCGCTCGAGGATCTGATGCACGATCCGGCGCGGTTCTTCCGCTACAACGGCGTCGAGGTCAAGGAGCCCGAGGACCGCGTGGGCCATATCGTGGGCGAATTGGGGCGCATGTAGATGATCGAGATGAATGCTGTTGCCGCTGGTACCGAGCTCGACGCGGCGCGTGACGCGGGCCGCGAGGGCGTGTCCGCGGGCTGGTGCGCGTGGAGCGCGGGCGATGCTTCGCTGACGTTTTCGCTGGTCGTGCGCCCCGATGTGAATATGCACGCCTTCCACGGCCTGCCGTTTGTGGCCGCGATGGGCATGATGGATGCGCTCGTGGGCACGGCTTCGACGCCGGGGTTGGGCCTTGCCGGCAAGGTGGGTATCCAGTGGCCGAGCGATATCGTGTGCGGTGCGCCTGCGTTTGAGACGTCACTCGCGCGCGTTGCCGTGAACGGCGGTGCCGGTGCCGCGGGTATGTTTGCCGCGGTGACGGTGGATGTTGAGCGTGCGGCGCTGGGTGAGCTTGGCGTGGATATGGCAGATGAGGCGCTGATCGAGGCATTGGCCGCCGCCGTGCTGGTCCGCGTGGACACCTGGGCAGTTGCCGCCAACACGCCGCAGGGCGCCGCCGGCCCGCTGGCTCCGGTGCTGGGCGAGTACTTTGACATGGTGCCACTGCTGGGTCGTCAGGTCGCGGCGGTGTCGCCCAGCGGTTTGCCGCTTGCGGTCGGTGTGTTTGCGGGCCTGGACATCTGGGGTCGCGCGACCATCAAGACCGATGCCGGCGAGCAGGAG
The DNA here is from genome assembly GCA_900541035.1 of uncultured Collinsella sp. Lineage (GTDB taxonomy): Bacteria > Actinomycetota > Coriobacteriia > Coriobacteriales > Coriobacteriaceae > Collinsella. Next base: position 2,725 of record UQIN01000040.1, on the reverse strand, counting down.
TTTCCGCCCGAGGCCGTACGGATTCGCGGACTGTAACGCGAGGCGCCCGCGCTCAAAGATAGCGATGACAACAAGACCCTCCTCGGCTGTGCCGGGGAGGGTCTTTACGCGACTACAGGGTGGCATCGCGGTTCTATTCCTCAAAATTGAAAATATTTCGATTTTGAGGAATAGAATTAAGCCAGCTCGGCCTTTAACGAGGTATATTCGTTGCAGAGTCTATTCCTCAAAACTGAATAATTTTCGTTTTTGAGGAATAGCGATAGAAGACCGCAGGGAGGCACCAATGAAACTCATCAATAGAACGTCATATATGGACACGTTGACGAGCCTTATTGGCGTACCGGACATCAAGGTCATAACGGGCATTCGCCGTAGCGGTAAGTCAAAATTGCTCGAGGCCCTCCGCGATTACGTGGAGGCAAATCTGTCCAATTCGAATGTCATCCATATCAATTACAACCTCGACGAGTTCGAGGGCCTGCTCGAATATCATGCCCTGCTCGCCTATGTAAAAGAGCATCGAGTGGCCGGCAAGCAAAACTTTCTGTTTATCGATGAAGTTCAGATGTGCGACGGTTTTGAACGCGCGATTAACAGCCTTCACGCATCCGAGCAGTACGACATCTTCATCACCGGATCGAATGCCTTTTTGCTGTCGAGCGATCTGTCGACGCTCTTTACGGGACGCACCTTCGAGATTGAGGTTTTTCCATTCTCGTTTGAGGAGTATCGTCTCTATGGCGACGAGGGCGAGGTCGACCGCGACTTCGATGAGTACGCTAGAACCGGCGGCATGTCTGGCTCTTACCCTTATCCACTGCAGGAGCAGCGCTATCAATATCTCTCCAACGTCTTTAAGACGCTCATTGTGAGGGATATCGTGCAACGGCATAACGTGAGAAACGAATCGGCGCTGCTGCGCATTGCCGATTACATGATGGACAACGTTTCCAACATTACGTCGGCACGCAACATTACGGATGTTTTGAATGCGGATGGGCTAAAGATAACGAACAAGACGGTCGGCGCGTACATGGGGTACCTGTGCGATGCGTTTGCCTTCTATAAAGTTCGTCGATATGACATCCGCGGCAAGAAATACCTTAAGAGCGGCGAGAAGTATTACCTGGCAGACCATGCGTTCAAATACGCGCTGCTCGGTACACGCGATATGGACTGGGGTCGCGTGTACGAGAACATGGTGGCCATCGAGCTGCTGCGCCGCGGATATGAGGTATACGTCGGCGTACTCTATAAAAAGGAAATAGACTTTGTAGCAATCAAGCGAAGCGAGAAGCTCTACATTCAGGTGAGCGACGACATCAGCTCGGATAAGACATTTGAACGCGAGATTTCACCACTGCTGAGCATTGGCGACGCGTACCCCAAGATGATTCTCGCCCGCACGCATCACGAGGCCACGGACCGCAATGGGGTGCAGATCGTGGACCTGGCGAGGTGGCTGTGCGACGAGGCCTAGCAGAAAGTCCTATTCCTCAAAACTGAAAAATATTCGTTTTTGAGGAATAGGACCGATGCGTTGCCTAGTTCGCCCCTCGCGCTCGTGCTTAGGCCCCTGTCCTACCCTAGCTTCTGCATGCGGCGGTAGATTTCGCAGATGCCTTTGATGGTGAGTTGGCCGTCGACTATGTCAAAGGCGTCGGTCGAATCGGCGACGATGCTGGCGAGGCCGCCCGTGGCGATAACGGTGGCGTCCTCGCGCCCCAGCTCGCGCTTCATGCGCGCGACCAGGCCCTCGGCCATGGCGGCGGCGCCCGTTACGGCGCCGACCTTGATGCATTCCTCGGTATCGCGGCCGATGGCGTGCTCGGGCGCCTCGAGCGGAACGCTAGCGAGCTTGGCGGCGCGGGCGGCGAGCGCGTCCATCGAAATGCGGATGCCCGGCGCAATCGCTCCGCCAATGTAATAGCCGTCCTCGTCGATGACGTCGATATTGGTCGCGGTGCCAAAGTCCACCACGATCGCCGGGGCGCCGTAGAAGGTTTCGGCAGCGACGGCGTTGGCGATGCGGTCGGCACCAACGGCTTGGGGGCGCGCCGCCCGCAGCTTGGTCACGGCCGCCGTCTGCGGCCCAATGACGATGGCGTCCGCGGCAATGCGGTCGGCCACGGCGTGCCACTCGCGCGAGAGCTGCGGCACCACGCCGGCAAAGGCGATCGCGTCGACCGCATCGAGCGAAAGGCCGTACATCTTAAAGAAACCCATCAGGCGCACATGGATCTCGTCGGCGGTATAGGAGCGGTCGGTGGGCATGCGCCACGACTGCACCAGCTCGTTTCCGTCAAACAGGCCCATGGCCGTCTGCGTGTTTCCCATATCGATAGCGAGCAGCATGTCTACTCCCGGTGTCGGCGTAAAAGGACGCGCACCATTGTATACGCGCCGCCGACGGCGCTCGGCTGCGATTCGTTTACGCTGATATGGACTGAGGGGTTTAAATATGAAGGAATTATGCTCTACGAGATTTTCCTTGCCGTTTACCGAACTCCCGCGTAATATTCCTTCTTGCGCACATGAGGCGCCCAGACATTGCGGGGTGGAGCAGTCTGGTAGCTCGCCGGGCTCATAACCCGGAGGTCGTAGGTTCAAATCCTGCCCCCGCGACCAAGAACTTGCAGCTCGTCGGCCTAGCCGGCGGGCTTTTTTGTTCAAGACTTTAGTCTGCTGGGCGCGCAGCGGCCAGCTTCAACCCACCCGCTAT
>UQIN01000039.1 GCA_900541035.1 uncultured Collinsella sp. | reverse complement strand
TAACGATATGGCACCGTGGGGACACATGTATGTCAATCCTGGTCTAACAGAGCCATTTTATTTAATAGGGATCTAGTTTTACTAAACAAAATCGAACGATGCTGATCGCACGAGCGGGCACATCGATCGACTATCAATCACGTTTACTCGGAGAAACCCGAGTCGGTTTTGTCCGAGTAAGTTTGAATGGCGAATTGAAATTGGTATGTCTGCATGGCGATGACAGACATGGTTTTCATAATGACAGATATAGTTGACATCTTCTGATAGATGCAATATATTTCTGTCATGTTGCAACGGATATCTGTCCATTACTACGAAAGGAACTCCATGCCGGGCAAAAAGAACCTTCGCATGAAGGCGGCGCGCGCGGCGGCTGGCCTTTCGCAAGCCGACTTGGCCCGAACCGTGGGCGTTACGCGCCAGACCATCGGCCTGATCGAGGCGGGCGGCTACAACCCCACGCTCAATTTGTGCGTGGCAATCTGTAAAGCGCTACGCGTTACGTTGAACGACTTGTTTTGGGAAGACGAGAACGACGTCGACCCTGACGCTCTTTAGGAGTTCGCTATGAAATTTGAAGATTTAAAACTCGTGCAAAAGTGGCGTGAATATGCCGGCCCAAAGGACGAGCGCCTGGAGGCGGAAAGCGCAAAGATCTACAAGATTGGTTTCGTGCTGCTTTCGTTTGGCATGTTGATGATCTTTTTCTACCAGTTTATAGCTCGACAGGTTGCGTGGGTTCACAGCGACGCCAGTGAAATGCCGCATGGCTTTGCAACGCCGTTCGAGGCAGCCATGTATTTGTGGCTCGTTCTTGTGATGCTGATTTGCGCAGGACTGCAAACGCGGAAGGGCTATGTCGATACCAATCGTTTTGGGCAAACCGAGCATCTTCCTGTTGGATATTTCCTGCTTGTCAGCGGCCTTAGCGGCGCCGCGTTCGCGCTTGTTATTGCCGCAATGCGCTGTATCGCTGAGGCGCAGATCGTACCGCTCGAAAGCGTCTTTTGGTTGGCGAACCTGGCCACGGGCGTGTTCTGCGGTGCGACGATTTTCGCGGCCACGTTTGCTGCCCTGTGCGCAACGTTTTTCACGGCGAAAAGACGCCGTGCCAAGCTCGAGGCAGAACTCGACTCCTCTGATGACATCTAATGCGTAATGGGCTGGCTCTGGGTATTCAGAACCAGCCCATTTGATGTTCGATGAGCCGAGTCGGCGCCTCTCACAAAAGTAACTAGGAGCTAGCGAGGCCTATCCGAATTGGCCTCATTGGCGGTGTCGATCTCGAGCGCCGTGCGGCGGGCACTGTAGGCGACGAGGCCGGCGCCTGCCGCGGCGAGTGCTGCAGCGGCTGCCGTGAGGGGAGCGTTGGCATCGCCCGTGCCCGCAAGCGCGCCCGCTTTTCCGGAGCGCTTGTTATTGCCGTGGTCCTTGCCACTGCCGGAGCTGCTTCCGCCGGAGCCGCCGCCCCCGTCAGTACCGCCGCCACTTGAGCCACCATCGCCGTCCGCCGTCATCGGGGCGTCGTGAAGCCCTGTGGCGTCCGCGCTGTCGCATACGCCGACCTGAACTTCTGAGCGTTCGCATGCCGCGTCGGGCACATGAAGCTCGTGCAGTACGGCACCCAGCGCTGAGTTTGCGCCCGGTCGAATTTCCTCGAGCGTTACGGGATCGAGCGCCACCAGATTGCGCGCCTTCGCATATAGCGTTACGCGTTTGCCCACTTCGTCGCTCCAACTCTCGGGGATGGCGAAGCTCATACGGAACTGTGCCGTGCAACCCGGTGCCAGCACGGCGTTGCCGTTGTCGGCTACCAGCGGGTGCGTTGCAAAACGTGCGCCCAGCGTCTCGAGCGCGTACTTCACGTGTGCCGTATCGTTGGCCGAAGCGTCCTCGGCAAGCTCTGGATTGTAGATCGAAGCCATGCGTGCGTTCACTCCGAATCCGATGGATGCGCTGGAGAACGGCTGGCTGGAGCCCTCTCGGTACAGATCGATCGTGCCGGCGGTCAGTAAGGTGTTGCCGTCGTTTCGCACCGTGACCATGAAGGATTCGCCTGCTGCTCCGGGCACCACCGCGCCCGAGGTAGCAACGGCGCCCGTCGGAGTGGCACACGCCACCAAGGGCACTTCGATGTCGTGCAGCTCTGCCTCGCTCTTCTCCGCGCTCACAATGTGCGTGGCGAGCGCGGAGAGCATGCCTCCCGACGTCAAAAATGTCGTTATCTGATCGACGGGATGGTCCAGCTCGCACATCACAAACGGCTCCGTGAACAGATCGCCTGCCAAGGTGCTGGCGAAGATGCGGAAGTGCTTGCCCATTACCGCCACCGGGTTGCCTTCTTCGTCGTAGGTTTGTCCCACCTTGCCATCGGTGTTCTCTACATAGAGCACGCACCTGCCGTTGTTGCTTACGCTAAACGATGCCGGGCCACAGCCTGCGGCGCCCACGGGCTGCGTTGCAAATGCCGATGCGCTTCGCGTCCAAGTAATATGCTGCAGCTGTTCGTTGACGGTTGCCAAAAAGCCCGAATGTTGTGGCCACGGCACCGCACGGGGTACCGTGGCGTCTGGTGGCATAACGCCCCAGCCCGCAATGGACTGGCCGATCACGGCGTACGATGCGCAGCCGCAACCGTCTGCAGTCTCGTACGCAACGGGCACCACCATTTTGCCGTTGATATTTTCGGGCTCGCCCAGCTCGATACTCGACGGTGCTTGTGGAAAGCGGAGAACTTGGCGGAACGTCAGGCTGTCGCCCGAAACGTCCGACCACAGGGTAAAGCACTCCAGCGCAACCTCGGCCTCGATGCCGAGCGCCTTTTCTGCGGTGGTTCCGCGGCGGTGGAGGTAGGCACCCGACAGACGTCCGTCGACCAGCGTCTTGCCCACCGTGATGCGCGGGCACTGCAGGCAATGGTAGCCATCCTCTTGCAGGCGGCCGCGCGAAATGCTGCGCCATGACGTATGCGACACCACGCGAACTCCGCCGTTGCTTATGCGCAGGCGCACAACGGACAGTATGCCGGATGTGCTCGCCGCATCGAAAAGGGTGTTGTCGCCGTCGCGGCGCTCGCCCGAGACCAGCAACACGTAGGCGTCCTGGTTTCCTCTTCCGTCCGTATATTCCACCACGTCGAAGTCGTAATCGTATATTCCGTCGCGCTCCACGTCGTTCTCGCCAAACCCAAGGGGAAAGTCCACGGGCCTGGGAGCGGACCACGTGCCGTTTGCCTTTGTGTGCACCACCAGGCGCGAGCGGCCATTGTCGCCGTAGCGCACCGAGGCGATACGGAACAGGCATTCTACGCCGGCAATCATTGCCAGCTTCATGTGGGCTTCGCTGAGCACGCCAGTAAACAGCACGTTGTCGCTCGAGGGCTTGATGCCGCCACGCTCGTCCTCCGATACACCAGCAGAATTGGTGTTGGGGTACGCAACGGCGTTCGCCGCCTGCCCGATATAGGTGTACTCGTACATCGACGCGGCGTTTTCGCCGTTCCCTATCAGTGCATGGACGAAATGCTCGATCTGTCCCGTGTCGTCGCTTTCTGCATCTGCCTCGAGCTCAATGCGCGTGACCGCTTGATCCCAATCGCGCACGACAGGCGCGACGTTTACGGCAGTGGCCTTAACCTCGGCGCGTGCGAGCAGCTCGGCGTTGGTGACGATGGTGGCCGATGCGATAAATTGCGGCACGCCGCCCGCCTCGATGTTGCCGGGCGTGCCGAAGCGGGCATCCAACGTGTAAGGCGTATCTCCATCCAATGCGAGCTCAGAGCGCTGGAGCACATACTGGTTGCCATTGTTCACCGACATATTCCACGAATCGAGGAGTGTGGGCCACGACCCCGACCAAGCCTTGGTGGTCCACTTGAACATTACGAACTGGAGTATCACATCGACATCGACGTCTGCACCTACGCGCAGTCGCGGAAGCTGGTGTCCATCTGCCTTCTCGTACCCAATGAACAGCGTGAGGGATGCGGCGCCGCGCACGGCAGACGAAGCGACGCCTGCAACGCCAGCGCCAAAGGTGACGGCAAGCCCGATCTGGATGGTGAACGAGCCCGAGGTGTTTGAATAGTCGAGCGAAATGTTTTTAAAAAACGCCGCGCCGCTGCCGTGCGTGTGGGCACCCACGGCGAGCGCCAGCTTCGCCAGCACCCAGGGGTTGACGTTTAGGAAAAACGGCACCGGTCCTAGGGTAAACTGCTCGGTCCAGTTGAGGTCGGTTTTTACCTGGAAGAGGGCCTTAATATTGCCGAATGCGGGATCGTTGTTGTCGCCCCAGGTTTTGCCCACCCAGTCGTAGGCGAGCGAGCCGTACAGCTGTGTGGCGATATCCATCGTGAATAGCAGCGTGCAATGGTGGCGAAGGAGCTTGGTGTTTCTTGGATCGGTGCCCGAACCGGCACTCATGCTCTTATATTGATTCCACTTCCCCTCCATTTCGTCGAGGTAGCGGTTTGCCTGCTTGGCACCCGACTCGCGCGGTGACTTCTTCCAGTACTCCGGATCCGGATTTCCCGAATCGTTCATATAGCTGGCTGGTTTGTATCCTCCGCCAAACAGCACGTATCCAGCAAACGAGAAATCGAACAAAATGGGGAACGCGGGCATCCAGCAGGTGAACTTGTTGCCGCCAATGCCGGGAAATGCCGCGGGGAAATCAAACGGAGTGATCTCTTGGTCCATGGTGGTGGGGACGATAGTGGTCGATCCGGATTCCGCCTTTGCCGCCGGCGCGGTGACAACGGTCATGGGGGAGGAGAGCGTGTAGGTTTTGCCCTGATAGTCGAGGACAAAGCGCAATTTGCACCCTTCTTCCAGAAGGCCCGATGCCGCGTCGAGAAACTTGTCTTCGAGTGTGAACGTCGCCAGATTATCTGCGCCCGATGCGCTGGCCTTGACTTGGCCAATCTGCGTGACGGTTTCGGGCGAGCTACCCGTGACGGGCATTACCTTGTTGATGTGCAACGTTGCCTGTCCACCCTGTGGCAGATGCGCCTGCACGGTAAAAGCGTGCGTGTCGGGCTGGTCGTTTGCCGTGTCGTCCTTCGGCAGTGCCATAAACGTGGCGTCGGCGTACTGGATGTCCCATTCGTCAAACGTGAGCTGGCGAAAGTACGGCTGACCATCGGAGAGTGGACGCGTGGGAGCGGTAATGGCGGTGCCGCCCTGGATACGCGCAAGGGGAATCTCGACATCACGGTAGCCCACCATACTAATGGAGATACCGCCGTTAAAGTCGTATGCGTCGAGAAGCGTTGCCTCGTCCACGTAGCCTTCCGAAAGAGGGGCGACCTCAAAGATGGCCGTGCCTTCGTCATCGGTCGTGGCGGTGAGCTGCTTGCCTGCGGCATAGCGCGATGTGAGCGTGACCTGGGCACCCGTGATGGGCGTATTCTTGTTGGCGACGTCGACCACGACCACACCGAACATGGTGCGCGAGAGGACGAGCACCCTGAAAGGGTCTTTTTCGTCGGCATAGGCTTCGGTGGGCGCGAACGGCAATATGAAGGCGTTTGCGCTTCCCGGTACGCGCGGCAACATAATGCTTGCCAGCGAGGACGCTCCGGCGACAAGTAACGAACGGCGATCAAGCATCTTGGGCTCCCATCCCGCAAATATCGGTGGAAATACTCTCATTTTGCGAGAAGGCATCCTGTCACGGTAGTGCCGTTCGATGGCCAAAATGTCCAATTTGAGCGCGCGAAAGCGCCAGGTCCCCGGAACGCGTTCGATGCGCTTGGCAGCCCGGTCGCTAACGCAACATATGAGCGACCAGCTCGGCGCGCGTGCCGATGCCAAGCTTTGCGTATACGCCGGATAGGCGGTTTTTAACGGTGCCCGGCGATACATCCATGTGGCGTGCGATTTCGGCGTTGGTCCATCCGCGGCAGGCGAGCATGGCCATGGTGAACTCCGTGGTCGTTAAATCGTCGGCCACGTCCTCGCCTGAATCGGGGTTGTGGATGCGCCGCCAGCCGTAGCTGAATCGATACGTAATCTCGATGATACGTGCGAAATCGTCTGGGTATTGCGATTTTAGGCATGCCTCGATGAGCCCCTGCAAAAGGCCGTGGTGCTCACCAATGAGCTCGATAAGGCCGTCGGGGCGCGCAATGTTCCAAGCGGCTCCGAAGTGTGCCTTTGCGGCGTCGATGTCCTTGAGGCTCATGCATGCCATGGAAGCTGCCAGGTGCAAGAACAGTTCCGAGATGGGATAGCTTCCCTGTTTCATGATCAGGGCGTTTTCCGCCATGCCCAGGCTGCGGCCGTATTCGCCGCGCAGATACAAGGCGTGCGCCATCACGTAGCTGGCGAACAGGCGCAGACCTTCGGGCAGATGCGCCGCTAGTGGATAAAACTCTTCGGCAGAATACGGGGAAGGCAAGTGCAACAGGACGCTCGCGGCGGAGGCAAACAGGATATGCGTGGCGTGGACGGCAGGCGATTCCTCGTCAGTTGGCGTATCGAGGATGCCCGCAAGGCAACGGCGGGCATCGGCGATACGGTTGAGCGACAGACTGGCATATCCGCAGATAAAGCATGCGGAATAGCGCAGTGCGGGGTCGGTGGCGTCAAGATAGGGGCGTGCTGTCTCGGCGGCGAGGGTGGCCTGTCCGCGAAAGTACAGCGCTTCTGCCGTGGCAATGGCGCGCGAATCGGGGTCGGAAATGCCTGCAACCGCAGCGTCAATCTGTCCTGGCACAAAGGCGGTGCACATCAACGGCATGGGAACGCATGGGTAGCCATCGCAGTCCATCTTCCATCTCCCATCAGGTGGCAACAATGCAGCAATTGTACTCCTGTTGCTCGGGACCGGAATTTGTGGGTATCGCCTACGATTATGCCGAACGTATAAAGGAAGAGTCTATTGGCGATGCTCCCAAGGTGGCTACCGAAGCCTAGCTGACCTCGATATTCGGAAAAATTGCCACCCCTGCAAAAAGCTCTGTCGCAGCGATGGGAAACGGACCTTCTGGGCATTCCGGCGTCTCCAGCCAGCGCTGGACTGCTGCTGTCGCCTGCGCGTTGGCGAGCGGGACGTGGGGATCGTCCGGCGACCAGCGGTGACGGGCGAGCCCTGCCGCGTGCGTGGGCCTCCATCGGCGTAGACCCATGACCCGCATGGTATCGGAGAAGTCCACCATGGCGTCCAGGACCTTACCGTCCGGCACGTCCAGCCTAGCGGCTCTCTTGAACCCGAGGTCGAAGGGGGGCGTTGTACAAGGCATATGGGGCCGAGTGGAAGTGGGTCAAAAGAGCGTTACTTGACGTTTCATGCATAATGCCAACCGCCCCGCAACATCACGTTCGCAGCGCGCAGGGGCCGGAGAATCTTCGCGATGAGAGTTGACGTCTAATACCTTGCATCGTATAGTGTGTATAGCATAGTATATGACGAGAGGAGGTGTGCGGATGGAGGCACAGATGAAGCGCGGCTTCCTGGAGGCCTGCGTGCTCGCGGCCGTCTCCGGCGAGGAGTCCTACGGCTACC
>UQIN01000038.1 GCA_900541035.1 uncultured Collinsella sp. | reverse complement strand
ACGATATGGCACCGTGGGGACACATGTATGTCAATCCTGGTCTAACAGAGCCTTTCATAATCATGTGATCCCCGCACCCGTTGCGAGCGAGGGGCGAGCCAAACGCCCCCGCTCGCGAACAGTTCTGTCACCTTGGCGACGTGCGTGGCGCACACCTGCAGTTTGGCAGCCATAATGGTGGCAAGACAACCAAGAGGGGAGCGGAATCCATGGCGCTAATCTATATCGTTGAGGACGACGAGCCCATTCGTCGCGAGCTTGCCGATATCCTTGCCCGTGCCGGTTTTGAGGTCGAGGCCTGCGAGTCGTTCGAGCATGTCTCGCGTGACATCCTGGCCGCTGCACCCGACTTGGTACTGCTCGACCTGACGCTTCCCGTCAAAGACGGCCAGCATATCTGCCACGAAGTCCGCCGCGAATCCGAGGTTCCCATCATCGTCCTCACGTCGCGCACGACCGAGATCGACGAGGTCATGGCCATGACGCTCGGCGCGGACGACTTCGTTCCCAAGCCCTATAGCGCGCGCGTGCTCGTGGCGCGCATCAATGCCTTGCTGCGTCGCACCGCGGCGGCGGGCGAGCGCAGCACGCTCGTCCACAAGGGGCTGGAGCTCGACCTCGCCCGTTCTATGGTCACCAACACGGCGACCGGCGACAGCACCGAGCTCACCAAAAATGAGCTGCGCATTCTCTCACTGCTCCTGAGCCGCGCGGGCAAGATCGTCTCGCGCTCGGCCATCATGCAGGACCTGTGGGACTCCGATGCCTTTGTGGACGACAACACGCTCACTGTCAACATCAACCGTCTGCGCACCACGCTCGAAAAAATCGGCGTCAAGGGGTATCTGACCACGCATCGCGGTCAGGGTTACTCGGTCTAGGTGCCGGTTATGTCGTTTGCTAAGTTCTTTAAAGATGCGCTGCTTCCCGTCGCCGTGTGGACGTGCGGCGTGCTGTTGAGTTGCTTTGTGCTGACGGTCGCCGGGGCACCCGCTTCCATCGTGGTCGTGGCGGTCGGCGTGTCCTTTATCTTTGGCATGCTCGGCATCGTGATCGAGTACGCGCGCCGCCGTCGATTTTTGCACCAGCTGGAGCGCGCGGCCGAGGAGCTCGAGAGCCCTGCGTGGGTGCAGGAGATGGTGCAATGCCCGACCTATGCCGAGGGCGAGCTCGAGTACGAGGTCTTGCGCCGGGTGGGCAAAGCTGCCTGCGACGAGGTTGCCGAAGGCCGGCGCCAGACCGATGACTATCGCGACTATATCGAAAGCTGGGTCCATGAGGCCAAGTTGCCCCTGGCGGCGGCTCACCTGATTTTGGAAAACCTGGACGGCAGCGAAGACGACCTGTCGCGTGTGGATGACCTGGGTCGCGAGCTGGCTCGCGTTGAGCGCTATATCGACCAGGCACTGTACTATGCGCGCTCGGAAGTCGTGGAGCGCGACTACCTGATTCGCCGTTGGGATCTCAAGACCTTGGTGACGGGCGCGATTAAAGCCAACGCGCGCGAACTTATCGCGGCACATGTGGCGCCGGTGTGCGAGAACCTCGACTTTGAGGTCTTTACCGACGAGAAGTGGCTCGAGTTTATTCTGGGTCAGCTCATTCAGAACAGCATTAAATATGCGTGCGAGGACGGCGCGAAGATCGTGTTTTCGGGCGCATTGCTGGACGAGGGCTTGGCGAGCGAACGCATCGAGCTCACCGTCGCGGACAACGGCTGCGGCGTGAGTGCGGCCGACCTGCCCCGCGTGTTCGAGAAGGGCTTTACCGGCGACAACGGCCGCACCACCAAGCGCGCAACGGGCATCGGCCTCTACCTGGTGGCGCGCCTGTGCTCTAAGATGGGCATCGACGTCACCGCGGCATCCGAGCCCGGCGAAGGCTTCGTCGTAACATTCGCGTTTTCAACGAATAAGTTTCAATATTTCGAGTAGCCGGGCCGTCTTGCGGTGCGGACGGCTATGTTCCCGAACGTGAACTTAGCTAAGGCAACTGGCGCTATGTTCCCGAACGTGAACATAACTATGAGGCTCAAATGGATCTCCCAAAACAAAAACGTGCCGCCCCAAACAAAACGCGCCGTCCCAAACGGGGCGGCACGCCATTTTTTTATCAGCCAACTCGTTGAAGTACGGTGACGAAGGCGCAAGGCCGGGAGGGGTTATCTAAGCCGACATCCCGCAGCCGCGAAGCGGCGAGGACGTCGGCGTGATAACCCCGCAGGCCTTGCGCCGACGGGAAGGAACCTACTTCACGACCAAAATGTCGCAGTCCGTGTTACGCAGCAGGAACGTCGAAATCGAGCCCAGCAGCGCATACTTAATCGAGGATAGGCCGCGGGCACCGCAGAGCACCAGGTCGGGCTTGACCACGTCGAGCATCTCGTCCTTGAGGGTTTCGCGAATGCGGCCGGCGCGAATCATAACTTCGACCTCGGGAATGTCGGGATTGGCCTTGGCTTCCTCGAGCTGCTTGGCGATCGAGTTGTTAAAGGCCTCCTCCAAGCCATTAACTAGGTCGACCGGGTAGGCTCCGGCACTCTCGAGCGCCGTCGAATCAATCACGTGCCCGATAATCAGCTTGGCGCCGTTGTTCGCGGCGACCTTGATGGCGCGCGCGAGCACAAAATCCTGCTGCTCAGTACCGTCGAGTGAAACAAATACCTTGGTGTAGCCCTCGTTCATGGTTTCCTCCTTGGTCTATCGCACGGGCGCGGGGCTCGTGCGTCGGGCGGACGCGGGTGCGTTGGCCGCCGGACACTTTACCTTGTTGCAGTTATACCCAAGGATTCCAGTTTGACCGCTCGCAATTCTGTGAACGGGCGAGTTTTTTGGTAAGGGTCGGTTTGGGCACGCCGTTACGGTTGATAATGGGACATCGCCCGCATCGTCCGCAGAACATCTACCGGCGGGTGTCAAACGAGGGGGTCCCTTTGGATATTATCGAGCTTCTAAAATCTGCCTTCATGGGCCTGGTCGAGGGCATCACCGAATGGTTGCCGGTTTCGTCGACGGGCCACATGATCTTGGTGGACGAGTTCGTCAAGATGAACGTGAGCGAGACGTTCTGGAATATGTTCCTGGTCGTGATTCAGCTTGGCGCCATTCTGGCCGTCTGTGTGCTGTTCTTCCACGAGCTCAACCCGTTCTCGCCTAGCAAGGGCAAGGAGGGCCGTCGCGACACCTGGGTGCTGTGGGGCAAGATCGTGCTCGGCTGTATTCCCGCCGCGGCGATTGGCCTGCCGCTCAACGACTGGATGGAGGAGCATTTCTATAACGCTCCCGTCGTGGCGCTGGCGCTCATCGTGTACGGCGTGCTGTTTATCGTGATCGAGAACTGGCGTGCCAGCAAGCGCGAGGAAATGGCCGTTGCGGGTTCGTTTGGCTCGCGCGCCGTGGTGGCGGGCGGACGTCCCGCCGGTGCGCACTTTGCGGCGCCCGCGGCGGCTGTTGCCGAGGATGAGGACGATGACGAGGACCTGGACTTTGGCTCCATCACTACGCTCGAGGACCTGAGCTGGAAGACGGCGCTGGGCATCGGTTGCTTCCAGGTACTTTCGCTGGTGCCGGGTACGTCGCGCTCTGGCTCCACCATCATCGGTGGCCTGCTTTTGGGCTGCACGCGCTCGGTGGCATCCAAGTTCACGTTCTTCCTGGCCATCCCCGTTATGTTCGGTGCGAGCGCGCTCAAGCTGGTCAAGTACTTCATTAAGGGCGGCACGTTTGGCGCCAACGAGGTCGCCATCTTGGGCGTGGGCTGCGTCGTGGCCTTTGTGGTTTCGCTCATCGCCATCAAGTGGCTCATGGGCTTTGTCCGTCGTCACGACTTTAAGTGCTTCGGCGTCTACCGCATCGTCCTGGGCATCGTGGTGCTCGCATACTTCTTCGTCCTGGAGCCTATGCTCGGCCTGTAACTTGGTTGACGCTGCGCGGCGTCCAGAGCGACAACTTGTCATTCAAAGAGGGCGGCATGACCAAAAGGTCTATGCCGCCCTCTTTTCATGCCAATTTGTTCGCTCTGGCCGCCGCTCGCTGCCGTTGCCATGGCATCGGCGGTTCCGTGATTGGTGCATTGGGGTCAGGTTACTTTGCACCAATTATTCGGTCACGGTGTGTTCGGGCTTGCGGTTAAAGACGAGCTTGTCTACTACGGCCTGCAGCGACATGCGACGGACGGTGTCGTAGGCTTCCTGCGTGCTGTACGCACAATGGGGCGTGACAATGCAGCGCGGGTGTGAGATCAGAGCCTGGTTGGGCGCGGTCTCATCGGCGAGCACGTCGAGCGCGGCGCCGCAGATGCCGCGTGCACCGTCGCTGGCAATGCCCTCGTCCAGTGCGACGACCAAGGCATCCTCATCCACGATGGGCCCGCGGGCCGTGTTAATCAAAAATGCCGTGGGTTTCATAAGCGCAAGTTCGCGCTTGCCAATCAGCTTCTCGGTCTCGGGAATCAGCGGACAATGCAGGCTGACGATATCCGATGCGCCGAGCAGTTCATCGAGCGTTTGAGCCTTGGCGCAACCGGCGGCGGCAAGCTCTTCTGCCGTCTTGGTCGGCGCCCACACCAGTACCTTCATGCCGAGCGCTTGCGCGATGGGCACAACAGCACGCGCGATGCTGCCAAAAAAGACCAATCCCAACGTGCGGCCCTGCGTGCGATGCATGGTGTAGCCGGCAAGTGGATTCCAGGCGCCGTCGCGCACGTCGCGGTTGAGCAACGTGACCTGTCGCATCAGGTCGAGCATCAGGGCAACGGTGTGCTGGGCGACATCGTCCGAGCAGTATCCGGGGCAGTTGGTGACGGTGATGCCATGTGAGGCCAGCCGGTCGACGGCAACGTGGTTCAGGCCGATAGACATGTTCGAGACAATGCGCATTCCCGCGGCTGCTATAGCGTCGGCACATGCATCGTCAACGGGACCGAACTCGCCGACAAAGCCCTCGCAGCCTGCCAGCTGCTCGGCAGTGGGGCAGACATTGGGCTCGTGCGCGCAGCCAACCAACTCAATCTGGTCGCCGCCTTCGATTGCGTCGAGCGCCGCCTGACCCGCCTCGGTCGAACCGTCGACCATGTAATAGAGCACCTTATGCTTCACAACAGCCCTCCTGCCATGTAGGGACGGGGTAGAAATGGTAGATATTCTATCCCTCCAAGCCAATCGAAGTTGCGGTGGAATAGTTCCTGTTTGAGGGCCAGAAGGCTGGTTTCAGGAACTATTTCACCGCAACTTATTTGGGGGAGCTTGGGTGGTGGCGGTGCGCGGAGTCGTGGTGTGATTTGCGTCGGTGTCCGGGCGGCTCGGTATACTGGTACGGCTCAAACTATGGCGCCGCCCGCAGGCGCGCCGTCCGTCAGATGAGGAGTCGCCCATGACCCAGCCGTTGCCCTGGGAAAAGAACACTGCGGTACCCGTGCCGCCCGCACCGGAGCCCGTGCCGCTCGATGCGTACGCCGCCCCCGCCGCGCCGGAACCCGAGCTCGTCCCGCTCGACATCTACGACGCCCCGGCCCCGGCGCCCAAGCCCGCCAAGCCGCTCGTCGATATCGATAGCCTCAATCCCGCCCAGCGCGAGGCGGTCCTCACTACCGAGGGCCCGCTGCTGGTGCTTGCCGGCGCCGGCTCGGGCAAGACCCGCGTCCTGACCTTCCGCATCGCGCACATGCTTGGTGACTTGGGCGTTAAGCCATGGCAGGTCCTGGCCATCACGTTTACCAACAAGGCCGCGGCCGAGATGCGCGAGCGTCTGGCGGCGCTCATTCCCAGCGGTACCCGCGGCATGTGGGTGTGCACCTTCCACGCTATGTGCGTGCGCATGCTGCGCGAGGACGCCGACCTGCTGGGCTACACCGGCCAGTTCACCATCTACGATGACGATGATTCCAAGCGCATGGTGCGCGACATTATGCAGGCGCTCGGCATCGAGCAAAAGCAGTTCCCCATCAACATGATCCGTAGCAAAATCAGCTCGGCCAAAAACGCCATGATCGGGCCCGAGGACATGCTCAAATCCGCCGACAGCCCCAATGACAAAAAGGCCGCGCAGGTCTATATGGAGCTGGAGCGCCGCCTGCGCGCTGCCAACGCCATGGACTTCGACGACCTACTCGTGCGCACGCTCGAGCTACTGCGCACCCGCCCCGAGGTGCTCGACAAGTATCAGGAGCGCTTCCGCTACATTAGCGTCGACGAGTATCAGGACACCAACCACGTCCAGTACGAGATCGCCAACCTGCTGGCCGCCAAGTACCAAAACCTCATGGTCGTGGGTGACGACGACCAGTCCATTTACAGCTGGCGCGGCGCCGATATCACCAACATCCTGGACTTCGAGAAGGACTTTAAAAACTGCAAGACCGTCAAGTTGGAGCAGAACTACCGCTCCACGGGTCACATCCTGAGCGCCGCCAACGCCGTGGTGCGCCACAACTCGCAGCGCAAGGACAAGCGCCTGTTCACGGCAGAGGGCGACGGCGAGAAGATCCAGGCCTTCCAGGCGAGCGATGAGCGCGATGAGGGCCGCTGGATTGCCGGCGAGATCGAAAAGCTGCACTCCAAGGGCACAAGCTACGACGACATCGCCGTGTTCTACCGCACCAACGCCCAGTCGCGTATTCTCGAAGATATGTTCCTGCGCGCGGGCGTGCCCTACAAGATCGTGGGCGGCACGCGATTCTTCGACCGTGCCGAGATCCGCGACGTTATGGCATATCTCAAGATGATCGTGAACCCGGCCGACGAGATGAGCGTCAAGCGCGTCATCAATACGCCGCGCCGCGGTATCGGCTCCACCTCGATCCAAAAGATTGAGCAGCTGGCGCGCGACAACCGTTGCTCGTTCTTCCAGGCCTGTGAGATCGCGTGCGCCGAGACCGGCATGTTTAGCGCCAAGGTCCGCAATGGCCTGTCGGGCTTTGTGTCGCTGGTGCGCGAAGGTCGCCGCATGGACGGCGAGCTCAAGGACGTTGTCGAGATGATCGTCGACAAGACGGGCCTTCTGCAGGCCTTCCGCGCCGAGGGCACCATGGAGTCCGAGAGCCGCGCCGAGAACATTCAGGAATTCTTGGGCGTTGCTGCCGAATTTGAAGAGACGCACGAGGATATCGAGGGTACGCTCGAGAGCTTGGAAGAGCTGCGCGCGGCTGGCGTTGCCGATGTACCGGCCGGCGCCGAGTCCGAGCCCGTCGTGGTGAGCGCGCCTGCGCCTGAACCGGGGCCGTCTGCCCCGGCATCCTCGTTTGAGGCGCTCGTTGGCGCGCGTGATGCCGCGGGTTCCAATCCGCTCGATAGCCTGGCGGCCCCGGCGCTTTCTCCGCAGGATGCCCTGGCCGCCGCCATCGCGGGCAACGCGTATGCCGCGCCGACGGAGTTGCCGGCGGGCGCCGTGCATGCCGACGAGATCGAGCGCACCTACGGTCCGCTCACCTGCAAGGCGCTGCCGGCACTCATGGAGTGGCTGGCCCTGCGCTCCGACTTGGATTCCCTGGCCGGCGAGACGCATGCCATCACCATGATGACCATCCACTCCGCCAAGGGCCTGGAGTTCCCCGCGGTGTTCGTGGCCGGCATGGAGGAGGGCATCTTCCCGCACGTGCACGACTTTGGCGGCAGCGATGACCCGGGCAAGCTCGAGGAGGAGCGTCGCCTGGCCTACGTTGCCATCACGCGTGCCCGTAAGCGACTGTTCTTGACCTATGCGGCCACACGTCGCACCTACGGTTCGACCTCTGCCAACCCGCGCTCGCGCTTCCTCAACGAGATTCCGTTTGAGGATATCGAGTTTAGCGGTATCGGCTCTGCCGGTTTTGAGGGCACGGGCTGGGAGAAGCGCGGCGACCGTCACGGCACCTTTGGCTCGGGCATGGGCTCGGACATGTATGGCGGCAAGGTGTTTGGCTCGCATACGCGCTCGACCGGCGGTTCCGGTTCGCGCGGCGGATCGAGCTTTGACGATTTCTTTGGCGGCAGCAGCTACGGGACCGAGCGCCATCGTGGGGTTTCGCCCGATGCCGGCCGTGTTGCCTCGACCTTTGGCTCGGGCGCGCCGCGAGCCAAAAAGCCCTCGTCCAAGGTGTCCCCGACGGTGGAGCGCAAGGTCGATCGCGCCAGCGCATCGCAGGACTTTGCCGCGGGCGATACCGTGAGCCACAAGACCTTTGGCACGGGTACCGTGATCTCGGTCGCTGGAGACATGATCGAGGTCCAGTTCGAGAAGACCGGCCAGACCAAAAAGCTCATGAAGGGCTTTGCGCCGATCGTTAAGCTGAGTTCCTAACTGCGAGGTTGACCGGGCGCGCCGAGGGCTTTGGTCGCCTGCTCGGACAGTCCTGCTCGCACGGAGAGCACATTAAGTGCTCTCCGGCTCGT
>UQIN01000037.1 GCA_900541035.1 uncultured Collinsella sp. | reverse complement strand
CTGCGGGAACGTCCTATCCGCTCAATGTGTTCGGCTGAGATCGGAAATCAACCCTTCGCTTAAATGACGGCAAGGAATACGCGCTGGTTCTCGACTTTATCGGCAACTACCAGAGCAACTTCTTGGTGCCCATCGCGCTCTCGGGCGACAAGACATACAACAAAGATCGCCTGCGCCGCCTTGTTCAGGAAGGCGATTCCGCGATTCCCGGCTGCTCAACCGTGAGCTTCGACCGCATCTCCGAGGCACGCATCTATAAGGCCATCGACGGCGGCGACTTTACCTCTGTCAAGTTTTTGAAGAACGAGTATCTCGACTTACGCCAGAAGCTCGGTAAGATTCCCTCACTGCTCGAATTTGATCGCAACGGTTCCATCGACCCGCTACTCATCTTCAAGAACAATGGACTTGGCTCCTACCACGCATTTCTTTCCAAATACGAGCCGGACTACTCTGTTCAGTTTTCCTCGGACCAAACCAAAATTCTTAAATTTATTTCGCAGAAACTTTCCGCGGGAAAACGCTTCGAGGATCTTTATTTGCTTCAAACGCTCGTCGAAGCCGGACATGAGGGCTATCAACAAATGCGCGAGGCCGCTCTTAGGAACTACCGCGCGCAACTAAAGGACAGCGCCATTAAATCGGCAATCGCAGTCCTCAAGGGAGACTTTGTCACTCCCAAGGATTTTGTGTCCTTGCTCATCGACGATGGATGCGGCCCTCGTCTGACCGAAGCGTTTGCAACAGCCCTGCGCAACGCCGAGTTCAAGCGCCAGATTCTTGAGGTGCTTGATTTTGGCATCGCACGCAACCGGCTCGACTATGCCGAGACATACGAGAACACGAACTTCGTCCTCAACGCCAAGTACACGTACGAGGAGGTTTGCCGCTTGATGAACTGGGAAAAGAACATCAACGGTCAGAATCTCGGCGGCTACTTCTATGACGAGAAGACCAATACATTCCCTGTGTTTATTAACTACGACAAGGCGCCCGACATTAGCGAGTCCATTCAGTATGAAGACCGTTTTGTTTCGCCGAGTAGACTGATCGCAATCTCCAAGGTCAACCGCACGCTCCACTCTCCCGAGATTCAACGCCTGCAGGCCTGGCCGGGCAACGGGCTAAAGACGTATTTGTTTATGCGCAAGAACAAGGACGATAAGGGCGGCAAGGAGTTTTACTTCCTGGGTGAGATGCACCCGACCGGCAAGTTCGAGGCCATCAAAATCAAGAGCGGTGATAACGCCGTCGAAATCGAATACGAACTCAATACGCCCGTGCACCAGGATATTTACGAGTTTATGCTCAGCGATCTGAGCGAAGCCGAGTAGCAAAAAGGAGCGAGTCGCCATGTAGCGCCCGCTCCTTTTGTTTACTTAAGTCCGAGCTTCTTTTCGAGCTCCTCGACGACCTTAACGTCTGCCGGAAGCCAATCGACGTCCCACAAATTATTGGTATCGAGCCACTTCATATCCTCATGGGCGTGCTCTTTGAACTCACCCGAAAGGATGTTTGCCAGGTAGCACTGCATCGAAAGGTGGAACGTCTCGTAATCATGCTCGACCGTGCATAGATAGTCGAGGTTGCCAATCGTAACCTCGAGCTCTTCCTGAATCTCGCGCACGATTGCCTGCTCACCGGTCTCGCCCGGCTCGAGCTTTCCGCCCGGAAACTCCCAACCGTCTTTAAACTCGCCATAACCGCGCTGGCAGCTCAGAATCTTCCCGTCTTTCTGAATAATCGCTGCTGAAACATTGATTGATTTCATAACTAACTATCACCTCTCCAGTTGAGCCCAACTAGTATAGGTGATCAACCGACCGCCATGCCCCGACCGCTTGATAAACCGCAGATGCAGGACTTTCTTTCACGATTGGTCGTTCAGCACCATCAGCAGAGGTCTCATCAGCTCGCGTCGTTTGGCGGTTTTAGAGTTCTCTTCTACAAGATCTTTCAGCCGCTGCGTGCTGAGTCCACGCCCAAGCGTGCCGCGATAAGCATCAGTAATTAATGATGGGTCCTCGCAATCGAGGCACAGATCGACAAGCGTGCGCTCGGGTTTGGTTACCGGCAGGCCGTCGAGCCAGACGATATCCTGCTCAACAATCTCGCGCTTTGCAAAAGAAAGGGATTCGTTTCTTGTGTTGATACGCGTGGGCGCGGTCATCCTGTAGGGGGACAGATAGAAATCGCCCATTTGTTGCAGGTTCGCCGCAGTCGTGCCGCTTACGGCGATGCCATCCCACCGATGCTTTCTCTCCCACGCGCAAAGGGAGGGATTAGTGAGCTTCCAAAGGGCGTTGAGCTCGTCGGTGTCTCGGCGCTGCGTGCCAGACATCCGGTAGGCGCCGTGGCATATCCGTTCAAGACGCCCCACGCGGCATGAGTGCGCCAGCGCATCTCGTGAGATGTCCATGCGAGCCGCCTGGGCCGTGGTGAACACGCCCTCGCTCTCAGATAACTCGCTTATCGCCGTTATGTTGCTAAAATACTTCATGTTGCAATTGTAGGATATTTTCATACTTTTGCAACGTGGTTTTTGAATTCATCCGATCGGCGCGCTCTGCTTATCCCACTGCTGCTGCCACTTTGCCACCGGTGCACCATTCCCCGCCACCGAGGTCTAATACTTTTCCCGCAAAGTGAACGTCTGAATTTGGACCCTTGAAGCATCCACACTTTTCGACGGCAAAACTGCAGGATTCCAACGGCAAAACCGCAGGAAACGGCGCCCGCAAAGTGTCGATGCTTCGGGGGTCCGATTTTGCTCGTTCACTTCTCGGGAAAGTATTAGACCTCGATTCTCGGCCACCTCGAAGGACGTACCTACTCCAGCCCCGGGCCGGTGTATTTCCCCGTCTCCGAGTCGTAGCTCAGCACCGCGACCTCGCCGTTCTTCATGACGTTCCCATCGATGTAGAAATGGCTGGCCCTGTCATGCCAGATACCGCGGTAGCCTACGATGCCCGTGACTACCTCGGTGTTGATGTGCCCGGCGATAACATCTAGGTAGAACTTACACCCCACGTAATCGGGCGGCATCATGGTAAACGACTCGGTAGGCGTGCCCATCTTCCAGTAGTCCCCAGCTTCTTCGTCAACGCCGGCATGCACAAAGACCTGATCAAAGGGGCTCTCGTAAAAGTAAGGGAGCATACGAACCCACGCGATGACGTCCGCATGCTCGGTCTTCATACGCTCAACCGTAAAGGCGTAGGCCTCCTCAAACTTCCTGAGCCTTAACAGGTGCTTAACGTGCTTGAATGCATCGGCATCCAGGAAGCTCTTGGCCGTTGCCAGATTGCTGTCGGCAAGTATCCATGCCTGCGTGAAATTGGGGTCCTTCACCTCGTCAATGTACTCGAGGAACATCTCCTCGTGGTTGCCGCGCAGCGCCACGACGCGATCGCCGTAGCGCTTTTGCAGGTCCATGACGAGCTCAAAAACGCCGAGCGAATCGGGACCTCGGTCGCAGTAGTCGCCAAGCAAAACCAGCTTGGAATCCTCGGCATCAAGGTCGACGGTGGAAAGCGATGCCTTAAAAGCATCAAGGCACCCGTGAATGTCACTCATAGCGTAGATATGCACTTATGACCTCCTGTTTGTATCAAGACCCCGCTCGTTTGCACCATGCGGCACGGCGGCCCCTCTGGTTTCGCAGGCGCCAGGCAACTTTGCCCTGTCACGCCCATCAACATCGTTAAAAGTATATCTCGCCGTGCGGACACAAATTTACCCCTGGGCTCTAGCCGCTCAGCCTGCGCTTGCCTCAAAGCCCGCCTCCGCACCACCAAAAAACTCATCCAACATTAATCTTGGCTCAAGAATCGCTTAATCTATAACCTGCACTATAGAGTTCGACCAAGGGCGGGGCGACGCCGCGCAACGCAGGCCGCCGAACGCAACGCTCGCGCCCGGGCAGATCGCCCGGCGTCGCGCCCATCGAACGAAAGGACAGGTCATGGACGACCTCGAAAAAGTTGAAACCATTCGCACCAAGTGCAACGTGAGCTACACCGATGCCAAGGCGGCGCTCGACGCTGCCGACGGCAACGTTCTGGACGCCATCATTTGGCTCGAGTCGCAGGGCAAGACCCAGACCACGTCGGCGCACGCCGCCACCGAGTCCGAGCCGGTCGATGAGCCCTCGGCCGAGATGGTCGCTGCGCAGGCCGCCTACGAGAAGTCGAGCGAAAAGACCGACTTCTCCAAGAAGATGGACAGCGTGTGGGAATACCTCAAAAAGCTCTTCCGCCTGAGCCTGGATACCAAGTTTATCGCCACGCGCCGCGACGCCATCATCCTCAACATTCCCATCCTGATCCCCATCGTCGCCCTGTTTGCCTGGGGCGCCACGATTTGGCTGATGCTGCTTGGCCTGTTCTTTGGTATGCGCTACCGCATCGACAGCGACGGCGACGTGCCCGGCAGCATCAACAACCTGATGGACCACGCCGCCGATGCCGCGGACGGCATCAAGCAAAATCTGAACGACGACAAGTAATCGCAGATAGGGGCACGTATGGCACGAATCCTGATCGTAGAGGACGAAGAGAAAATCGCCCGCTTTGTGACGCTCGAGCTTGAGCACGAGGGCTATCAGGTGGAACACGCTGCCGATGGCCGCACCGCCGTTGACCTGGCGCTGGAGCGCAACTACGATCTGATTCTGCTCGATGTGCTGTTGCCGCAGCTCAACGGCATGGAGGTGCTGCGACGCGTCCGCAAGCACAAGGACGTGCCGGTGATTATGGTCACCGCACGCGACGCCGTGATGGATAAGGTGGCCGGGCTCGATGCCGGCGCCGACGATTACCTGACCAAGCCATTTGCAATTGAGGAACTGTTCGCACGGATCCGCGTGGCGCTGAAACGCGCGGAGGC
This sequence comes from uncultured Collinsella sp., assembly GCA_900541035.1. Classification (GTDB taxonomy): domain Bacteria; phylum Actinomycetota; class Coriobacteriia; order Coriobacteriales; family Coriobacteriaceae; genus Collinsella. The sequence goes on along the minus strand of UQIN01000037.1, from coordinate 4,022 downwards.
CGTGCGGGCGGCTTCGGGCGCTGGCGGTGCAGCTGGCGCTGGGGCGGGCATGGCGGGTGACGCGGCCGGGAATGCCGCTGCGATGTCCCCGGCCAGCGACACGGCCCAGGCCCCTGCCTCGCCCTCCCCCGCCGCACTTATCGTGGGCTCGGTCGTGCTCGACCCCGACCGCCGCGAGGTCACGGTCGCGGGCTTGCCCATCGCGCTCACGGCCCGCGAGTTCGACGTCCTCGCCCTGCTTATGGCGCATGCCGAGACCGTGCTCACGCGCGAGCGCATCGCGCACGAGGCGCTGGGCTACGAATACGTGGGCGACACCAACAACGTCGACGTGCACATCGCGCACCTGCGCGCCAAGATCGAGGACGCTGGCAGCGCCCGCATCATCCAGACCGTGCGCGGGGTGGGCTATGTCTGCCGTGCGTAACGCCGAGGCCAAGCGCGTCACCTCCATCGCCCGCGCCATCAACTGGGGCTATATGTGGCGCCGCCTGATGAGCTACGTCTGGCTCGATCTGCTGCTGATGGTGATTGCGGCGGCGATCCTCGTCTATGGATACAACCAGACGCTGCCTGACAGCGCGTTTACCGCAGGCTGGATTCCCGGCGCCACCGTTCACGGCATGTCGCTGACGCCCGCGCGCGGCTGGGACCTGGCAACGCTCACCTATACCGTCGAGCTTGCGCGTACCACCAAGACCTTTCCCCTCGCGCAGGACCTCGCCGCGCTGTGGCCCCTCTATATCGTTGTTGTAGGCTGGCAGGTCATCAGCGTGTTCAACATGCTCGGCGGCGCCCGCCGCGTGCGCCGCACCATGGCACCGCTCAACGACCTGGCCCTGCGCGTAGACGAGCTCGGCCGCATGCAGCTTGCCGGCGGCAAGATGGAAACGCTGGAGCAGGCTATCGAGCGCGCAAGCGTCGACTCGCCGAGCGTCACCACCGGCGACGCCGATCTGGCGAGTATCGAGGTCGCACTCAACCGCCTGCTGCGCCAGATGCAAGAGGCAAAGCTGCAGCAGATGCGCTTTGTCAACGACGCGAGCCACGAGCTGCGCACGCCCATCGCGGTGATTCAGGGCTACGTAAACATGCTCGATCGTTGGGGCAAAGACGACCCGGACGTGCTAGCAGAGTCCATCGCCTCGCTCAAGACCGAAAGCGAGCACATGCAGGAGCTCGTGGAACAACTGCTGTTTTTGGCGCGCGGCGATGCCGGGCGCACGGTCCTGCGGCGTGCGGATACTAACCTGGCCGCACTGGTCGGCGAGGTATGCGAGGAATCGCAGATGATCGATGCCGCGCACACATATCGACTGGCGTACGATGCCGCACTTACCAGCGACCCGCGCTGCGACGCGCCCGTTGACGTGGCGCTCGTGAAGCAGGCTCTGCGCGTGATCGTGCAGAACGCCGCCAAGTATTCGGACGCGGGCACATCCATCTCGTTTGGCGTGACGCCGGATGCGGGCGCGGGCACGATCGACATAAGTGTTGAGGACGAGGGCATCGGCATGAACCAGGAATCCGCAGCTCACGCGTTCGAACGGTTCTACCGCGCCGACAACGCGCGCGATGCCGGCGCGCAGGGTTCGGGCCTGGGGCTCGCTATCGCCAAGTGGATCGTCGACAGCCACGGCGGCGTCATCGGCGTGACCTCGGTCGAGGGCGTCGGCAGCCGCTTTACGATTCGCCTGCCGCGGTAGGAAGCCCCTCGACATAAATAAAGGGATAGGGCCACGCGGCCCTATCCCTTTTTGCCAGCTATGGCAGCTTGTGCGCTACTCGCGGCACAGGTGCACGGCGAAACCGGCGAACTCGCGCTTAAAGTACACGAGCTTGGTACCACCGTCGGGCAGCAGTGCGCGCGACTCTTCGTTGACCTCGAGCCCGCGCTCGGCAAACCACTTCTCGGCCGCATCGATGTCGTTAACGGCAAAGCCGATGTGGCCCTTGGTGCCACGACCGTTCTGCTTCATGATCTCGACCAGCGAATCGTTGAAGTACGAAACCGGGGTCTCGATGACGGGCAGGCCCATCATCGTCGAGAACAGCTCCGCGATCTCCAGGGCGTCTGCCGGGTCGGTGGCGTTAATGCCCACATGGGCAACGCGCATACCAAAGAGCTCTACCGGGTTGGCGTTCTGCTCACTCATGCAGTCAGCGCCTACTGAGCCATGACGTCGAGAACGGCCTTCTCGGCGGCAACGCGGTTCATGCCGGTCATGAAGGGCACGCCACTCACGTACGGGCAGGTGAGGCCCTCGGGGGCAACGGTGGTGGCGATCAGCAGGTCAGCGCCCTCGTCGCAGTAATCCTTGGCCTCGGAGATGGCGCACTGCACGATCTCGTACTTGTCGGCATAACCGTTGGCGTCGAGCAGGGTAGCGACCTTCTGGGCAACGAGCGTGGAAGTAGCAGCGCCAGCACCGCAAGCCAAAACGATCTTCTTCATAGGTAATGTCTCCCTTCATGGTTTACTTTAGGTAAGTGTACCGCAGCGAGCGATGGCACTCGGCCTCGATGAGCTTTTATGCCAGTTTGCTTGCGCGCTGCGTATAATACATCTAGTACGTGTTGTCATACCGCTCGCTTTATGAGCGACTAAGGACCCTAATATGCCCGATTCCCGCACACTCTGGACCGCCGTCGTTATCATCTGCATCGCCGTGTCGGTGTTCTTTAGCGTCAAAAAACGCACAACGTTCAAGCGCCTGCAGCAGCTTATGGCCGCCAAGCAGTGGGACGAGTTCGATCGTTTGCTCGACGGCAAACTCACCAGCATGCTGTACCCGCGCTACAACCGCGACTACCTGCGTCTGAACTCCTATCTGCTGCGCGAGGACCACGAGCGTGCCAGCGAGATGTTCGACCTGCTGCTGGGGCTCAACCTCCCCAAGATGCAGCGCGTCGACCTGGTGATCAAGGCCTTTAACTACTACGTTGGCCAGGAGGACCGTAAAAAGTCCAAAGAGCTGCTGCACGAGATCAAGGGCTTTGAGGGCGGTCAGGCCGAGGCAGTCGCGCACGAGTGTCAGCTGATGTACGACACGATGATCCTCAAGCGCCACAACGACATTCCCGAGCTGGAGCGCATGCTCAAGGATGCCGGTGACGACAAGGTCAAGCGCTGCCGCTTGGAGTACCTGCTGGCCCTGCAGTACCAGAACAAGGGCGACGAAGCCAAGTTCCAGGAGTTCCTGGAGAAGTCGGGCCAACACTCGATGGCCGTCAACGCGTAACGGACGGCTTGTGCTAGACTTCTAGTTTCACGGGGGCGTGGCGGAATTGGCATACGCAGGAGACTTAAAATCTCTCGCCGCAAGGATTGTGGGTTCGAGTCCCACCGCCCCTACCATGTGATTGCTTGCGAGCCCGTGTTCCCCAGGGATGCGGGCTCGCTTCTTTTAGATGCCGGCGGGACTCGAACCCGCGAGGGGGCGAGCGTTAAGCGGACGCGCAGCGTCCGTAGCGAGCCGGCGAGGGCGCCGACAGGCGGCCGAAGCCGGTGCGTATTTGCGCAGCAAATACGCAGACGTCCCACCGCCCCTACCATGTATTGTTTACGAGCTCGTATTGTTTACGAGCTCGTGTCCCCCAGGGATGCGGGCTCGTTTCTTTTGCACGCCGGTGGGGCTCTAAGTTGCGGTGGAATAGTTCCTGTTTTGGCAGTTTACCAGCCCATTTAGGAACTATTCCACCGCAACTTAGGTTGGTGTTCCCACATTTTCCGATGGAAAAACGTGGTTGTCTCCCACATTTTCCGATGGAAAAACGTGGTTGTCTCGCACATTTTTCGATGGAAACGCCCAAATGGCCTTATACTAGCCGAGAGGGTTGGGAGGCAATATGCAGCGACAGCTTATGAGTGAACTTATCGCTTGGAAATCAAGGGCGAATCGCAAACCTCTCTTGCTTAAGGGAGCCCGCCAGACAGGAAAGACTTGGCTTCTTAACGAATTCGCAAGCCAGCAGTATCGAAACGTCATTCGTTTTGACTTTATGCTCGAGCCGAGCACACG
>UQIN01000036.1 GCA_900541035.1 uncultured Collinsella sp. | reverse complement strand
CCCCTTCGACTCGAATTCTTGACGGCCTGAACAATCGTCAATATCGGTCGGAGGGATGGCTTTGTAAAGCCGTTTGTCTCCACCCGCGTAGCGGGTGGGTTGAAGCTGGCCGCTGCGCGCCCAGCAGACTAAAGTCTTTACACAAAAGGAGGGGCCTCGTAAGGCCCCTCCCTAGGAAAGGGAATCGAATTATTCCACAGCCGTAGATTAATCCTAGCCGCTACTCCATCATATCGAGGACGGAAGGGCGAAGCTCGTTCTCGGCGGCCTCGGGATCGGTCTCGCGCAGGCGGTTGATGTAGCGGTTGTACCACATCACGGCAAGGCCCAGGAAGACAACCACGCCGCCAACGTTGTAGACCAGCGTCAGCCACAGCGGCTGATCGAGCGGAATGGTGCCGCAGATAAGCACGAAGCAGAAGACCACAAGCAGGAATGCAGCAACGACCAGACCGAAGGTACGCGAGCCCATGCGGAAGTCACGGGGAGCGGTGTCGAAGTTCTTGCGCAGCATAAAGTAGGCAAGCAAAATCAGCAGCGGTGGGAGCAGAGCGGTGGCAGCAGTCATGTTGGTGACGATCATGAGCAGGTCGTCGAGGTTACCGGAGCCCAGGGCCGGAATGATCAGGATGGGGACGACGATGGCGAACTGCAGCCAAGCGGCGCGGGCGGGAATGCCGTGCTCGTTGAGCTCGACGATCTTGCTACCAAAGACGCCCTTGGGGATCTCGGTGAAGAAAACCTTGATGGGAGCAGAGGTCCACATCATGAGGGAGCCCAGCGTGGCGGCGAGAAGGATCAAGCCGATGGCGCGCGTAGACACTTCCATGGGAATGCCAAAGTGGGCAAAGACAGCGCCGAATACGTCGAAGATACCGGTGGAGATGGCAACGCCGCCCTCGGGGATGAACAGGTTAACCAGCAGCGAAGCGCCTGCATACAGAAGGCCGATGGTCAGGCCGGCGATAACGACGGTGCGCACGAAGGCCTTGACGCCACCCTTAAGGTCGTTAAGGAACACGCCGACAGACTCAGCGCCGCCAACGCCCTGGATGATCCAGGCAAGCGTACCGAAGAAGCCCCACGCAGTTGCGAAGTTGCTCATGTCGGGAGCCATGTTAGCGGGAGTAGGAGCCGTAGCGAACTCAACGCCGCCAAAGGCAGCAGCCAGGGACAGCAGGATGAACACGGCGGTCAGGCCGAGAGCTGCGGTCGAACCGAAGGAGGAAATGGAGCCGATCCACTTAGCGCCCTTGGTCGAAACCCACGTGGCGATAGCAAAGACGACGATCTCGATAATGGTGATCCACAGCTGCGAAAGCTCGGCGTTGGCACCAAAGAACACGTAGCTCGCGTAGATGATGACGTTGGGCAGGACGGACGCAAAGAAGAACAGGTTAACGAACCAGTAGCTAAATGCCGTCAGGAACGCCCAGCGACCACCCATCGAGGTCTTAACCCATGCGTACACGCCCGACTCGGAGTCCTTGTTAAGGCCGACGAACTCGGCAGTAACCAGGGTATAGGGGACAAAGTACAAAAGCGTGGCGAAGAAGAACGACGGCGCAGCTGCCAAGCCGATGGCCGCGTTGTTGTTGATGATGTTCTTGATACCGAACACGGCGGCGACCGTCATGCCCAGCAGAGCGAACGAACCGATCGTTCCTCGTTTTTCAGAGCTCATAAGCCCTCCCAATCATCCGTTATATCTCATCTAAAACCGTCCGGACTGCAAGTGCAAACGCGGACGGCGCACCTGCTAAGGGGAATGGGGAAAAGGGAGTCAACAAAGCCATCCCCCTTAACGGCGCGAAGCAAACGTCCAGGTGGACGAATACTACTTGTTGGGGAAGGAATATCCTTCAACCGTCACGTGCAGCACCACGACGCGGGGATCCGTGGCATCGGACACGACACGGTATGCCTCGTCAATTTCGACGACGGCAACGCCGCCGGCGGGAATCGTCACGGTCTCCCCCGTACCCTCAAAGCGCTCGCGATCATCGATATCGCTGTAGGCGCGGGTGCAGGTGAGGCCTCCCTTGGGGGCAACCTCGACGGTCAGGTCGCCGTCGAGCGGAGCGAGCACGGCATGGTAGCGACGGTGACCGACCAGATCGGCGGTAGCCGCCTCGTGGGCGTTCACCCACCAGTACACCAACGAGTCGCCGATGGAGTAAGCCACGTCGTGCTGCAGGTCGGCAACACCATCGAGCGCCTGTCCGGTACGCATCCACTTCTTGACGGACTTCATCTGAGCGTCGAAATCGGCGCGCGAGTTAAAGACATGCATGGCTTATGCCTCCTTAATGGGTGCCAGCGCCTGAGCCAGATCGGCAGACGTCAGCGGTCGCAGGGACACCTCAAAGCTGAAGCTCTCAAAACGGGTGCGATAGGAATCGAGCACCTCGGAACCCCAAGAGTTCGAGCCAAGGCCGAGCAGTTGGTCGTTGATGTTGACCGTGACCGTATCGCCCTTGACAAGGTCGTAGACGTGCTTGGCGTTATCGATGGCCTCGCAGCTATAGGGCCATGCCGAGAACGAGAACGGGTTGGAAGCGGCGTCGCTCGGACGCGTCACGACCAGACCGTCACCGTGGCTAGAGCGCAGGGCAACCCAGCGGGTACCCTCGCGGTTGGCGCAGTCCTGAGGCATAACGTAGGGCGTGAACATATCGTCGACCGTGGTGCGGTAATGACCGACCGGGTTGGCGCGCAGCGAGTCCGGATAGTTCTCGCCCGGGCCGTGGCCATACCACTCGACGGCGCGATCGCAACCGGGGACCTCGAAGGAGATGCCGATGCGCGGGATGATGTCCGAATAGTCACCGTAGGGCTCGCCGGAAACCTTGAGGTCAACGCGACCGCTCGGAAGCACGGTGTAGACAAGCTCGACGCGCATGCCGAACGCGCGGACGGGAGGAGCGATACGCTGGCTCACGGTAACGACGACCGCATTGCCGTCCTGCTTCCAAGAAACCTTGCGGGTAGACGTCTGCATCACATCGATGAAGTTGTCCTTCCACAGTGAGTCATACTCCTGGGCGTGGTTGTCGACGAGCGGATGCCAAAAACCAACCTGGGGACCAGAGGCCATGACGTCGCGGCCGGATGCCTTCCACTCGCTCACGGTACCGTTTACCTTGCTGAAGGACAGCTCGCCGTTGAGGGAGCGAATGCGGATTTCCTGCTCGGTCTCCTCGACCGTAAGCTCAGGACGAACGGGGGCGGCGATGGCCGGCGCCGGATGGTTTGCGATGGCAAACTGGCTTGCGCCCAGCTGGAACATCGGCTCGCACCAGACGTGAGTGGCCATGGTGTAGGCGCGCACGGTCAGTAGGGTCTCGCCTACCGCGGCCTCATGAATCACCAGTGGCAGCTGGACGGACTCGCCGGGGGCAACCGCACCGGGCATGAGCGTCTTGCGGCTGACCACGTCGCCGTCCACCAGGGTCTCGGCCGACAGGCAGACATCCTCGAGAGTGGTGAACCAACGCTTGTTGGTGACGGTCAGCTCGCCCGCCTCGGTGTCATAAGCCATGCGAACCGGGCAGATGACCTGGCCATACTCAGTGAGGCCCGGGCTCGGCTGCTGCCAAGGGAACACCATGCCATCGATGCAGAAGTTGCTGTTGTTGGGGTAGTCGCCGTTGTCGCCGCCGTACATGTCGTAGGCAACGCCGTCCTCGGTCACAGCAGCCAAACCGTGGTCGCACCATTCCCAGATAAACTGGCCTTGGATGCAATCCCAGCGATCGAAGACCTCCTGATACTCGGACAGGCCTCCGGGGCCGTTGCCCATGGAGTGACCGTACTCGCAGTTGATGCGCGGCTTGGGGAATGGATGCTCACCAAAGTCGTTCATCTGCGACACGCGGGAGTACATGGTGGAGATAACGTCGACGGTATCGGCGTTGCGATCCTCCTCGTAGTGGACCGGACGACCGTCGAGCTCGTGAGCCTTGGCGTACATCGCGCGGATGTTGCAGCCATAGCCGCTCTCGTTGCCCATCGACCACATAATGATGCAGGCGTGGTTGCGCTCCTGCATCACCAGGCGCTCAATGCGGTCGACGTAGGCCGGCTCCCATGCCGGGTCGTCGGTCACCAGGGCGATATTGCCGATATTCTCGAAGCCGTGGCTCTCCATATCGGTCTCGGCGACCAGCATGATGCCATACTCATCACACAGCTCGTAAAAGCGCGGGTCGTTGGCGTAGTGGGACGTGCGCACCGCGTTGATGTTGTGCTGCTTCATGAGCTCCAGGTCGCGGCGCATGCGATCGAGGCCCACGGCGCGGCCCTTGTGATCGTCGTGATCGTGGCGGTTGACGCCATGCATCTTAAAGTAAGTGCCGTTGAGGTAGATATGATTGCCCTCGACCGTCACCTCGGCAAGACCCTGGCGATGCGGGACGTACTCGCTGACCTGGTCACCGTCGTAGACCTCAAACGTAAGGTCATAGAGGAAGGGATCCTCGGGATTCCAGAAGTGGGCATCGGTCACGCTGCACTCGGCATGGCCGTCGACGCACTCGCCCGTAGCCACCACGTTCTCGCCATCGCTGAGCGTATACACAACGCGGGTAGCGCCCTCGGCCACCGTATCGAGCGTGATCAGAGCGGCATCGCCCTCGCGGTGCGTGCGGAACCTAAAGTCGACCAGGTGCGCGGCGGGACGCTGCATAAGGTACACATCGCGGAAGATGCCCGATGCCCACCACATGTCCTGGTCCTCGATATAGCTGCCATCGCTGTACTGCAGAACCTTGACCGCAAACAGGTTGTCGCCCTCGACAAGCGCGTCGGTCACGTCGAACTCGGCAGACAGGCGCGAACCCTTGGTCATGCCGATAAACTGACCGTTGACGTACAGCTCGCCATAGCTCTCGATGCCGTCAAAGCGAATGATCTCGCGAGCGCCGGCAGGCACGGCGGGAAGGTTGACGATGCGCTGGTACACGCCCGTGGGATCGTCAGAGGGAACGAACGGCTGATCCACCGGGAACGGGAAGCCCTCGTCGGTGTAGGCAAGGTTGCCATAGCCGTCTACCTGCCACAGGTGCGGAACCTCCACGTGATCCCACTCGGGCTCGTACGTGGAGAGCTCCTCGTTGGAGACGGCAGCGGGGCCCTCAAAGAGGCGGAACTGCCACGAGCCGGACAGCTGGACAAACCCGCGCGACAGCTCGCGGCTGTACGTTGCAGCGAGATCGGCGGTCTCGTAACCCATAAAGTACGCATGGGGTGCCAGGCGGTTCCTGTGGGTGAGCGCTTGGTTTTCCCAATCGTTAATGGCGTCCATGGTGATGCTCCTTCGTCATCGTAGTGATTCTTGTGCAACCGGTTGTCCTTATCTTACGGTCGATGCAAAAAACTGTGCAACCGGTTGTCCGCTGAACGGTCGATTTGGTCGGGTTAACGGTGCAACCGGTTGTACAACCGGGACACTTATGTCACCCTGAGTATCGACACTCAGCGCAAGACATCGTTCTTAAGCTCGTAGGCAACCACCACGCCCGCTGATATCTCACCCACACGAGACGTATTCGATTGTGGCTTGGTTGCAAAACGACACCGGTCACCGGATACCATGAACGCTGTTCAGGCGCACTATAGTAAGCTGTATCCGCACCAACCCGTATCAGCGACAACATCGACCGCATTCTCCAGGAGACGCCATGACCCAACCAGTTCGCACCGCACCTACGCTTGCCGAGGTTGCCGCAGCTGCCGGCGTGTCGCGCTCCACGGCATCGCGCGCCCTCAACGATTCGCCCCGCATTAGCGAGGAAACCAAAAAGCGCGTCCGCGCGGCGGCCAAGGAAGTCAATTTTGTCCCCAACGCTCGTGGCCGAGCGCTCGCTGTCGGGCGCACGGAAATCATCGCCGTGCTCGTGACCGAGCCCCTGAGTGAACTCTTCAGCGACCCCACCTATAGCGAGTTTTTGAGCGGCATTACCGAGGAACTGTCGGAGTCGTCCTATCTGCCCGTTATCTTGCAGGCGTCTTCTACGCATGAGCGCAACCGCGCACGCGAGCACTTTGAGCGCCGCTCGTTCGACGCCGTGATCGACGTCTCCCCCTACAAGGGCAGCGAGCTGCTCGAGGTGCTGCGCGAGCTGGGCGTACCCACCGTGTTGTGCGGCCAGCTCGAGGGCCACCCCTATCGCGATGTGTTCTCGACGGTCTACTCTGACGACGAAGAGGGCGGACACTTTGCGGCACTCGCCATGAAAGAGCGCGGGCGTAAGGATATCGTCGCCGTGTTGGGACCGCAAGACAACCCCGCTGTTGTCGACCGCCTGCGCGGCTACCGTGCCGTCTTGGGCGAAGACCTCCCAGACGCAAACGTTATCTATACCGGCTGGAACAACGGAGACGGCTATCAGGCCATGCACCAGATCCTCGCGCGCGAGATTGCTTTCGATGGCGTGCTCTGCGGATCGGACCGTATCGCGGCTGGCGTCATCACCGCACTCAACGAGGCAGGCCTATCCGTTCCGGCGGACGTTTCTGTCGTCGGCTTCGACGATCACGAGATTGCGACGCGCTGCGTCCCCGCGCTCACGACCGTCCGCCAGCCCCTGCACGAAGAAGGCCACATGGCCGCCAACATTGCGCTCGACATGATCAAGGGTGCCGAGCCCACCACCTCCGTGATGCACATGCAGCTGATCCAGAGAGACTCGCTATAAGAAATTGGGGCAGGCTTTCCGCCAGACAGTTGTTGCGGAAAGCCTGCCCCGTTTTGAGCGCTCATTCTGGGGCACAGTTTCCGTTAGACAGCTCAACCGGAAACTGTGCCCCATTATTTTGCCGAATTCTGGGGCACACTTTCCGCGACGCCCGGTCATCCCAAGCCCTCACAATCTCGGCGCATAAAAAACGAGGAAAGGCACACGTCCTTCCCTCGTTGCAAGCAATATGTAGCCGCTCGCCTACATCAGGCGCAGGCTGACGTCCTTGAGCTGGGCGCCGGAAACGGCACTCGGGGCGCCCGACATGAGGTCGGAGCCGCTGGCCGTCTTGGGGAACGCCATGACGTCGCGGATGGAGTCGGAACCGGTGAGCAGCATGCACACGCGGTCCAGGCCCAGAGCGAAACCGCCCATCGGGGGCGCACCAAACTTGAGGGCCTCCATGAGGAAGCCAAACTGAGACTCGGCGCGCTCCTCGGTAAAGCCCAGAAGCTTAAGCATGGACATCTGCATCTCGGCGTTGTGGATACGCATACCGCCGCCGCCGGCCTCAAAGCCGTCCATGACAAAGTCGTAGGTGCAAGAACCGGCTGCCAGCGGGTCGGCCTCGATCTTGGCGATGTCGGTCTCGGTCGGCAGGGTAAAGGGCTGGTGCTCGGCAGCATAGGCCTTGCGATCCTCGTCCCAATGGAACAGCGGGAAGTTGACGACCCACAGGAAGTCGTGACCCTCGCGCTTGATCTCGAGTGCGTTGGCCATATGAGAACGCATGCCGCCCAGGATCTCGTCAGAGAGCAGACGCGGGCCGGCGGCGAACATCACAAGGTCGCCGGGCTCGACGTCCATGCGCTCGCGCAGAGCCGCCATCTCCTCGTCCGAGAAGAACTTGACGATGGGGCTGTTGATGGAGCCGTCCTCGCGGAAGGCGATCCAGGCCAGGCCCTTGGCGCCAAACGTGGAAGCCACCCCGGCGAGCTTATCGATCTTGGCACGTGCCCAGGCACCGGCGCCCTTGGCGTTGATGGCCTTGACGACAGAGCCCTCCTCATTTGCGGCGGTCGCGAAGACCTTGAACTTGGAGTTGGCAAAGATGTCGGTCAGGTCGACCAGGTGCATGCCATAGCGGGTATCGGGCTTGTCGGAGCCATAGGTGTCCATGGCCTCCCAGTAGTCCATGCGACGCAGCGGCGTGGGCATCTCGACACCCATGCGGCCGAAGGCGTCGGCCAGGACCTCTTCGAGTGCACTCATGACGTCGTTCTGGTCCACGAAGGACATCTCGATATCGACCTGGGTGAACTCGGGCTGACGGTCGGCACGCAGGTCCTCGTCGCGGAAGCACTTGGCAACCTGGTAGTAGCGCTCGACGCCACCGACCATGAGCAGCTGCTTCAGGAGCTGCGGGGACTGCGGCAGGGCGTAGAAGTTACCCGGCTGAATACGGCTGGGAACGATGAAGTCGCGGGCGCCCTCGGGCGTGGACTTAAACAGGGAGGGCGTCTCGACTTCCATGAACTCACGGTTGTGCAGCGCCTCGCGAATGGCAAAGGTGAAGTCGGAGCGCAGCTTGAGGTTGGCCATCATCTCGGGACGGCGGAGGTCCAGATAGCGATAGCGCAGGCGAGTGTCCTCGCTGGTCTCGATGCCGTCCTCGATCTGGAACGGCGGGGTGACGGACGTGTTGAGCACCTCGGCGTGGTCGGTCAGGACCTCGATCTCGCCGGTCGCGAGCTTGGTGTTGGTGGTCTCCTCGCCACGGGCGCGCACGACGCCGTGAATCTTGATGGGCCACTCGGGACGCATGGTCTCGGCGATCTTAAAGGCGTCGCCGTCGGAGTGCTCGGGGTCGAAGGTGAGCTGCGTGATGCCCTCGCGGTCGCGAAGGTCGCAGAAGATAAGGCCGCCGTGGTCGCGGCGACGGCTCACCCAACCGGTGAGGGTGACCTCTTCGCCCACGTTCTCGAAGCGAAGCTCGCCGCAGGTACGGGTGTGCATAGAATGCTCATCGATGGGACGGGTCTGGCTCATACCAGTGATCCTCCTTTATGGATCTGTGCCGCCCCGTGTCGTTCCGGGCGGCGTCGTACAGATTTGCCCAGCCTGCGTAAACCGCGCAGCCAGACATGGCGTTCTATCTTATCGCACCTGTGTCGATGTGCCGCGGAAAAGTAGCTCCTGCCCAAAGACTTGACGGAGACCCTTGATTATCAACTTCATCCGAACACTTCCCACATTCATCCGCACATGTGCGGATGAATGTGGGAACCCGATACCCTGAGGGCCGGACCGGCCGGCCCCGGGAGATCGGAGGACGGCATGTCCGGAAAGAGGAAGAAGGGTT
>UQIN01000035.1 GCA_900541035.1 uncultured Collinsella sp. | reverse complement strand
GCCCGTGGGTTATACCCTAAGAGCAAACCACCCTTTTTAAGGGTGGTTCTGATTGAGATTTTCTAGCAGGCGGGTTTGGTTTGTCTCGATCTGTAACAGTAAGACCCGGTTTTGCTGGGTAACTGTTACAGATTGAGACAAACCGACGGGCCGCCCCGCCCCATCCACCTGCCGCCACTTGATATTCGCCGATTTTCGTTGTGCCGCTGTGCCTCCATGCCATATCCTCTAGACAACTACGCGGCATCATCGCCGTCGCGCCTACAAGAGAGGAATGTCCATGACCACACCTGCATCCAAGCTGCTCCAGCCCATTACGGTTGGCCCCCTTGAGCTCAAGAACCGCATTATGTTTCCGCCGCTGACCACCGGCTACGAGGAGCGCGACGGTTCCATCGGCGAGCGCAGCCTGGCTTTTTACGAGCGCCTGGCCCGTGGCGGCGTGAGCTACATCGTCATCGGCGACGTCGCTCCCGTCATGACTGCGAGCCCCACGCCCAAGCTGGCGACCGACGCCCAGATCCCCACGTTTAAGGCCCTGGCCGACGCTGTCCACAAGCACGGTGCCAAGGTTGCGCTGCAGCTGTTCCACCCCGAGTACGACGTGCCCGGCGTCGGCCGCATGGTCATGGGTTCCATGGCCGCCGCCAAGGCCGCGCAGGAGGCCAAAGCCGCCGGCGACGAGGAGACCTTCGCCGCCAAGATGGCCGAGTCCAACGAGATCCGCAAGCAGGCCTACGCCAAGCTGCATCACGACATGCAGCACTTTGTGAACGAGGCGAGCGTAGAGCAGCTCACCCAGATCAAGGAGGCCATCGCTGCCTCGGCCGCTCGCGCACAGCAGGCCGGGATCGACGCTATCGAGGTCCACGGCGACCGCCTGGTGGGTTCGCTGTGCTCGGCCATCCTCAACCAGCGCACCGACGAGTACGGTGGTTCGTTCGAGAACCGCGTTCGCTACGCGCTGGAGGTCGTCGCCGCCATTAAGGAGGCCGCGCCGCAGCTGATGGTGGAGTACAAGCTCCCCGTGATCATGGAGAACCCCGACGGCACGCCGCGCGGCAAGGGTGGCCTGCAGCCCGACGAGGCCTGCGAGTTCGCCAAGCTGCTCGAGGGCGCGGGCATCGATATGATCCAGGTTGCACAGGCCAACCACACCGGCAACATGGGCGACACCATTCCACCCATGGGTGCCATGCCCTACAACTGGACGCTGCCGGTGGCCGAGCGCGTCAAGGCCCTGGTCTCTGTGCCGGTGGCAACCGTGGGCCGTGTTGTCTCGGTCGAGGCCGGCGAGAAGATCCTGGAGGATGGCTCGGCTGACATCATCGCCTATGGCCGCTCGCTCATGTGCGACCCCGACATTGCGCTGAAGGCCGCCACGGGTGAGCCCATCCGCGAGTGCCTCAACTGCAACAAGGGCTGCGTCGACGCGATTCAAAATCGCAAGTACATCTCGTGCGTGCTCAATGCCGAGAACGGCGACGAGGCGACCATCGCCATCAAGCCGGGCGAGGGCGACAAGAAGATCGCCGTGGTGGGCGGCGGCATCGCCGGCCTGGAGGCCGCACGCGTGGCGGCCAAGCGCGGCTACGACGTGACCATCTACGAGGCGAGCGATCATCTGGGCGGCCAGATTGTGCTGGCGGCTGCGCCTCCGCGCAAGGACGAGATCATGCGCTCGGTCGAGTACTACGAGAAGATTCTGCCTGGCCTGGGCGTGAAGGTTGAGCTCAGCCATGCCGCTACCGCTGAGGACCTCAACGCCGCCGACGCCGCGATTGTGGCTGTGGGCGCGCACGACGTGGTCATCCCCGTTCCGGGTGCCGACTCGGACAAGGTCGTTTCGAGCTGGGACGTGCTGGCCGGCAAGGTGGAGCTCAACGGCCGCGTCGCCGTCATTGGCGGTGGCCTGGTGGGCACCGAGACTGCCGAGTATCTGCTGCAGCACGGCTGCGAGGTGGCGATTGTCGAGATGCTCGACAAGATTGCCGCGGGCGAGTCCGAGACCATTCTGCCGCTGATTATGAGCGACTTTGCCGTGCACAACGTAGAGCAGCATGTTAAGACCCGCCTGACCGCCATTACCGACGAGGGCGTGGAGGCTGTTCGCACCACCGAGGACGGTGCCGAGGAGCCGGTGAAGATCGCCTGCGATTACGTGGTGATGGCCGTGGGCTCCAAGGCCAACGCGTTTGACCTGGATGGCGTGACGGTGCCCGTGACCTGCGTGGGCGACTGCTCGGGTGAGCGCACCGCCGACATTGCGAGCGCCATCCGCACGGCGTATCACGCGGCCAACGAGCTGTAGTTGAACATCGCGGCTAGGCGGGGCGGTAGCACGGATCCGTCTCGCCCGGCTGTGTCCCGTCGGGTGTCAACCGGTGCGGGGCCTGCAAGCGCAGCAGGTCCCGCCCTTTTTGTTTTGCTCCGGTGGATGGCAATGCGCGGTAATCATGAGGAGTGAGGACGTCTACTGCCTTGCAGATCACTCAAAAATATTGGGGGAGGGGTTAATAACTATATCCTCTATACCAAAGGACATAAAGAGATGTCAATTTTGTTGACAAGCGAATGACGATTAGCTGCGAGTCAGCTACCAGCGTAAATAATCGATAAAGAAATGTCGTAATTTGGTGCCAAATGCCCAGATAACGCCGCGTCTATTTTAATTAACTGCTTTGAGCAAACAGTAAAATGCTACTATCTAACTTGCACGTAAGAAAGCAGATTAACGGTTAAGGCTAAGAAGTGGCAGGTATGTCGGAAGCAACTAGGACTCGCACGCATGCGCCCGAGGTTAGGCAGCGCGCCGTCGAGATCCTCCAAGAGGGGGTCGGCCATCGCGCCCTCGCCGCGGAGCTTGGCATTCCCCAGGCCACAGCTCGTCAGTGGGCCCGCGCGTATGCTGTGGGCGGTGCCGACGCCGTTCTCAACGCCGGTTCGCATCATCACACCTATTCGTACGAAGTTAAGCTCGCCGTGGTCAAGGACCGTCTGGAAAACGGCTTGACGGTTCGCGAGGCCATGATCAAGCACAAAATTCCCAGCGAGTCTTCGGTCAAGGCTTGGTGCCGTCAGTACCGCGAGAGCGGTGAGGCCGCACTGGTCGATAAGCCGCGCGTTAAAAAGGCGGAATAGCAAACGGGATGGTGCGCCCACAGGGGCGCATTTTTTCTTGCCGCGCCTCTACTCCAATGCGGACGCGCCCTTGCCCTGTACGCCTAAAACTCCCCAATTGACCGAAAACCTGCCGCCGCTGCTCCTCAATTGAGCTATAACGTTAAACAATTGCAGCGTTTTTGCATGGGGGAGTGATGGTATGACGCTACTGTATTTCCTTACCCTGTTTCCGCTGGTACCGGCGCTGAGCATGCTGCTCGCGCGCGGTGACCGCGCCCGCGATGCGGTGGGGCTCATAGGTTCCGGCATTATTATGGCGGTGACGGTTGTAGTCGCCGTCATGTTTTTTGGCACGGGTCCGCAGAGCTTTGAGGTTGCCCCCGGTACCTCGCATGTGCTCTCGATCATCAGCTCCGTCATCGACGTCATCCTGTGCGCCGTCATCCTATACAACGCGTACAAATATAGGAACGCGCTCACCACGGTGCTCGGCATAGTCCAACTGGTGGGCTCGCTCGCCTTTGCAGCCATGACGCTGCCCGCGACCGAAGCCGTCACGGCGACGCCGCTCTACCTAGACTACATGAGTGTGATCATGGTGCTCGCCGTCGGCATTGTCGGCAGCCTGATCTGCGTGTATGCCTTGGGTTATATGAAGGACTTCCAGGCCCATGACGAGCACGAGGCTGCGCTGCGCGGGCAGACCGCGCCCGACCGACGCCCGCAGTTCCTGGCGCTTATGTTCCTGTTCCTCTCGGCCATGTTCGTCATCGTGACGAGCGACAACCTGGAGTGGCTGTTCTGCGGCTGGGAAATCACCACCGTGTGCTCGTTCCTTATGATTGGTTATACGCGCACGCCCGAGGCCATCAAAAACGCCTTTACCCAGATCATCCTCAACATGCTGGGCGGCATCGCGTTTTTGGCGGGCCTTATGTTCCTGCACGTCAACGGCATGCCGCTGACCATCTCGGGCATGATCGAGCTTTCCGGCGCCGGAACCGCGCAATCCGCGCTGCTGGTGATGCCGGTCATCCTGCTGTCGCTCGCCGCACTCACCAAGGCCGCACAGATGCCGTTCCACACGTGGCTGTTGGGTGCCATGGTTGCCCCCACGCCCACGAGCGCCCTGCTGCACTCGTCCACCATGGTCAAGGCCGGCGTGTTCCTGATGGTCAAGCTGAGCCCGCTCTATGCCATCTATCCCGTGACCGGTTTTATGGTCACAAGTGTGGGTGCCATCACGTTTTTGCTCGCTGCCCTCATGGCCATTTCGCAGAGCAACGCCAAACGCGTGCTCGCGTACTCCACCATTTCCAACTTGGGCCTCATCAGTGCCTGCTTGGGCGTCGGCGCGCCCGAGGCCGTATGGGCGGCCATCTTCCTAATCCTGTTCCACACGGTAGCCAAGTCGCTGCTGTTCCTGTGCGTGGGCACGGCCGAGCATCATATCGGCAGCCGCAATATCGAGGACATGGACGGTATGTTCAGCCGCATGCCGCACCTGACGCGCCTGATGATGCTGGGCATCATGGGCATGTTCGTGGCGCCGTTTGGCATGCTCGTGTCCAAGTGGGGCGCCCTGGTGGCGTTTGCGCAGACCGGCAACGTGCTCATGATCATGGTGCTGGCCTTTGGCTCGGCCGCGACGTTCTTCTTCTGGGGCAAGTGGCTTGCCAAGCTTTCGGGCGTCGACCCCACGGCTCAAAACGTTGAGGTCAATGTTCATAAGACCGAATGGATGGCCCTCAACACCATCGCCGCGCTGCTGATTCTGTGCTGCGTGGCGTTTCCGGTTATCTCGAGCGGTCTGGTGTCGCCTTACTTGGCCATGGTGTTTGGCCGCGTGCCGTACGTTATTGGCAAGGATGCCATGTATCTGATGGTGGTTATCGTGGCGTTTATCGCCGTGGTGCTGCTGACTTCATTCCGCGTGAGCAATAAACCGCACGTAAACGTATATCTTTCGGGCGTGGGAACCGACAATTACCGCCATTTCCGCGGCTCGATGGGGCACGAGGTAAAGGCCGAAAAGCGCAATTGGTACTCGGAGGACGCCCTTGGCGAGAAGCGTATTGGCCCCGCGGGTAGCGTCGTGTGCTGCAGCATTATCTTGTTTGCGCTGCTGTGTTGCGCGTGGATTGGGCCCGAGCGACTTGCCATGAGTGCGCCCTCGGTGCTGCGCGGCAAGTATTTCGAAGGTTCGGGCGTCGTGGGCATATTTATTGGCACCGTGGCGTTTGCCTTGCTGGCGCCGCTTGTGGGCGGCCTGATTGACGGTCTTGACCGTAAGCTTTCGGCTCGCATGCAGGGCCGCGTGGGCCCGCGCTTGCTGCAGCCCTTCTACGATGTGGCCAAGCTCCTGCGCAAGGCCCCTGCCAGCGTAAACACCATGGACGATACCTATATGGCGTGCGCGCTCATCTTTACCGTCGTGGGCGGCGGCATCTTTGTGTCGGGCTCCAACACGCTGCTGTGCGCTTTTATGGTGACGCTCGCCGCGATCTTTGTGGTGCTGGCGTCCGCCTCGACGCAAAGCCCGTTTGCTCAGGTCGGCGCCGACCGCGAGCTGCTGCAGGTCATGAGTTACGAGCCCGCTGTTCTGCTGATGAGCGTGGGCCTGTACCTTGCCACCGATAGCTTCGATTCCATCGCCGTGACGGGGCAGTCGGCCCCCATCATCGTGTACAGCGCGCCCATTTTCCTCGCACTGCTCGCGGTGCTTACCATCAAGCTGCGCAAGTCGCCGTTCGATCTTTCGTACTCGCATCACGCGCATCAGGAGATCGTCCAGGGCGTCGCCACCGAGATGAGCGGCGGCACGCTGGCCAAGATGACCCTTATGCACTGGTGCGAGACCGTGCTGTTTTTGATGTGGGTGGGCATGTTCTTTGTTTGGGACAACCCGGTGAGCTGGGTGGTTGCCCTGGTCGTGATGGTCGCGACGTACTTTGTTGAGGTGCTGATCGACAACACCTTCGCACGCAGCACCTGGCGCAGCTGCTTTAAGCTCGGATGGGGCGTGGCGCTGGTGTTTGGCCTGCTCAACCTTATGCCCATCCTCGTCGACGTATTTATTTAGGAGGCGGCATCCATGGATCATAAAATGTCGCGCTCGCCGTGGGTTATTCATTACGACGGCTCGAGCTGCAACGGATGCGATATCGAGGTGCTGGCCTCGCTCACGCCACTGTTCGATGCGGAGCGCTTTGGCGTGGTCAACACCGGCAACCCCAAGCATGCGGACATCTTTTTGGTGACGGGTTCGGTCAACGCGCAGAATCTGCCCGTCGTGCGTCAGATTTACAACCAGATGCTCGAGCCCAAGTGCGTGGTGGCCTGCGGCATCTGCGCGTGTTCGGGCGGCGTATTCCGCGATGCCTATAACGTGATTGGCGGCGTGGACCGCGCGATTCCCGTGGACGTGTACGCGCCCGGGTGCGCCATTCGCCCCGAGGCCGTGATCGATGCCATCGTGGAGGCGTGCGGCATCCTGGACCAGAAGGAGGCCGTGATGCGCGCCGGTGGCGATCCGCTCACCGTGGGCGGTGCCGCTACCTGGGACGGTGGCGTTGAACTGGGCGAAGACGGGTTTGTGGCCGCTGCGGGCGCCGGGGCCGGTGCCGGTGATACGCCCGCGGCTGACGGCGCGCCCGCCGCTGCCGCCGCTGCAAAGGAGGCCGAGTAATGCAAAAGGCAATCTATACCACCGTCGAGCTCGATGCGCTGCTGTCGCATGTCCAGGCGCTCAAGGGCGCCGGCGCGCGCTTTGTGCAGATGCACGCCGAGCGCTGTGTAGACGACGGCACGTATCGCCTGGTCTATACGTTTATCAACGTTCGCGCCGCTCAGGAACAGATCGCGCAGGACGGCAGCTATGCGATTGAGAATCTGGTGGCCGAGGGTATCGACCAGTACCAGGAGATCCCGTCCATCAGCTCGTACTATCCGGCGGTGTTCCCGTTCGAGAACGAGGCGCACGACCTGTTTGGCCTTGTCATCACCGATATGCAGGTCGACTTTAACGGCTTTTTCTACCAGGTCTCGACGGCCGAACCCATGAGCGTTATCACGCCCGAGGTGAAGGCTGCGCGTGAGAAGGCCATGAAGGTCCGCGCGGCTGCCGAGGCAAAGGCGCGCAAGGCCGCGGCCGAGAAGGCCGCCGCGGCTGCGGCTGCTGCAGGGGAGAGCGCTGCGAGTGCCGGCGATGCTTCGGCTGCGGCGAGCGCCCAGTCCGCTGCGGCTGCCGGCTCCGATGCTCAGCACGATGAAACTGCTGCGAAGGCCGCGCTCAAGGCCGCTGAGATGGAGGCAAAGCTCGCCGCCATGGATCCCGAGAAAGCGGCCAAGGTCCGCGCGGCGCTTGCCGCCAAGGTCGCCCGCGACAAGCAGAAAAAGGAGGCGTAAGGTCCATGGCACATCGCTCCGTTATTCCGTTTGGCCCGCAGCACCCGGTGCTGCCCGAGCCGCTTCATCTGGACCTGGTGATTGAGGACGACCGCGTTCTCGAGGCAATTCCGCAGATCGGCTTTGTGCACCGCGGACTCGAGAAGCTCACCGAAAAGCGCGATATGCACCAGTTTGGCTACATCGCCGAGCGCATCTGCGGCATTTGCGCCGTGGGCCACAGCTGCGGCTATGCCAGCGCCTGCGAGCGCATGCTCGACATCGAGGTGCCCGGCCGCGTGCAGTATATCCGCACCATTTTGCACGAGCTTTCGCGCATCCACTCGCATCTGCTGTGGCTGGGCCTGCTCGCCGACGCCTTTGGTTTTGAGGCGTTGTTCTATCGTTCGTGGACCCTGCGCGAGCAGATTCTCAAGATCTTTGAGAGCACTTGCGGCGGGCGCGTGATTCTGTCGATTAACGAGATCGGCGGTCTTAGGCACGATATCGAGGACTCCGAGCTGGCGGGCATTGTCCAGACGCTCGATGCCATGCGTCCTGACTACGAGGCCCTGGTGCATACGTTTTTGGACGACAACAGCTGCGGCGAGCGCCTGCATGGCGTGGGCGTGATCAGCAAGAAGGATGCGCTGGGGCTTTCGATGGTCGGCCCGTTTGGGCGCGCTTCGGGCGTGGACTACGACGTGCGCATGTTTGGCGACGGTGCCTATGCGGACTTGGCTGCATTTGAGCCCATCGTTGCTACCGATGGCGATTGCTATGCCCGCTGCCAGGTGCGTTGTGCCGAGGTCACGCAGGCCATGGACATCATCAAGGAGCTTGCGGGCAAGATTCCGCACGACGGTATCGGCGGGCGCACCAAGCTCACGCCGGCCGACGGCGCGCGTGGCGAGGTTGTGATTGAGCAACCGCGCGGCGAGGCGTATTACTATGTGCGCGGCAACGGCACCAAGAACCTGGACCGTTTCCGCGTGCGCACGCCGACGTCGCAAAACCTGGCGGGTCTGACGCATGCACTGCAGGGCGTGCTCCTTGCCAACGTGCCCATGATTATCCTGACCACCGACCCCTGTATTAGCTGCACGGAAAGGTAGGCGCGGCATGAGTTTGCTGACATTTGCCAAGACGGCCTTGGGTTCTATGGTCAAGCAGCCGGTAACGGTGTGCTATCCGCAGGAGAAGCTCGCGGCACCCGAGCGCCTGCGCGGGCATATCGTCAACGATATGGACGTGTGCATCTGCTGCGGCATGTGCGCGCGCCGTTGCCCGGCGGGTGCACTTGCGGTCGATCGCAAGGGCGGAATGTGGTCGATTGACCCGTATGCCTGCGTGGTGTGCGGTGAGTGCATCGAAAGCTGCCCCAAGCACTGCCTGACTATGGACACCGCGCGCACCCCAGTTGCAGCGGACAAGGTTCCCACGGTAGAAACCAAACCGGAATAGAGCTGGAATAGGGGCCGGTGGGGCAAAAATGCCCCACCGGCCCCGCGCGTGAACGCGCGGTTGGGCTGCCACGAACAAAACTATGCCGGATTACGGGGCTGGATAGCGAACCTCCCACCATACGGAAAATCCCAAAAACAAAACCGACGCTCCTATAAGTTGTCAAGAGGCAGTTTGCGGGAGCGTTCTCTCCAATTCGCACAGGAGCTCGTAATACCTCCTCTCCAGTTTCGTCGACCGCCGTCTC
>UQIN01000034.1 GCA_900541035.1 uncultured Collinsella sp. | reverse complement strand
TGTGCAATTGCAAAACGATTGGGCTGAATGTCAATCTTGGTCTAACAGAGCCTTATGAAATCCCCGTCCCAGAATAATCATTTAGCGGCGGGCGCGGAGCTTTTCGTAGCCTTCGGCGAAGAAGGCGACCGTGGCGGCGTCCGCCTCGGCGGCATCGGTATCGTCAGCGGGAACCACGCCGTGCTCGTCGCTCACCAGGAACAGCGCCCCCTTGAGCTGAGCGGGGATGTCTACGCGCGCGACCGGGATGTCCTTGGTCTGGGCCAGCTGTTCGATGAGCGTCGCCGTGCCGCACAGGCACTCGTCCGCCGGCGCCACAAAGGCAAGCTCGCCGTTGTTGACGGCAGCGAGCAGCTCGGGCGCCACGCCGGTCTCGTCGGCCTCGGAGCGAGCCTCGGCAGAACGGGCACGCAGCGCCTTGGCCGACGTGTCGGCCAGCGGCTCGTACTCCCCCACCGTCATGGCGGCGTTGCCGTTGATATCGATCACCAGCATGAGCACGCCGTCGCGGGCGGTGTAGTCGCCCTCGGCAAGTGACCACTCAACGTGCTGCTTGGCCCAGCTGAGCATGTTATGGGTAAGTGGTTCGCCCTGCACCAGGCGCTCAGACAACGCGCGGATGTGACGGTTGAGCATGGGCACCTTTTTGTTGGACATGCGCCAACGGCAGATGAGCGCGGGCTTGTCGAGCGTGAACTTCTCGACCGCCTCCTGATTGGCGCAAAAGTCCTCGTACGCACGCTGATCCTCGGCATTACCAAACAGTTCGGCATCATCAATCTGGGGCATGGTTGTACCTTTCGTGTTAGTCATTCCGTCCTCTTATACCAAAAAGACGGCCCTCCAAACGGAGCGACCGTCTTTTGCAGAGATTATTTTGACGATATGGTCAGGCGACCGAACAGTTTAATGGGATAGAGAAACATCCCATTAAGGGTTTTCCAAGTGCCCGAGATTGCCCCGAAAGAGGAGCGCCGCGTACTAAATGTACGCAAGCGACGGTTTGAGGGGCAAGGTCGGGTGCTTGGGAAAGCCTCTAGTGCCTAAAATGCCTAGCTCCGGTGAAGACCATCGCAATACCATGCTCGTTGCAGGCCTGGATGCTCTCGTCGTCGCGCTTGGAGCCGCCAGGCTGAATGATGCAGGTCACACCATGCTCGGCAAGCACGTCGACGTTGTCGCGGAACGGGAAGAACGCGTCGCTTGCGCAGGCAAAGCCGCCCTTCTCCACGCCCTCGCGCTCGCAGAAGTCCTCGGCACGCTCGCAGGCCAGCAGCGCAGAGTCAACGCGGTTGGGCTGACCCGGACCCATGCCAATGCCGGCCTTGCCCTTGGAGACCAGGATGGCGTTGGACTTAACGCCCTTGCAGACCTTCCAGGCAAACTCGAGCTCGGCCATCTCGGCGTCGGTGGGCTTGCGGTCGGTGGGGAACGTAAAGGTCGCGGGATCCTCGGTCACATGGTCGACTTCCTGCACCAGCATGCCGCCGTCGACGGAGCGCAGCTCCACCTGGGCGCCGTGGTCCACGCCGCCGGTAGCCAGCACGCGCAGGTTGGGGCGCTTAGCCATGCGCTCGAGCGCCTCATCGGTGTAGCTCGGGGCGATGATGACCTCGACGAACTGCTTGTTCTGATCGGCGAAGTGCTCAACCAGCTCATAGGGAACCTCGCGGTTGCAGGCGATGATGCCGCCGAAGGCGCTCTTGGGATCGCAGGCGAAGGCGCGGTCGTAGGCGGCCGTGATGTCCTCGGCAACGGCGGAACCGCAGGGATTCTGGTGCTTGAGGATCACGCAGGCCGGCTCGTCGAACTCGCGGACCAGGTTCCAGGCGGCGTCGGCGTCCAGATAGTTGTTGTAGCTGAGCGGCTTGCCCTGGATCTGCTCGGAGCCCACGAGCGGGAACTGCGAGCTCGCGGTGTTCTCGCAGCCCTCGGCAAAGCGATAGACCGTGGCCTTCTGCTGCGGGTTCTCGCCATAGCGCAGGTCGTCGACCTTCTCCAGCGAGACCTCGAGCTTGGCAGAGGTGTCCGCCACGTCGCTTGCCTGGGCGGCAAGCCAACGGGAGATGGCCGTGTCGTAGGCGGCGGTGGTCTGGTAGACCTTCACCTGCAGGCGGCGACGGGTGGAAAGCGTGGTGCAGCCACCGGTCTCGCGCATCTCGGCCAGGACGGCGTCATAGTCAGCCGGGTCGGAGATGACAGTGACGCTCGCGGCGTTCTTGGCGGCAGAGCGCAGCATGGAGGGACCGCCGATATCGATGTGCTCGATGGCGTCCGCGAAGGTGACCTCGGGGTTGGCGACGGTCTTCTCAAACTCGTACAGGTTGACGACGACCAGATCAATCAGCTTAATGCCGTGCTGAGCGGCCTCCTGCATGTGCTGCTCGGAATCGCGACGGGCAAGCAGCGCGCCATGAACCTTGGGATGCAGCGTTTTGACGCGGCCGTCCATCATCTCGGGATAGCCCGTGAACTCCTCGATGGGGGTTACGGGAACGCCCGCGTCCTCGATGGCACGAGCCGTGCCGCCCGTAGAGATGATCTCGACGCCAAAGTCGTCAACCAGCGTCCGTGCGAAATCGACGACACCCGTCTTATCGGTAACCGAGATCAACGCGCGTGCGATCTTCACATCAGATCCCATGCAGTCCTCCTGTCTGGTACGCCGCCGTGCTCTGTGAGTCGGTGATACGTCGATCTGCGGCGCTCGCGCAGCGGCATTTGAAAATACTGATTTAATGTAGCGCATCGGGCGCGCCGATGCACCCTGTAACGCCCGCATGTGCCAAAAAAGCTCGCGAGCGGAGGAAGTTTGCTCGCCTTCGAGCACGGTGAGTTGATGGAGCACAAGGGCACCATAATTAGATGCCAATGGCGTGGTAGAACTGTGCTCGATATGCATCCGCAAAAGAAAGAGGCACCATGGTCTCGCGGGTTCTCTACCGACCGTTTGATACCGAAGATTTCGACGCCATCGCGCTGATTCTACAGCAGCTTTGGCATAACAACTCGGATAACGATGAGTACAACCGCCTCGAGGCCGCGTGCGACCTTGCCTACTGCCTTTCTTCTTCCACGTTTTCGCAAGTTGCCGTAATTGACGGCGAGGCGCGCGGCATTTCGCTTGCGCGTGCGGGACAGACCGCCAGTGCCGGTATCAACGAACATTGGATGGACGCCGAGCGCGCGCTACTATCCCAAATGCGCGAGCTGGAGCCCAATGCGTGCGCCGAGTACCTCTCGTTTGTGCGAGCCACGATCCGGACCAACAATCGTCTGCTCGAAAGCAGTCCGCTGCCGCATGATAACGAGGTCACACTGCTTGCCGTGGACCAGGACGTTCACGGCTTGGGCGTTGGAACGGTGCTGCTTGATGCCGCGATTTCGCACCTGTCCTCGCGCGGAGCAACGAGCGCGCACCTGTACACCGATTCCAACTGCTCTTGGAAATTCTACGAGCTCCACGGCTTTAAGCGCACGGCCACGCATCGCGCCAGCCGCGAAGAGCGCCGCCACAATATGCCCCGCGAAAGTTTCCTCTACGAGCTGGATCTAACAGCATAGGCCCGCCAGTGGCCACAACCTGGTCGTTGGGGACAGTCTTGAAGACAACCGGCAAAAAAGGGGCGTCCCTATGTGCCGCTTGGAACAGTTTCGGTGCCTTCCGAAGGGGCTGTGGGCAAAAAAGGGCAAATATGAGTACTGTTACCTTTTTAGTGGCAGCAAATTTGAGTAATTTCGGGTCCGCTCGACATGACAATACGTTGTGCAAGCCAACGTTCCTCCCCATATGTAGAATAAAAGGGGTCCCTAACGAGAAGTATTCTCATTAGGGACCCCCTTTTAAGCCCAAAGATATGTGACCGGCAAGGCAACAGTACTCATATTTGGCGTTTTTTGCCCACGGCCCCTGTTGACGGAGCAAAACGTAGAAAGATCGGCCCATCTCGGCGCATAAGAAAGGGACGGGCTTTCCCCGATGACTGTCGAGAAAAGCCCGTCCCGTAAAATACGACCGCTAGAACGTTCCACCGCCGCCTCCGCCGGCGCCGCCGCCGCCCGAGCTGTCAGAGCTCGATGCCAGCTCACGGATGGTTTCGTGATACACGTCATCAAACGAATCGAGCGGCGACTCGTTGCCGTAATGATGGTAGTACCACCAGTAGCAGGGATAGTTGTCGTAGAAGTCGTCGCTGTCGCGCAGATCGACAGGTACAGCCTCGGCAAGCTGGCGCAGGACTTCCTTCGAAACGCCCAGAGCCACACCCATTACCAGCAGCTTGTTCCACAGAATCAGATCTCCGGGGATGGCTTCCTTAAGGCGCGTAAAGTCCTCGAGCCAGTGCTTAAGCGCCTTGCAGCGCGCCGCAACCTCAGCGCCCTCCGGCGTATAGCGACGGAAGGTGAGACTCACGCCAATGCCTACAAGCACGATGGGCACCGAGATAATCGCGGCGATAACGTTTGCCTGTGCAGCATCGGTAAAGAAAATTGATCCGATGGGAATAAAGGCGATTATAATGCCCAGGACCAGGCCAAATACCATTGCGACAATGCCGTCCGAAGCCACGTACTCGCGATCGGCCAGCTCTCCCTTAACGGTGTTCTGATAGTCTTCGAGCTTGTCACCAACGGGCACGGCGTGCTGCTTGACGTAGTGCTGTAGCTCATCGAACGTGCGCGAACGGTCGCCGTTTTCATCGGGCTTAACGCCGGCAAAGAAAACTTTGAGCGCCGCGCGGTCGACGCTGTCTTTCTTGACCGACTTCCAGCCTGTATCGCTTACCGTTACGCGGTAGGTCTGCTCCTCTTTCTCGCGCCCCAGCAGGCCCTTCTTTTTTGTCTCGGTCGATTCCTCAAGCTTGATCACACGATCGTCGGTAAGCCTCATAAGCGTGGCGATATATGCCTGGTCGGGCACCTCGTTCCAGCTCATAAGGGCCGAGAGCACCGCGGGGTGATCTGCCGAGGGCACATCGCGGAAGTAATCGTCTTGGAAGAGCGGCTTGGGTTTGGGCTTACGCAGCTTGAGCACCACGATCACGCCGGTGAAGGTCACCGCCGCGACAACACTTACCGCGGCAAGCACATTTGCGATCATGCGCGCGTGCTCACGACGGGCGTTGGCCTCGTCGGCCCACTCTTTCTCCTCGCTCAAGATTGTCGACATACGCTCGTCATCCGAGGCGGCAAGCTGCGGCACCCAGTCGCTGGGGAAGGCGATGCGTGCCTCGGCGAATTCGCCCTCATGCACGCAGGGAATGGTATAGGTGACCATGGGCTCGTCCGCGTCGAGCGACACGTCGCCCGTCAGCGGGCCGTGGCCCCATGCGCGGAAGTTATCGCCCTTGACGGCAGCCGTCCCGGCAGCGGCATTTGCGAAGTACACTTCCATCTCGACGTCATCGGAATCCGCCGACCAGCCGTCGCCGACGAATTTCCAGTAGAGCTCGGCGGTATCGGCCCAGTTCATAACCGCACCGGTCATGGAATAACTCACGTAGTAGATTGCGCTGTCGCCGCTCTCGTGAGGGCCGAACACCTTAATCTTTACGCCGTCGTCGGACTGCTCCACCGTGTAAACGCCGTCGTCGCCTTTGTTTGCGCTGTCGACCTTGTTAAACGCAGTGTCGTCTTCCTCGACGCTCAGCACATTGACGACCACCGAGCCGCCTTGCTGGTTAGAGCCTGTATTGATATCCCAATACACGCCGTTGATGTCGTCGTCGAAATCGAACTGGCGTCCCTCGACAACGGTCAGCGAACCATCGGCCTCAACCGTGGCGCCGATGTAGGTTTGGCTCATGGAGTAGCCGTCGGCGTGCGCGACGGCAGGCAGCAGCAACAACGCAAGCGCGACGAGTGCGCAGACGGAAGCGAACCGCGCAAACAGGCGGCGCTGCCGACAGGGCTGGGCAACGGGGGCGTTCATAGGCACATCCTTTGTCTGTGGTACCAGTAGCGTCATTGTCCCACGTTTGCGGGTTCATGTGACGAACATCTAGGTCAGCGGAGCGTCAAAACGGGACGAAAGTCACACCCGCGGCCGGCACCTGGGGACGTTCCTTATCTGCCGGCAATCTGGGACACTCCTTGGCATAGCCCGCTCCGGCAATAGATACCACTTCATAGCTCCATCACAGGTGTAGCGGCTTTGTGTGGGCGCGGCGTGAGCCGATTAAGCCGGCGAGCGAGGGGCATAAAGCAGTTGAGCGAAAACGGTTTGCCCCTTTGCCGTCCGCTCGAGGATCATGTCCCCCTTTTCCGCGGAAACCCCGGCAGTTGCGAAGAGCTGCCGGGGTTTCTGTCGTTTGAGGGCTAGATTGATTGACGACGATTAAGGCGCCGAGCCGGTGGTCCGGCACGCGCAACGCGCGGCCTCAGCAACTTGCAGGCCACGGCAGCGTCTCCCCCACCGCGCCCCGCGCTATACTCGTCCGCATGGACATCAACGCACGCAACATAGCAACACCCGCCGCCGACGCGCCAACGACGCCGGCCGCCCCCACCCCCGTCGTGGGGCGCTTTGCCCCGTCGCCCTCGGGCCGCATGCACCTGGGCAACGTGTTCAGCTGCCTATGCGCGTGGCTTTCGGCCCGCGGCCAGGGCGGCAGTATCGTGTTACGCATTGAGGACCTGGACGATCGCTGCAAGCGCCCCGAACTTGCCGCCCAATTGATTGACGACCTGGCCTGGCTGGGGCTGGAGTGGGACGAAGGCCCCTACTACCAGCACGACCGCCTAGACCTGTACGAGAGCGCCTTGCGCCGGCTGAAAGACGCCGGCCTCACCTATCCCTGCTTTTGCACACGCGCCGAGCTCCACGCCGCGAGTGCACCGCACGCGAGCGACGGCACGCCCATCTACCGTGGCGCCTGCCGAAGTCTTTCGGCCGAGGAGATCGCCCGCCGCAGCACCTTGCGCGCACCGGCAACACGCCTGCGCGTGCCCACCGTCGACGATCTGGCAGATGACGTAATCGAGTTTGTAGATCGCACGTACGGTGCCCGATGCGAGGCGCTCGCCACCGAGTGCGGCGACTTTTTGGTGCGCCGCAGCGACGGCGTGTTTGCCTATCAGCTGGCCGTGGTGGTCGACGACGCCGCTATGGGCGTCACCGAAGTCGTGCGCGGATGCGACCTGCTGGGCTCCACCCCTCGCCAAATCTACCTGCAGCATCTGTTGGGACTTCCCACGCCGCGCTACGCGCACATTCCGCTGCTCATGGCACCGGACGGCCGCCGCCTTTCCAAGCGCGACCGCGATCTGGACCTGGGCGAGCTGCGCACCCGCTTTGGCACGCCCGAAGCCCTGCTGGGATGGCTCGCCGGGCAAACCGGCATCGCTCCGGACGCCATGCCCCGCTCCGCCGAGCAGCTCGTCGAGCACTTTAGCTGGGATGTTATCCGCGAGCACCGCGAGAACATCACCATAACGGCCGCATAGCCAAACGCCCCGACCCCTTCACGCCCACCCCTCGACGAGTGCATAATCCTGCGTCTTGTTATGTACGGAATAATTCCGTACAATGAAGCAAAGGAGGTTTTACCATGCCAACGATTGAAAAGCAGCGCCGTATGGATCTAAGGCTGACCGAGCGTCAACGCCTTACTTACGAGCGCGCCGCGGCCTTGCGCGGGCAAACTCTCACCCAATGGGCCACGGCTCACCTTGACGAGAGCTCCGCACGTGACATCGCCGAGGCGTCAACAACCTATCTTTCTCCTGATGGTTTTGATGCATTTTGCGAAATGCTCGATTCGCCCATGCCTCAAGCCGCAAAAGCGTTGCTTGACCGTAAAGCGATTTGGGAATGAGCACGTTTACCAAGCCCGTTCAACTCCCCGTTGGCCAAGGCATCGAAGCTTTCCACTGTGGAAATACTCTTGTAGACGGATGGGCTAAAAACAGATCGGCCTCGGCGCGAAAAAGAGGGTCAGCGGTTATATACGCATCGTATTGCGACGGCGCAGTCGCTGGGTTCTATACGCTATGCACGCACTCCGTAGCCCGCGAAAATGTTGATGGAGGATGGTTCGTGCGAAACTCCCCTTCCCAAGTCCCCACAGTGTTGCTTGGAATGATGGGGGTTGACGAGAAGTTCAAGGGGCTTGGTCTTGGGGCATCACTGCTCAAAGATGCCATCGAGAATGCCCTGAAAATTTCTGCCCTGGCAGGAGCGCGAGCTTTGGTTGTCGATCCAGTAGATGATGAGGCTGCAGCGTTCTATGCGCATTTTGGCTTTGTAACCCTACCCGGCACCAACCGAATGGCGCTGAAACTCTAGGCCGTCGGCGACATCTCCCCCGGCTCCCAGTATGTCTTAAGTTACCCTACAGATAATGACCATTGCCGAAATGTAGGGTAACCACCCAAGACATCGTATGAAAAGCTCGCTACGCCCCGCCCCTACACAGCATCCCAGGGCTGGAGCTCGTCACCAAGGCGGACGATGCGATCGTAGAGCACGGTGTGGCGCTCGGCCGGGTTGGCATCGCGATGAAAATGCCCGTAATACCAGCGCTTGTAGTCCAAGCGGTCCTCCAGCTCATCGAAAAATGCCGTAAGTCGATCGACGCCAGGATGGTTCCAGCCGGGCGCCGGGTAGAGCGTCGGCGAGAGCGTGCGCGTGGAGCAGGTATGGGTAATCACGTAGTCGACCTTCCAACCCACGCTGTCGAGCTTTGCCCGCGCCTCATCAAAGTTGCGCTCGTCCGGAAGCTCCTGCGGCCACCAGCTCGAATACGGTATGCGATACTCCTTGTCCACGCTCGTGGCGCCGCCCATGGTAAAGATCGTTGACCCGTCGAGCTCAAAGACCTCGCCGCGCGTCAGGCGCCGTAT
Source organism: uncultured Collinsella sp. (assembly GCA_900541035.1). GTDB lineage: Bacteria > Actinomycetota > Coriobacteriia > Coriobacteriales > Coriobacteriaceae > Collinsella. The sequence continues at coordinate 3,113 of UQIN01000034.1, read as the reverse complement.
GGGCGAGGTATCCGACAGGAGCTGCGTGAGCCCGCCGTGCCATAACTCCATAGGGCGCTCCGCCCAATGGTCGAAGCGCTCGTGATTGCCGTCAACAAAGAGCACCGTGTAGAGGCGCGACTCCAACCACGCGATGTCGGCGCATTCCTCGGCGGAAAAGTCCCACGAAAAGCCAAAGTCGCCGGCGACGATGAGGCAGTCGTCGCTCGTCAGGCTATCCCCAAGCTCCCAGTTGCGGAGCTTTTGCATGTCAAACCCACCGTGGATGTCGCCTGTCACATAGACTGTCATCTGATTACCACCTCCCTCTTATAAGCCTCGAGCTCGCGCTCGACCTGCTCGTCGTCCGTGGCATTGACCCACCACGGCCATTTAACGCAGCGCACCGGCTCGTCTACCTGCGCAAACCACACCTTGAGCTCATCCAGGCTCACCGGCGAATAGTTGTTGGCATCCACGCCCACGTCGTAGCGCAGCAGCCCCTGCTTGCGGTTGAATTCGTTGTAGGCGCCGCCACAACTATGGATATGTCCATGCAGATGCCAGCCGCCATGCGACATACCCTGCCAGTCAACCATGGGATAGTGGCTCAGCACGATTTTCTGCCGGTCGATCTTGAGCACACAGATGGGCGGTTCAACGATAAAGGCGCCCGCCACCGCGGGCTGCGACCAATCCTTGTCATGGTTGCCGGGCAGCAGATGAACGCGCTTGCAGGCAATCCTTTTGCGCAGCTCGTAGGCATCCTGGGCCGTCATCTTAAAGCTGAAGTCACCAAGGATGTAGAGCTCGTCGTCCGCGGCAACCTTGCTATTAATGCTGTCGATGAGGGCATCGTTCATCTGCGCAACGTTCGGCCACGGCCTGTCGCAGAGCCGCAGCATGTTCTCGTGCCCAAAGTGCGTATCACTGGTAAACCAGATCATGGGGAACTCCTAACGCTGCGGGGCATCATTCCTTATGGCTTACCCTTCGTTCTTCCATCCAAACGGGTCAAATACCCAAAAGATCAGATCGAGCACGCCGCCGGTCGCCATGGCGCCGGCAAGGGCAATGCAGACGTGCAGCGAGCTTGCGCTTCGAAGCACATCGAACGGTCCCAGAACAGCCACCAGCCCAACCGCCACGCCAGCAAGGCACAGCGCGAGGCACGGCCCCGCGTCCTTAACGCCCTTCTTCACGAGATGCTTTGCGTTGTCACTCATTACTATCGAACTCCTTAGAGGGTCGTTGGTTTGATTCATGCCGCCGTGGCATAGTCGGACGGCATGTTAAGTGTCACATGTCGTGCGGACACATCTGAACGCTCACGCCAAACTGCCAACCTTAATCGTCATACGCCTAAAACACGAACGATCGATCTGTTATCCTGGCGCCAGCATGGTCTGACGAAAGGCATAGCGAAATGGCTACTCAGCAACAGATTGATATTGAATTCGACTCACTTGCACATGGGGAGGATTCACCCAAGCTCATCGCCAACTCGAAGGCGACTGGCGGAACGCTGCTGTCCGTTATCGAAGAGCAGCTCTCCACCTGCAGCTCGTTCGACTTTTGCGTTGCCTTTATCGCAGACGGCGGCTTGCAAATCCTAGTCGAGGCGTTTCAAGAGCTCAAACAGCGCGACATCAAGGGCCGACTGCTTACATCCACCTACCTCAACTTCAACTCGCCCGATGCGTTTCGTAAGCTCTTGGAATACGACAATATTGAAGTGCGGGTGTTCGAAGGCAATCTACACGCCAAGGGATACATTTTCGACAAGGGCGAAACCAGCACAATTATCGTCGGAAGCTCGAATATGACGCAGGCTGCTCTGACCTGCAATAAAGAGTGGAACGTTCTGTACCAGACCGTTGAAAACAGCCAGCTGCTCGGCGAGCTTAGAGGCGAGTTCGATTCGCTGTGGAATGACGCCTCTACCATTACACTTTCCCATGACTGGATTGATAGCTACGCCAAATATCGGTCGGCCCACCCGCCAAAACCCAAATCGAAACCAACGTTTAAATCTACTGAGGTACCGGCGCAGAATGATCTCTTTGAAATCAAGCCCAATAAAATGCAGCAGCGCGCTCTCGAAGCGCTCGGGGCAATTCACCGCAAGGGCGAGACCCGCGCTTTGTTGGTCTCGGCAACCGGCACCGGCAAGACTTTCCTGTCGGCGTTCGACATACTCGCAACTAAACCTCAACGCGTCCTCTTCCTTGCGCACCGCCGCCGCATTATCGATGCTTCCCGCGCGAGCTATGAGCGGCTCTTGGGCAGCACCTATACGTTCGATACCTATCAAACGGGCAAGAATATAAGCAACGCCACCTGCGTGTTTGCCATGTGTTCTTCGGTTGCCAAGCATCTGAACGATTTCGAACCCGATGAGTTCGACTACATCGTCATCGACGAGGCACACCGCACGGGCTCCCAAGGTTACCAGTCAATCATGTCGCACTTCACGCCGCGCTTCTACCTGGGAATGACCGCCACGCCCAATCGCACCGATGGTTACGACGTCTTCGCACTCTTTAACCATGTCATCGCATTCCAAATCACGCTGCAGGACGCCTTGGCAGAGGAGATGCTTGCCCCCTTCCATTATTTTGGTATTCACGATCTGGAAATTGACGACGAAACTGTTGAGGACACCGCCTTGTTCGGACGCCTGACATCCGACGAACGCGTGCGTCACATCACAGATAAGATTGAGGAATATAGCGTTAACAAGAGCGACCGCAGGGGTCTCATCTTCTGTAATCGAAACGCCGAGGCAGAAGAACTATCGCGTAAGTTCAACGCTCTCGGATATCGAACGGCTGCAATCAGCGGCCAAGATTCCGATGAGGTCCGCGACGCCGCAATCAGTCGCCTTGAATCTGGCGAACTCGAGTACATCTTCTCGGTCGATATCATGAACGAAGGCGTCGATATCCCCTCGCTCAACCAGATTATCATGCTTCGCCGCACCGACTCGGCAATTATCTTTATTCAGCAGCTCGGCCGCGGCCTTCGCTTAAATGCCTTGAATATCGACTTCATCCGAACACCTCCCATATTCATCCGTACATGTACGGATGAATATGGGAACCCGATACCCTGAGGGCCGGATCGGCCGGCCC
>UQIN01000033.1 GCA_900541035.1 uncultured Collinsella sp. | reverse complement strand
GAAACGAAAGGGCGCTGACCTTCTGGTCGCGCCCTTGAAGTTGAACGTCAGATTGCCCAAATGCGGACCGCGCAGCGTCGAGCCGTTACGCGGTTTGGTAAAACCGCGTAACTAATACTCAAGCTTCCACATGTAGCGGCGCGTCATGTAGTCCTTGTGGGTGACGGCAGAGAGTGCACGCATATACACGTTGTTGAGGATCGGGGCAAAGATCAGGTGGTTGAAGTACTCGCTCACGCTGTCCTTGATGTCGTTGAGGCCGAGCTCCTTGGCGTCAAGCTGATAGACGCGCTCGCCACCGTACTGGTTGACGAAGCGGATGCCGCGCTCGTCGTTGCAGCGGCTGCGGCCGACGCTGATGAGCTGGAACAGCGAGGTACGCTTGTCCAGGATCTCGAAGGGGCCGTGGAAGAAGTCGCAGGTGTTGATGGTGCAGGAGTCGATCTGCAGCATCTCCTGCACGTTGCAGATGCTAAAGACGTAGGCGGCACCAAAGAGCGGACCCTGAGCCATCACGTTGATGCAGGGCTTGTCGGCGTTCTGCTCGGCCCACTTGGCAGCGAGCGGACGGGTGTACTCGACGGCCTTGCGATAGATGGGGTCGACCAGGTCGAAAGCGGCCATAGCGGTCTCGTACTCGGCATAGCCCTCGGTCTGCTGCGTAAGCTCCATGGCGATCATGGTCACGACGGCGGAGTTGGTACGGCCCATGCAGGACTCATCGACGGCCAGGCTGTCATACTGAATCTTGTGGTCGCAGACCTCGGTGAGGCCGGACTCGTCGACATAGATCGCGATGGTGCTGGCGCCGTGGTCCTTGGCGACCTGGGCGGCGACGATGGTCTCCTTGGTGCCGCGCATGGACACGACGACGGCCAAGGTGTTCTCGTTGACGTAGGCAGGGGTTGCGTGCACGAACTCGTTGCTGGTGTAGCTGGAGCTCACGACCTGCGTGGCCTCGTGCTCCATAAAGTACTGGGCAGGATAGTTGCCGCCGTTGGATCCGCCAGCGCCAATCCACACGACGCGCTTGATGCCGCCCTTGTCTGCCTTGTCAGCCAAAACCTGGGAGACGACATCCTTAACCTGTTCCTGAGTAGTCATCGTGCATCAGCCTTTCTTCTCGTTTGATGCTCTCGATGGCATACAGGTTACATACATGTTTTGGTTATGTCGACTAGTTGTATGCTATATTTGTCTTAGAAATTTTGCTGATGCGGTTTTCGATAACTAGCTACCAGCGGTTTTATTGTTGTATTGAATACATGCTTGATTAGACTCGCATACAAGTTAGATACAGGTTGATTACATGAACGCTTCGTCTAATAAGAAACTGGCCCAATACGAGCGCTTGGCGAGCATGCTGCGTGACCGCATCGCCGCCGGCATCTACGCACGCGGAGACAAGCTGCCGTCCGAGATGGAACTCATGGACGAATCGGGGCTTTCGCGCAGCACTGTGCGCCACGCGCTTAAGGTGTTAGTTGACGAGGGCCTGGTGCGCACCGAGCGCGGGCGCGGCGCCTTTGTGGCCGACACACCGGCGCTCCACGAGAACAACCTGGTGTTTTCGAGCTATACCAAGCAGGTCGAAGGCCAGGGAATGAAGCCCACCACACGCACCGTGGACTCGGGCTTTGCCAAGGCGGCCGGCAGCATAGCTAAGTTCTTTGATGCCGCCGTGGGCAGCAAGCTCGTCAAACTTGTCCGTCTGCGTTATCTGGACGATGCGCCACTGTGCCTGGAGACCACCTATCTACCACCGAGCTTTGAAGCACTCATCGACCGCGATATCAACGGTTCGCTCTACGCCACGCTGCGCCAGGAATTCCATCGCGCGCCGGCACAGGGACATAAGACCTTTGAGGTGTGCTATGCCTCGCAAAACGAGGCGTTTTTGCTCAACGTTGAGCGTGGGCAGGCGCTGATCCTGATCACCGACTACGTCTACGACACCGACGGCCGCCCGCTCCATGTCTCCAAGCGCATCCAGCGCACCGACCGCGCCAAATACACCGAGCCCATCGGCTAACCTGCCAAAACCACCACAAAGGGGACAGGCACCTTCGAACCACCACAAAGGGGACAGGCACCTTCGTGGTGGTTTTAGGCGAGGAGATCGGGGAACCAGGTTGGCTTAGGCTGGTTGGGCGTGCGCTCGGCAAGGACCAGCTCCATCCAGCACATGTCGTACCAGCGGCCGAACTTTTGGGCGCAGCGGTCAAAGGCGCCCACCAGGCGATATCCCATATGGGCATGGAAATCCTGACTGTTGTGCGTTAGATACTCGTCGTCCTTGTCGTGCGGCACGGCAATGAGCGCGCACATGTTGGTGATGCCCATCGCGATCAGGCATTGCTTGAGCGCATCGTGCAGCTTGCGGCCCAGCCCGCCGTGGCGCACGTCGCGCGCCAGGTAGATCGATGTCTCGACCGACCAGTCGTATGCCTCGCGGCTGTTGAGCGGACTCACATAGGCATAGCCTATCGGACGCCCGTCCAGCTCCATCACCAGGTACGGATAGCGCTTGAGCGTACGCTCGATGCGCCCGGCGAACTCCTCAACGCTCGGCACCTCGTATTCGCAGGTAATCGCCGTCTGGCGCACATACGGCTCATAGATGGCAAGCAACGCCGGCGCGTCTTCGGGCGTCGCCAGGCGAATCGTCGGCTCGGACATCTCGGACTTCTCGGACATAAACCGCTCCTCCTCAGAAGTTAGGGCCGCCCCGCGTCAATCTCAGGCGCGGGGCGGCCCCTCATCATCGCATCAACCTACAGGACAGCCGCCAACGCGTCGATGTCCTCCTGCGTTGTGGCCCAGCTGGTACAAAAGCGCACCACGGTGTGGGTCTCGTCGTACTTTTCCCAGTACTCGATCGCCGCATGTTCGCGAATGCGCGCCATGTCCTCATTGGGCAGAATCACGAACTGCTGGTTGGTGGGCGTCTCCAAGAAGAACTGGTAGCCGCGCTCGTGTAGCACGCGACGCAGCGCCTGCGCGGTCTCAATCGCCTGGCGGCCGATCTCAAAATACAGGCCGTCGGTAAAGAGCGCCTCAAACTGCACGCCCGTGAGGCGGCCCTTGGCCAGCAACGCACCGTGCTGCTTAATGCGCGGAATGGGATGCGCCGGGGCGTGCATGCCGCAAAACACCACGGCCTCGCCGCAGAGCGCGCCGCACTTGGTGCCGCCGATGTAGAACACGTCGCACAGCTGCGCCAGCTCGGGCAGGGTAATGTCGCACTCATCGGCCGCCAGCGCATAGGCCAGGCGGGCGCCGTCCACAAACAGCGGAATCTCACGCTTCTGGCATACCGCATGAATCGCCGCGAGCTCGGCCTTGGAGTACAGCGTGCCGTACTCGGTCGATAGGCTCACGTACACGGCGCCCGGGAACACCGTGTGCTCGTAGCTCTCGTTCTCGTAAAACACCTGGATATAGTTCTCGAGGTCCTCGGCGTACATCTTGCCCTCGTAGCCGGGGATGGTGAGTACCTTGTGGCCGCCAAACTCGATAGCGCCCGCCTCGTGGCAGGCAACGTGGCCAGTCTCGGCGGCAACGACGCCCTCGTACGGCGCGAGCAACATGTCGATTACCGTGGCGTTGGTCTGCGTGCCCCCCACTAGCAAGAACACATCCGCATCGGGGGCCTGGCAAGCCTCACGGATGAGCTGCTTGGCATGCTCGGTATGCGCGTCGGTACCATAGCCGGGCTGCGGCTCCATGTTGGTATCGACGAGCGCCTGCAGCACCGCGGGGTGCGCGCCGTGGGAATAGTCGTTGTTGAACGCGAGCATGGCAATCCTCTCTTACCGGGTTTCGGCCAGATGATTCAAACGGGGCTATTGCACGCCGTCCGGATAGGCAATGCGCGCGGCGAGGCACTCAAGTGCCAACACCAGGGCAAAACCGCAGCTCACATCGGTCAAAAAATGCGCGCCGATCACGATGCGACCAAAGGCGACGAGCGCCGCGACGACAGCCGCGGCCCAAAAGACCACGCGGCGGCGCGACGGCTTTTCCGTAAAGGCCGCCGCGGGAAGCCCGGCGAGCATCAGGCCGATCGCCGCGTGCGCCGTGTGGCCGCTCGCGAACGACTTAAAGCCGTCCTTGATCACGCCGGCCGCAATATAGCTCCACTTGTCGGGGTTGCCGATCACCCACCACGGCTGAAAATCGAGCCCCGGCGTCACCTCGATCACGCGCATGCGCGGGCGCGACCACAGCGGCTTGACAACCACGTTGAGGATGATGGCCTGAGCGACCCACACGGCAAGCACCATCAGCGCCCAGCGTGTGAGCTCGTCGGAGTCGGTGTCGCGCGTGAGGCGATAGGCGATGAGGTTGGCCGCGATGACCAATGCAAACGTCAGAACCAGCTGAAACGCAATAAGCTTGCCGCCGACGCGCAGCGATCCGATAATCTCGTAGCCGACCAGGCCTACGTTGATCAGAACGCCCAGCGCGGCGAGCCACTTGCTCGCCTTGGAATCGGGACGTGCCGAGCGCACGAGCATAATGCCCGCGACGCTCGCCGTCAGCTCGAACGGCAGCTCGCCGGCCGCCTCGACAAAGCGGCCAAACAGGCTAGGCGAGTTGAACAGCGCACTCGAGATTTGGTAATCGAAAAAAGACCCGACGAGCAGACAAAAGGCCAGGATAACCGCGATAGCAGCGGCATCTTTCTTATAGATATACCCGAACATGCTTTCCTTTCGATGGGGTCAGATTGCCCAAATGGGGCGTTTGCAGCGTCGACCCGTTAGTCATCGTCAGTCGCGCCCAGCTGCTGCAGTAGCATGAGCGCGGCCGCCACCGGGCCGGTGCCGTCGTTGGCGTCGAGGCCACGACCCAGGCCGCTGCCCGCGCCGGCGCCCGCCTTGTAGGGCACCGACAGCTTGCGGCTCTTGGGGAAGTTCACCGCGCCATAGCGATTCTTGAACTCAAAGGCTACCTTCTTGGGAACGTCAACCCCCAGGAAGGTAATGCGCCCGCCGCTAAGCGTGACGCTCTCGAGCCCCAGACGCTCGCCGCGAATACGGATGCGTGCGCGGTTGAACAGGTTGAGCCCCGCCAGCGGCAACTCGCCGTGTGCCGCCTCGGTTTCCTCCTGCACCTCGTCGATGCTCTCCAGGTCCTCGGCGGCCGCGAGCTTGCGGTACACGAGCACGCGCTGGTCCACCGCCGGCAGGTACTCCTCGGACAAGAAGTAATCGGCCGGCAGGTTAATTCCCACGCTCGCCGCCTCCACGCCGGCATCGTCGTCGCCGCGCGCCTCGGCCACCGCCTGGCCCAGCATCTGCGTAAACAGGTCAAAGCCCACGCTCGACAGGTTGCCGTGCTGCTCGGCGCCCATAAGCGAGCCGGCACCACGGATCTCCAGGTCGCGCATGGCGATGCGCATGCCGCTGCCCAGGTCCTGGAACTCGGAAAGTGCGGTCAGGCGCGCCGTCGCCTCCTCGGTGAGCGGCAGCTCGCCCGGGAACATAAAGTACGCGTAGGCCTGCGTGGCAGAACGGCCCACACGGCCCTTGAGCTGGTAAAGCTGCGCCAGACCTAGGCGCTGCGAGTCCTCGATGATCAGTGTGTTGGCGGTCGAGTTGTCGATGCCGCTCTCCACGATGGTCGTGGCGATGAGCACGTCGATCTTTTTGGTCGCGAACTCGATCATCACGTCCTCGACCTCGCGCGGGCTCATCTTGCCGTGTGCCACACCCACGCGCGCCTCGGGCGCGGCCTCGTGCACGCGCGCCACGGCGTCGTCGATAGTCTTGACGCGGTTGGACACGTAATACACCTGACCGCCGCGGCCCACCTCCAGGCGAATCGCCGCACTCACCACGTCGGGGTCGTACTCCCCCACGTGCACGATCACGGGACGACGCCCGGTCGGCGGTGTGGTGATCAGGCTCATGTCGCGCACGCCGCTCGTGGCCATCTGCATGGTTCGCGGAATCGGCGTTGCCGAAAGCGTGAGCACGTCAATCTGCTCGCGCAGGTTCTTGAGCTGCTCCTTGTGCTGAACGCCAAAGCGCTGCTCCTCGTCGATGATCACCATGCCCAGGTTCTTGGGGTTCACATCGGCCGAAAGCAAGCGGTGCGTGCCGATGAGCACATCAATCGTGCCCTCGGCAAACGCCTTAAGCGCACGCTTCTGCTGCGCCGGGGTGCGGAAGCGGCTGAGCACTTCGACCTCGAGGCCAAACGGGGCAAAGCGCTCAAAAAACGTCTCGTAGTGCTGCTGGGCCAGAATGGTCGTGGGGCAGAGCACCATGACTTGGCGGCCGGAGTCCACGCACTTAAACGCCGCGCGCAGGGCAACCTCGGTCTTGCCGAAACCCACGTCGCCGCACAGCAGGCGGTCCATGGGCTTGGGCGCCTCCATGTCGGCCTTGATGTCGGCGATAGCCTCCAGCTGGTCGCGCGTCTCGTCGTAGGGGAAGCTCTCCTCCATCTCGATCTGCTCGGGCGTATCGGGCGGGCAGGCGATGCCTGCGATCGACGAGCGGCGCGTATACAGGTCGACCAGGTCAAACGCCAGCTTTTTGGCATTCTTGCGCGCCTTATTGGTGGCACGCGTCCAGTCGGCAGTGTTGAGCCTGGTCAGGCGCGGCTTGTCGCCGTCGGGGCCAACATAGCGTGTGATGCGGTCGACCTGCTCGAGCGGCACGTAGAGCTTGTCGCCGTCGGCATATTCCAGCAAAAAGTAGTCGCGCTCCTTGCCGCCCACTTCCTGGCGCGCGATCTCGCTAAAGAGTGCGATGCCGTGAGTGGCGTGCACCACGTAGTCGCCCGGCTTAAACGGGAATGTGATCTGCGTAATGTCCACCTTGCGGCGGCTGCGCGCGCGGTTGGCGTCCATGCGGGCGTTGAGGTCGGCAATCGAGAACACGGCCAGGTTGGCATCGGGCACCACCACGCCCTGCGGCAGAGCGGCATCGACAAAGGTCACGCGTCCGCGCGAGATAGTAGGCACGGCGGCGCCGGCGGCTGCCTGGGCGGCACCTGCCTCGAGCGAGCGGGCGTTGAGCGCATCGGCCTTGCGCTCGCGAATTGCAGCATGGGCATCCTGACGGGCAGCACGGTCGGCAGAATCTGCCGCTGCCACGCGCACACGGTCGCCAATGGCGCCCGCGTTTTCGGGCGCGGCCGTCAGCGACTCCTCAAAGGTAATACCCTCATCGCCAAAGGTGAGCTCCATCGACTCGCGCGCACCGCGGTCGGGGATGGCAAACACGCAGGCATAACGCTTGCCCACGACCTCCTGAATGCGCGTCATAAAGCGATTGTCCGAGCCCGCGATGGCCGGCTGCTCAATCTTGAGCTCTGCCGTCACCGCACCGCCGGCACGAATCAAGCTCACGTAGTTAAGGCGCTGCTGGGCACCAAAGTCGAGTTGCTGGGCACGCACGTACAGGCCGTCCAGACGGTCGACCCCCGCCTCGCCGGCACGCGCCTCGATATCCTCGTAGGCGCGCAGGCAATCGTCGAACAGCGAGCGCGGCTCGGACAGCACCACGAGCGCCTTGCCGCTCACGTGCGACAGCGGGCTCACGGTCTGGCCGTACATCACCGGCAAAAAGCGGTCGAGCTCGGGCGTGACGATGCGCGCATCCACCATCTCGAGCAGCGCCGCCAACTTGCTGTCGTCCTGGCTGGCGCGGTAGAGCGCCACATGCATGTTGTGGACGGCGTCGTCGGTGAGTGCGAGCTCGCGACAGGGAAAGATCTCGATGCTGTCCTCGTTGCCGATGGTCTGGCCCGTTGAACTCACCATGCGGCGGATACGGTCGATCTCATCGCCGAAAAACTCGATGCGCACGGGCGCCTTTTCCTGTGCGGGAAACACCTCGACGGTGTCGCCGTGCACGCGGAACAGGCCGGGTGCATCGGCGGCGCCGGCATTGGTGTAGCCCATGCCCACCAGGCGCTGCGGCACCTCGTTAAAAGGAATCTCCTCGCCCACCGCAAAGGTCGTGGACTCCCAGTAGCGGCTCTCGACCGGCGGCACGCAGCGCAGCAGCGCGCGGGCCGAGGCGACCATGATGCAGTTGTCGCCGCGCACGATGCGTCCCAGGGCCTCGCAGCGCTGCGCCACCACGGCATCGTCGGGCGCCTGCTCGCGCCACGGATAGTCCTTGCGCTCGGGGAAGCGGCACACGTGCGCCAGCCCCACATAGGCGGCAAGGCTGCGGGCGGCACGATCGGCCGCGTCCTCGCCGCTCACGATATAGACCGTCGGGCGCGGACGGCGCGCAAACTGGGCGGCCGCCATAAGCGTGCGGCCCGACTGCGACACAGCCAGCGTCACGTCCTCGCCAGCATCGAGCCCGGCCTCGACGGCCTGCAAGGCCTCGGCAGTGTAGAGCTGCGCGGCTATACGGTGAATGAGCATGCTGTTCCTCCGGCATTGCAACGCCAAAAGCCCGCCGGGGCAAGCTCGGCGGGTATGCGGCGGATTTCATTGCCTGTCATGGTAGCGCATGGAGAGGACTCCGACTCAAGCGTACGCCCAGCCCCGCAACAAAAACGCCAGATAGAACTGGACTCACCGGCTTCGCCAAAATCTCCCCGTCACGTCGAACGCCGCAACCACGGAAGGCTCCCCAAGAAACGGCTATTCCTCAAAAAAGCTTGCGACGTTCAAGCGGCTCGTCCACTCACCTATGGTGTTGGCAAAACCGACGCGTGTGTACACGCCCGCAAAACGGCCGCGATACAGGTACAGGCCTTCCATATTAGAAGCGGGCGCAAAACCAAGATCATCCACAAGTCCTTTGGGTGCCTCTCCTCGATGCGGCCCATCGACAAGCGTTCCGCGCAAGCAGGGAGTCTGATACTGCTGAGCATACTCCTGCACAATCGCCCCAGCGGCCGCAGCACGAGCAAGCACCTGGGACCATTCCTGTTCCGTGGCATCCAAACCGGCGACAACGCCAACCGCATTGTAGCCGCCGCACGGCTTGACGATCCATCGGTCCTTTTCGGCAAATCTCGACAACTGGGTGCTTTCGTCCAAAATCTCGGTATAGGGCACATGCTCCCGTACAAACGATTGCTCCTCCGGGCTCAACAAGGACTGACCGGCCCGAGACCACAAAAACGCAAATACGGTCTTAGTCGCACACGGCCACGTTCTAAAACCACCGACGATGCATGCAAGCCCTTCTTGGGCAGCCTCGATTAAGGCCGAGCGTCCGTCGCACGACTTATCCCACAGCTCGCCGGTCACCGCGCGCCGCCAGACGCAATCAATAGGACCAGCGGCATCGCACAGGCGCCTAGCACCGCTTTCGCCTTCGCCAATCCGCAGGTCGCGCACATCCGCAAAGCGTGCGACTACACCCCGCCGCCTCATAAGGTCGACAAAATGAGCCGCATCTTCCAAGTCGATGCTTTCCGAATAGTCGACGATTGCCACCGAAGCGGGATATATCTTTGATTGCGGTGCATAGAGCCCCTCGTCAACGCGGGCCCCGTCGTCCGATCGTGCACTATCCTCGGTGCGGCGAGGATGGGCCGGTTCCCACTCTGCATAGGTCTCAAACAATGCATCTATCCAGCTACCGCACAAATCGTACTGCCGAAAGCCGGGGTGGTCGGATGCAAACTCCTCAAAGGAAGGCGTCATTCGCACTGCCTGGCAGACCTCATCGGTTACTACCATTCCAGCACTGCCGTCGGTATTGAGCTCGCAAAACGTATACGAACCGGTGTCCTCGTCAAGAAAGATATCAACACGCGCAAGGGGAATCTGGCAATCATAGCCGGCATCCATAGCGCACAGGTCAGCAAAAGCCTGATCCATGCGAAACCACGCACGCACGGAGGCATCGGAACAAAACGCCCGCGTCACCTTGTCCATAATGCCGTACATGCGCTCGGCGGCCTCCTTAAGAATCGCCGTCATATCCTTGTCGAATATCTTTGGCGTCAGAGCCCAGGGCGCAGGGTCGCCATGGTAGAGCGCATGGGTTTGAGACAAGTATTCGTCGCCTTTGCGACGACCAGGCAGGTCGCCTTCGCGCGTGCGCACGATGCGTTCAAAATAATCTTCGAGCTCTCGCGTCTTCGATATTGCCACGTTACCCTCCATTGCTTGATTTTTTGCTCATGCTACGCCAGCACGCCGCGACTTCGGCGCGCTTGAATAAGCTTCTAAATTAGCAACACATTTTTGCATGGGGCGGCAGGCGGCGACATATACTCCTGCTCAAGCGCATGCACAGCCCCGCAAAAAACGCCAGACGGGCAAGCCGTCTGGCGCTATCAGAGTGAGCTATACGCCGAGTCTAATCGTAGACGCCCATTTTAAGCAGTGTGAAGGTCGGAGCGCCGTCGCCCTGCGCGACGCGGACCGTGCAAGTCTCGGTACGGCCCATGGATGCATCCGCTTGAATTGCGGCGATGAACTGGTCCTTTGGCAGGCCGTAGGTGCTCTCGGGGATGTCGGAAGGAAGTAACATGCCGCCAGCACTGTAGACCTCATAGGTGAGCTCGTAGATGTTGTCGCCAAGGTCAGTCGCGCCCGTAACGATGGCACACGATGGGTTGTAATTTCCCTGGCCGTATTCCTGCTTCAGATACAAGTACCCGTCATGCGCTTCGGCCGAATCAGGAATCGCCTGCCCCTCCGGCGTTCTGTCATAAGTCATATCGGCATCGGAAAGCGTCAGACCCGTCAAGCGGTTGAGTTCCCTATTGATCACATCAGTCGCCACACGCTGGCTATTACCGTTGTCATAGTCGCCTTTCTCGATTCGATACGGCGCGTTGTCAATAAAATGGCACCAGATAAACTTGACCAGCTTGTATTTCTCGTCATCAGAAAGTCCGTCAGTCGAATCGAAGCCGCCCGCCTGATACCAGTCCCGATCGAAGTGTTCCTCCGTAAAGTTCGATAGGAACAGGTTCGCCGCGGCATAGGTTGCCTGGTCATTGAGGTCGACTTTTACACTGCTGCCGGTCTGCTCAGGCTCATCCGCCTCATCCCCGTCGGCGGCAGGCTTCTCCTTGGCGCTTCCCTTGTCCTTGTGCTCGGCTGAACCCTCGTCGGACCCCAGTACCGTAATCTGCGATGAGTTGCCCTGCCCAAGCGGACCCAGTACGCCGGTCAGCGCCAAAGCGGAACCGCCGGCAACGAGCACGCCCGCCACGCACATGCCGGCAATCACCGCGCGCTTATGCGCTTTCTTTTGTACGGCACCCTGCACGGGAGGCATCCCTGCCGCCGGCATCGACGCGGGCTCGGCGGGCGCAGCAGCCGGAGAGACCGTGCCCATGCGCGCCCCGCAGTTCGTGCAAAAATCGGTTCCGTCGGGCATCTCGGAGCCACGCTTGGTGCAAAACATATTCGGGCATCCCCTCACAACAAACGGTATCTGCCGCCATCATATTGAGCCTTCGCAGCCCAAATGTGTTGCGCAACATTGGTCGCCGTCTTCGAGTGCCGGCAAAACGTGCCGGGCCCTATCCCGTCACACGCACGCTGGGGCAAAGGTCTGCCAGCGGGCACTCGTCGCACTTGGGCTTACGGGCATCGCAAATCTCGCGGCCAAAGGTGATCCACTGGTGATTGACCGACTCCCAATACTCGTGCGGCAAGATCTTGAGCAGATCTTGCTCGGTCTTGAGCGGCTCCTTGGCATGTGTCTTGGGACTCAACATCAGGCGATGCGCAATGCGGTTGACGTGCGTGTCCACCGCAATGCCCTCCACGATGCCATACCCCACGTTGAGCACGATGTTCGCCGTCTTGCGTCCCACGCCCGGCAGCTTGACGAGTTCCTTCATGTCGGCCGGCACCTCGCCGCCATAGTCGGCGACGATCATCTGCGCGGCCTCCACGGCGTGCTTGGCCTTGCTCTTATAAAAGCCGAGTGACTTGATGGTGTCTGCCACGTCAGCCACGCTCGCCCCGGCCATGGCCTCGGGCGTGGGCCACTGGGCAAACAGCCGCGGCGTCACCTTGTTGACCTGTGCATCGGTCGTTTGCGCCGAAAGCAGCACCGCGATCAGCAGGCGGAAGGGATTCTCGTGGTCCAAAAAGCACTCGACCGGGCCATAGCGACGGTTGAGGCGCTCACACACCTCGATGGCGCGCTCGCGCTTGGCGGCATTGGTCTCGCGTGGCATAACGACTCCTCGGCTCAACGGCACAATAAACTTATGGGCACAATTGTCCCACGTCCGAGACGCTTACACCTCCAAGAATGCGCCGGTCTGACGGCTCCACAGGCTCGCGTACTCGCCGCCCGCCTCGACAAGCTGCGCATGCGTGCCGTCCTCGACAATCTCGCCATCGGCCAGCACCACAATGCGGTCGAGCGCCGCCACGGTGGACAGGCGATGTGCCACCACAATGGAGGTGCGGCCGCGCATCAGGTTCTCGAGCGCCTCCTGCACCAGCGCCTCGGACTCGCTGTCGAGGGCAGAGGTCGCCTCGTCGAGCACTAGAATCGGCGCGTCGGTTAGGATGGCGCGAGAGATAGCCACGCGCTGACGCTGGCCGCCCGAGAGCTTGACGCCGCGCTCACCCACCATGGTGTCAAAGCCACGGGGCAATCGGTCGATAAACTCCAGGGCATTGGCCAGGCGCGCGGCTTCGCGAATCTGCTCATCAGTGGCGTTGGGACGACCGTAGGCAATGTTTTCGCGAATGGAGCGGTGGAACAGCAGCGCCTCCTGCGGCACGTAGGCAACCTGGCGGCGCAGGCTTTGCTGCGTGCAGCGCGAGACATCCTGACCGTCCACGAGCACGCGGCCGCCCTGGACATCGTCCAGGCGCAGCAGCAGCTTGGTGAGCGTCGTCTTACCCGAGCCCGATTTGCCCACCAGGCCCACGCGCTGGCCCGCCGCCACATGAAGTGTCAGGTCATCGAACACGTTCTCGCCCGCCGCAGCGTCACGGTACGCAAAGCTCAGGTGCTCAAAATCAATCGCGCCCTCGGTTACTTTGAGCTCAGGGGCGTCCGGGTCGTCTGCCACCAAACGCGGCTCGTCCAGCACGCGCGTCATCTCGGCCGCATCGCCCAAAGCGCGGTTGATACGCTGCATCATGGAGCTTACGTAGTTCAGGCGCATGGTGAGGTTATAGGTGTAGGTAAAGATCATGACGAGCGAGCCGGCCGAGACGCCAAACCACGCATTACCGCCCGCCACGAACACACTCACCACGGCCATGGTGATGACGATAAGGCCCGAGGTCGTAAAGTTGCGCTGCATCATGGCGTGCATCGAGACCGTCTCGGCGTCGCGCGCGGCGCGATCGGCGGCGTCGAACAGATCGCGTTCGAAGTCCTCGCGCCCGCAGGTCTTGACGGCCAAGATGTTCGTGACCGCGTCGGAGAGCACGCCCGAGAGCTTGTTCTGCGCAGCGGACGTCGCGGCCGAAAGCGGCATGATGCGCTTGTACATAAGCCAGACAAACGCGATGTAGACGACCATGATGCACACCAGGATCACGGTAAACGTCGGCACCACCGGGGCAAGTGCGGCCACGGTGCAGATGACCGAGGTGATGGTGGGGATGAGCGAATACACCGTCACGTCGACCAGACCCGTGTAGCCGCTCATAAAACGGCTTGTCTGGCTCACAAGCGATCCGCCAAAGCGGCTGGTATGGAATGTCATGGATTGGTTGGAGAGCGTGTCGAAGCACAGACGCGCCAGGTGATAGTTGCCTGCGATCTCGAGCTTGTAGACGGTGTAGTCCTGTAACTTGGAGAGGATCTGACCCACCAGGTTAACGAGTACGAGCGCCAGGATATAGGGGCCGAAGACCTCAAACACCTGGTCACCCGCCACGGGACCGGCTTGAACGCGGTCGACAATAAGGGCCATCACATAGGTATTGGCAAACGTCAGCAAAAAGATGTAGCCCGCCGACGAGAATACCGAGAGAAAGACAATCAGCGGCTGCGTGCGCGTGACGTCCCAAAAACGCTGCAGCGTGCGACGTACGGTGGAGCGTTTGAGCGGGCTGGTGCTTCTCTGAGACATGGGTTCCTTTCGCGTCTGATAGGGCGAAACGCCATTGTTGCACATTGAAGTGCGCTTCAGGCAAGCACGATACGAAAAGCGCCCGCGCAGTGCTTACGCAGGCGCCCCGCCGTTAGATGCAACTAGTCCTCGTCTTTTTGGTCTGCGAGCAGGCCTGCAGACTCCAAGCCCAAAATCTCGTCGGCCTCCCGCGCGTCTTCCAGCGCGTCGATGTCCTTGAGCTTGCGCTCCATAACGTTGGTGCGCGTGGTGATAATGCCCTCGACCGTCTTGCCCGCGGTCTCGATCTGCTGCTGCGCGCGACGCAGTGCCGCCTGATAGCGCGGCAGCTCGGCCTTGACGGCGGAAAGCACGCGCAGCACGTCATCGGTGCGTTTTTGCAGCCTAAACGTCTGGTAGCTCATCTGCAGGCTGTTGAGGATGGCGGCCATGGTACTGGGGCCGGCAACGTTGACGTGATAGTCGCGGCCCAGGGTCTCGATAAGCCCGGGGCGGCTGACAACCTCGGCGTACAGGCCCTCAAACGGCACGAACAGAATGCCGAAGTTGGTGGTCGCCGGCACGCTCAGATACTTTTCGCAGATGTCCTTGGCCTCGCGTTTGACCATCGCATCGAGCGTCTTGCGCGCGGCGGCGACGGCCTCCGCGTCGCCCGACTCCTGGGCGTCGAGCAGATGCTCATATGCATCGCCCGGGAATTTGGAGTCGATTGGCAGCAGCACGGGATCGCCCTCGTCTACCGGCAGCTTGACGGCAAACTCAACACGCTCCGAGGCGCCAGGCTTGGTGGCAACGTTTTCCAGATACTGGTCGGGCGTAAGGATGTCCGCCAGGATCGCGCCCAGCTGCACCTCGCCCAAAATGCCGCGCGCCTTAACATTGCCCAGCACGCGCTTAAGGTCGCCCACGCCGGTGGCGATAGATTGCATGTCACCCAGGCCCTTGTACACGGCCTCGAGCTGGTCGCTCACCTGCTTAAACGATGCAGACAGGCGATCGTTGAGCGTACGGGAGAGCTTCTCGTCCACCGTCGCGCGCATCTGATCGAGCTGCACGTTGTTGTCCTTGCGGATGGCGCCCAGCTGAGCATCGACCGTTTCGCGCACCTTGTCCAGGCGATGCTCGATACCCTCGCGGTTGGCACCGAGCTGTTGGGCCGTCTCGCGGCGCAGGTCATCCATCCGGTCACCAGCTTGCGAAAACTCACGTGCGATGGTCAGGTAACGTTGCTGCTCCACGGCCGCATCTGTCGTCTGCTGCTGCGCGATGGCATTGGTCGTGCGGCGAGTTTCGGCCAGCGCGACGTTCAGGGCATCGAGCGCGTTGTTGGCCTGCTCGAGTGCTGCCAGCGTTTCCGCGCTACTGTCGCCACGCTCCCGCAACTCGGCACGCAGGCTCTTGAGCTGGAGGGCGCAAGCCACAGCAACCCCCACCGCCACCAAGGCGATCACAACAAGCACAATATCAATAGCAGACATAAACTCCGCCCAACAAACCCAATCGAGCACCAATCAAAACCGCGATCAATCTTACCCCGCCATACGCACCGGGCGCCCGGCCCCTTCTTGGGCGCCCCTCTCCTCCGCATATTCCATAATGCGGCGCGCCGTCTCCCTGCTCACCTTTGAGTCATCACCGGCTAAATATGCGTACACGTTTCCCTTATTCAGATTCAAATCGCGGCAGAGACCGTAGCGCGTTACACCCGATTCCTCTAGCGCTCCCAACGTTCTTTTTCGCATCAGGGCGTTGATTCTTCTGTCCGCCACTGGCTTTTCCTTCACCGCTCTATACGCACGCCAAACGTTGGTATAACGATTAGGAAGTTTGTCCTCGGCGCATAGAGATGCCAGGCTACCCGTTTGGGCGTACAAGGACAAAACGCCTCGGTAACCCTCTTCCATCCACGAACCCTCGGATAAACCCAGAACGTATTCGGCTTTACCCTGTGCCAAAGCGAGCAAAAACAGGGGCTCCGCCACGCGCGGCGCAACCGTCGTTGCCCGCTCAACCAGCTTTCTAAAACTCAACGACTGTTGCCCAGACAACTCACGACAATAGCCCTTCAAGAATCCCTCAAAAGTCAGATTCAACCGCGCACCTCCATTAGTATTATTCGTCTTCAATAATACTATAGAGTGACACGACTAGACCGCCCAGAGGAAAAGATCCTGTTTGAGACTGCAATCCTTTAAATCTAAGACGGCCTTTGAGAGAAGCTAGCTCTCCCAGCCGGCGCGGATGGTTGTTATGACGTCACCTAGGCGCTGGCCCAGGGCCGCTAGATGCTGGAGCACCTCGTTGGGCGATGCGCCGTTGAGGATGCACGTGAGGGCATACGACGCCAGAAAGATGGCCGCAAGCCCCAGCGGGATGAGCACGATCATCGCCAATGTGCGCAGGCGCTGGCCCAAACGGCGGCGGCGCGCGCGGCGTTTGTCGAACGCGAGCTCCTGCGCATATGAATCTTGCTGTACGGAATAGGCCTCTGGCGCCGATTCATACCCGGGCACAGCTGCAGGTACAGCAGCGGGCACGACATTTTGCGCAAAGGGCTGGGCTGCCGCCCCTTGCATTTGCATCTCCATGAGTCGTTGCTGCTGACGCAACATGCGCTCGGCTTGTTGTTGCGGAGTCTCAAGAAACAGATCCATGCTGGCCTCCAAAATCGGAGCATTCGACGCTTACGACCAGCATCCCGCACCGTCATGACCGCGACAACGCAATCGCCGGCAATAGCCACAAAGTTTCTTTTGCTCAAAAGCTGTCGAAAAGCTCAACAACTCCCCTACCAGCACTTTCTCTGAGCTTTTTTCGCCAGCAATCTTTTGGCCTTCCACCCTTAGGCCAACTGACCAAAATCTAACCAAAAGCTTGACGAAAATTGTGAAGACAGGGACCCCACACACAATCAGAACCACCCTTAAAAAGGGTGGTTTGCTCTTAGGGTATAACCCACGGGC
>UQIN01000032.1 GCA_900541035.1 uncultured Collinsella sp. | reverse complement strand
TCAGCTGGGAGAGCGCGGGCTTTGCAAGCCTGAGGTCAGGGGTTCGATCCCCCTAACCTCCACCATGATGGACCTGTAGCTCAGTTGGTTAGAGCGTCCGGCTGATAACCGGGAGGTCACAAGTTCGAATCTTGTCAGGTCCACCATCAAAAACGTGAAGAGCCCCGGGGCATTGCCTCGGGGCTTTTTTCTTATCAAACAAAAGTAGTCAAAATACCCCGTCCCAAATTAACTACTTTGATTTTGTGTGCTGGGCGAAAGATTGGGTAGTATAGCTATTCAATGCGGCGACCCTGCCGCCTGTTAACCGCTACGTACCGGAGGTGTTCCATGGTTCGTGTCGACATAGAGACCATCGTCATGGCCGCCGGTCCCGTGCCATCGCTTATCGTGCTTCGTGAGCGCAGCAGCAAATCGGACTCGCCCGCGCCGCTGCGTTCCCTTTCCATTCAGACTGGTTCGTTTGAAGCTGCTGCCATCAGCCGCGGCATCGATAGCGGCCGCGCCGAGCGCCCGATCACCCATGACCTGTTGCTCGATACCGTTGACGCCCTGGGCGCCAAGCTCGAGCGCATCGAGATCGTCCGCGCCGAGCCGCCGGTGTTCTACGCGACGATCGTCGTACTGGCCGATGGCGAGGAGCGCAAGATCGACGCTCGTCCCAGTGATGCCATTGCCCTTGCCGTGCGCAGCAATGCTCCCATGTTTGTGGAGGACGACATCATGAATCGCCTGGGCACTGTTTCTACCCACGCCGAGGAAGTCGACGACGAGCAGGAGTTCGAGAAGTTCGACGAGTTCGTCCATACGCTCTCCCCCGATGACTTCTAAATGCGGGGCGGTAGGGTTGCGGAGTGTTCGCTGATGGCCAGCGGTATGTCGGCTGAGGCAGCGGCCATTGCGCGCGAGGCCCAGATGCGCTCGGAGGCATCCGAGGCGGCACGCATTGCCTATGTGACGCAGGCCCGCACGCTTCGCGAGCGCCGCGGCTCGTTTATCAAGATGGTTGTCGTCTCCGCCCTTGTCGCGGCAATCTGCTCGCGCCTTCGTGGTACAGTTGGTGCGCTTGGGTTTTCGATTTCAACAGGCTTGGTAATCTGGGGTGTGGTCGATGCAGTAATGCTGACCAACCAGATCAAGGTACTCGACAAGCGCGCGATGGATATGATGCGCGCCCGCGACGCTGCCGCCAAGATCGCTGCCGAGGCACAACAACTGTAACGACGCCGGATTCGATGGGAAGGTCTAGAGATGGCACAGGATATGCAGGACGCCGGTAACGTCTCCGCCGAGCTCGACGCCATGGTGTGTGACCTGATTGGTGCGTTCTTGGACGACCTTGCCGCCGGCGAGAATCCGGGCGTAGTTGTGGCGATCGAGGACGCTGCTTCCAACCGATATCTGGCGGCGCTCGACGAGGACGGCGAGGAGGCATGCCTGGAGGCTGCCACCAACTTTATCTCCGAGCACAAGATGGGCCTCAAGGACGAGGGCCTGGGCCGCATAGCCCGCTATGCCATCGGCTACACCGGTTGTGTCGAAATTGACGGCGGCTATCACGACGCCCTGCTCGTGAGCTTCTTCGAAACCACGCTCGAGAGCGGTTTTTCGGCATACGTGCTGTATGAGGGCATGGGTGCCGGCGATGGTTTTATGTGGAGCGACCCTGAACCTGCAGGTGAGGAAACCCCTCTTATCTAAAATCGCTAAAATAAACGAGTTTTCGGTAAAAGGCTCAATATTCCCGCTGAGCGTTGTATCGCTGGGCGGGCCGCATACGCGTGCCGTTTGTATATGGATAGAAGATAGGGGAACTACATGCGCGTAGACAATCTGAGGAACATCGCCATCATCGCCCACGTCGACCACGGCAAGACGACGATGGTTGACAAGCTCCTGCGTGCCACGGACGCCTTCCGTGCCAACCAGCAGGTCGAGGACCGCGTCCTGGACTCTAACGACCAGGAGCGCGAGCGCGGCATTACGATTCTCGCCAAGAACATCTCTATCGAGTACAAGGATGTCAAGATCAACGTCATCGACACCCCGGGCCACGCCGACTTTGGCGGCGAGGTCGAGCGCGTGCTGCGTATGGCCGACGGCGCCCTGCTGCTGGTCGACGCTTTTGAGGGCCCCATGCCCCAGACCCGCTTCGTGCTGCGTCACGCTATCGACACCGGCCTCAAGATCATGATCGTCATCAACAAGATCGACCGTCCGGGCGCCAACCCCGAGAAGGCCTACAACGACTGCCTCGACCTCATGGCCGACCTGGGCGCCACCGACGACCAGCTTGAGTTTGCCATGGAGCACGTCGTCTACGCCAGCGCCATGAACGGCTTTGCCCGCCTCGATCCCGAGGACGGCAACATGGACATGTACCCGCTGCTCGACATGATCATCGACGACATGCCCGCACCCGAGGTTGACGAGAACGCCCCGCTGGCCATGCAGTGCGTGACCATCGACCACTCCAACTTTGTCGGCCGCATCGGCATCGGCCGTGTGTACTCCGGCACCATCCACCAGGGCGACCAGATCCTGGTTGTGAAGAACGACGGCTCCAGCGCCACCGCTACCGTCAAGCAGCTCTTCACCTTCGACTACCTGGGCCGCACCGAGTGCCAGGAAGTCGGCGCCGGCGATATCGCCGCCGTCGTGGGCATCGACCACACCGACATCGGCGATGTCTACACCGATCCCGAGAATCCCGTCGAGCTCGAGCCCATCGAGATCGACCCGCCGACCCTGTCCATCGTCTTTGAGGCCTCGACCTCCCCGCTCGTCGGCCGCGACGGCGACATCGTGGGCGCCCGTCAGCTCAAAGAGCGCCTGTTCAACGAGGCCGAGAACAACGTGACCATGAAGATCGAGGAGCTCGAGGACAAGAGCGGCGTCGAGGTCTCGGGTCGCGGCATTCTGCACCTGTCCGTCCTGATGGAGTCCATGCGTCGCGAGGGCTTTGAGTTCCAGGTCGGCCGTCCCCGCGTTCTGTTTAAGAAGGACGAGAACGGCAACAAGATGGAGCCCGTCGAGCAGGCCGTCGTCGAGTGCCCGGACGAGTATTCGGGCAAGGTCGTCGAGGTCTTCGGTACCTCGGGCGGCATCATGACGAGCATGGATACCTCGGGTATCGTGACCCACCTTGAGTTCAAGATCCCGACGCGTGGCATCATGGGTCTTAAGAACCGCATTATGAACGTCACCCACGGCGAGGGCGTGTTCTATCACACCTTCCTGGAGTACGGCCCCTACGCCGGCGAGATCGGCAACCGTCAGAACGGCGCCATGATCTCCATGACCACCGAGAAGGCTGTTGCCTACGCTCTGGGTACGTTGCAGGAGCGCGGCCAGCTGTTTGTTGAGCCGGGTACCGAGTGCTACGAGGGCATGATCGTGGGCGAGCGCAGCAAGGCTGGCGACATGGTCGTCAACATTGCTCGTACCAAGAACCTGGGCAATCAGCGTTCCTCGACCTCCGATATCTCCGTCCAGCTGGTGCCGCCTCGCACCTTCTCGCTGGAGGAGGCGCTGGAGTACATCGCCGACGACGAGCTGGTCGAGATCACCCCCAAGAACATTCGCCTGCGCAAGCGTCTGCTCAACGCCACCGACCGCAAGAAGGCTGCCGTCCGCGCCGGCCAGGTCAACAAATAAGCGCTGGGGCTTATAACCGCCAATAAGAAAGGGCGTCGACCGCGATGGTCGGCGCCCTTTTTGGTGCAAGGGGGACAGGTTCGCTTGCACCACCACAAAGGTGCCTGTCCCCTTTGTGGTGGTTGGCGGCTAGGCGGTGGGGAGTTCCGGCGTATTAGCCGGCTGTTGCGACTTGAGGTGAGCGTTGCGCCAGATGATCTGGATAACATAGCCGAGCGTGAAGACAAAGGCCACGCCGCTGATGAAATCGCCTACGAGGGGGATTGCCGTAAGTGCACCTGCGATCACGCCGCCGGCGGCCGCCATGGCGTAGCGGTTCTGGCTGTGTCCGACCATGCGCGCGATCGCGCACCCTGCAAAGGCACTCGACACCAGCGCGATGCCAATAACACCGCACATGAGGGCTCCGGCAAGCGACAGACCAGCGATAGAGATAATTAGCAGTAGGACGGCGGGGACGATAGCAATCGTGCCCAGAAGACCGCTCACCCACAGGGGCATGGGGCGCTGGTGGAGCATGCCGGCGGCGCTGGCGGTTGCGCGCGGAAAGACGAGTTCGAGCAGTAGGGCGACAAAGCAAGTCGAGAGTGCCGCGGCGACGATACCACCGATGACATCGTTAACGGTGGAAGTATTCTCGCTCTCGGTGCGGTCGATCTTGAGCGCGCCGACCTCGGCTCCCGCGGCGCGCTCGGGGTCCTCGGAGACGTGCGCGTTCACGGTGCCGGTGATGTGGGCGTTCTTGCCCAGGATGAGCTTATCGGCCCAAACCTCGACATCGCCCTCGACGGTGCCATCGATTGTCACGGTGTCGCCTGCGAGCGCTGCCGACTTGGCAGAGCCGCGCAGGGCAACCGTCTCGCCCATTGCGTAAAAACAGTTGGCGGTGCTACCAGTGTTGAGCACGACATGCTGACCGGCTACCGTCACGCTGCCATCGATTGCGGTTTTGGAGATATCGATGGTGCGCGCCGCCAGGCGAACGGCGCCGCCTACGGTGCAGTCGCGAATCGACAGGCTCTCGCCTGCCGCGATAATATCGCGGCCGATGGAAGCGTCATCTAGGTTAAGGCTTTGGCCGGCCCAGTACAGGTCGCCTTCGACGCCAGACGGATTTGAGTCAACTTCGGTTGCGAGCACGTTGCCGGCGGTGTCTGTGCCGGCGAACGACGTTGTGGGAAGCGCGGTCAGCGCAAGCGCTATCAGTGCGAATAGGAGGGCGGTGCGGGCCTGCGTTTTACGGCGCCGGGACGACGGTTCTAGGTTGCAAGGCATAATGAATCCTTCGTTAGATACTCGACATGTATCTAACAGGGTACCCAACGCGTGGGCGCTCTAAAAGAACCTCTCGGTTGCATTTCGAAGGGTCGTGCCGTGCTGTTTACTTTTTACGGTGCAAGAAGCGCGCGATATCTTCTTCGGTGGGGCTTTTGATGTCAAAGCGCAGCGAGAGCCAGCGCAGGCCCATGGTCACGACAACGCATACGACCAGCGCGGCGACATTGCTCATAATGCCGCTCATAACGAGACACACATAGCTTGTCGATCCGGCGATGGCGGCGATGGCATAAAAGTTAGTGCGTTGGAAAATGCCCGGAACCACGCCCATAAAGCCGTCGCGCAGCATGCCGCCGCCCACCGCGGTAAAAAAGCCCATCATGATGCACACCGCCGGCGCAAAGCCGTAGACCAGCGCCTTGTCTGCGCCGGTTGCCGCATAGATGCCGACCGAGATGATGTCGAGCAAGGGGATGAGTTTTTCGGGCTTGTCGACGATAGCCGGGAAGATATAGATGATGGCTGCCGTGGCAATGGAAAGCGGGAGCGCCATCGGCTGGTTGAGGATGTAGACGTTGCCTACCTGCAGCGTCATATCGCGTAAAAGACCGCCGCCCAGTCCGCAGACCACGGCGAGCGCAACTGCACCCACCAGGTCGAGCTTATGCTCGCGCGCAACCAGCACGCCCGAGATCGATGCAGCGACAACAGCGAACATCTCGAGCCAAAACGGAATAGCGACCATGGCATCCGAGGCATGTGAGGTAATGGTCATGGCGGCGACGACGGGCAAGATGGGGTCCTTTGGGTTACGGATTTTGACAATGCCCGTACATAGTACATGTTCGGCGCCGATTGCGACCCTATTGCTCGGCAAACGGTCGGGACTGGATGCGGGCGTGGCGTTGTTGGAATGCCGGGGGTCCAAAACGTGTACGTCAGCCTCCAAAAACGACATTTTTCGGCATCTTTGGAGGGTAACGTACGCGTTTGCATATCATGCGCGGCATGCATGAGTCGATTTACTCACATCCAGTATATTTCCCCACTTCAACGGACATAAGAGTTGGGTATCGGCTCAAAGCGAGAGGTCATCAATGGATACCCCTGTTCTCATTTCGCATAAAACCGCACGGCTCGTTCATCATGCACCTCAGAATTTGGTGCAGCCTCTCGCACAACGCGACTACCAGATAGGCGCACGAGGCATCTCCACCCAGCAACGCGTTGCGCGCATACGACAGGCCCTTACCGACTGCGGCATTCCGCCCGATATGCTCAAGACTATCGACATCTCGGTTGTATTCGAATTCGAGCGAATTCGAACCAAAGGCGTCATCTGCCACATTCTTGGACAAAATCTTCCCTACGAGCATATTGACGAGTTGACGCCCGGAATCTTCATCACCGACGAAGCCTTCACCTTCGTGCTCGCTGCCGAGTGGATGGATAGGATCGAATACCTCGAATACGGCTATGAAGTTTGCGGCGATTATCGCATGGGGCTCAATCCCGCCGACCCTTATACCGAGCAACCAGCCACCGCGTCCAAGGAACAAATTACCGAGCTGCTCGATATGCACCCCGGCAAACCCGGTGCCACACGCGCGCGACTCGCACTCAGACATATCTACGACCATTCTGCCTCGCCTATGGAGACCGCTTCGGCAATCGCCCTCTCGCTCCCAACAAGCGAAGGCGGGGTTGGCATCCGAGGTATCGAACTCAACAAACCGCTCGAGATCCCTCAACGTCTCTGGCATTGCGCCAAAGCTCGAACACTCAAAATCGATGCGCTCGTTACCTACAAGCGCAGGGAGCTCGGTATCGAATATAAGGGCGGCTTTCACGATGAGTTCGAGCGCAAGGGAGCAGATGCGGAGCGAGAGGCCGTTCTCTCCCAAATGGGATATCGAATCGTTACGCTCACTTCGGCTCAGTTCGGTAGCCAGCTCGCCTTTCACCGCGCCATGAACAACATTCGCGAAGCACTCGGCATGCCTCGCTGTACCGACACCGGGTACCAGCGAGAGCAAAACGAACTACGCAAGGCGCTTATCCGCAACTGGAAAGGCATGCGAGACGAAGAGACACCTTCCGAATAGTGCCACTCCCGTGAGCTCAATCCAAACGTGTACGTCAGCCTTCAAAGATGTCAGAAAATGTCGTTTTTGGAGGGTGATGTACATGTTTGGTTGGGATGTGCGGCCGAGAGGGGATCCGATAACAAAAAAGCTCCCGTTGCTGGGAGCTTTCTCAACCAAAATGGCGGAGGAGGAGGGATTCGAACCCTCGTGACCTTATACAGGCCAAACGGTTTTCGAGACCGCCGCATTCAACCACTCTGCCACCCCTCCGCGTGGGGTAAAAACAAAGCAGGCTCAAAGGCCTGCTTTGGAATTAACTGGCGGAGAGTCAGGGATTTGAACCCTGGAGACGCTTTTGACGCCTACACGATTTCCAATCGTGCTCCTTCGGCCACTCGGACAACTCTCCGTTAAATGCGAAAGTCAGTATACACGAGGAATCGCAAAGTGCAAACAGAAAAGTTGGCATTTTTTGAAACGCTTGGCTTCGTGACGGGATCTAGAAGGCCAAAAACGGGCTCTGACCAGCATGGCTGCATGCAGCAAATTGTTCAAAATAGGTATTTATAGACGACGTGTCAGCAATTTTAAAAATCTTTGAACGGTGTTGTGAGCCACTGGTATGCATTTCGCGACCACAGCCTTGCACTTGCTGACCTGCGGTTCGATTTGGTTTGTCCCCGCAGCGCCGTATCTTGTCCACAGATCCGTCAAGCATTTGGTCAGCATTTGGTTGGAAGAC
Organism: uncultured Collinsella sp.; assembly: GCA_900541035.1. GTDB lineage: Bacteria > Actinomycetota > Coriobacteriia > Coriobacteriales > Coriobacteriaceae > Collinsella. The sequence continues at coordinate 9,926 of UQIN01000032.1, read as the reverse complement.
GCATGAAGTGCCGTGTGAGTATGGACATATGTGGAGGTCATGAGGTTGTAGCTGCACATTCTTGCAGCCTGGGAGGTTGAAAGATATTATTACCAAGTCTTTTCCTGCTTCAGGCGCACCTTCACGACCTGAAGCCACATTTGCCCAGAGGAGGTGACAATATGAAGGCTTATGAACTGCTGTTCTTTGTTGACCCGTCGCTCGACCCCGAGACTCGTCTCGCTGTTATGAAGCGTATCGATACCACGATCGCTGAGGGCGCTGGCAAGGTCGACTCCGTTGACGAGTGGGGCAAGCGCAAGCTCGCCTACGAGATCAACGACCTCACCGATGGTGACTACACCCTCATCAACTTCCACGCAGATCCTACCCAGATCGCCGAGCTTGATCGCGTCCTGCGCATCACCGACGCCGTGGTCCGCCACATGATCGTCCGTCGCGACGACCAGGAGTAAGACTGTCGTTTTGGACTGGGCTTGTGCCCCAAGAGGAAGTAGTGAGTTATGAGCATCAATCGAGTGAACATCACCGGTAACCTCACGCGTGATCCCGAGCTGCGCGCCACCGCCGGCGGAACCCAGGTTCTGTCCTTTGGCGTCGCCGTGAACGATCGTCGCCGCAACCCGCAGACTGGCGAGTGGGAGGACTATCCCAACTTTGTCGACTGCACCATGTTCGGCACGCGCGCCGAGGCCGTGAGCCGTTTCCTGGCAAAGGGAAACAAGGTCGCGATCGAGGGCAAGCTGCGCTACAGCTCTTGGGAGCGCGACGGCCAGCGCCGGAGCAAGCTTGAAGTCATCGTCGATGAGATCGAGTTTATGAGCTCCCGTGGTGGCCAGGGTGGCTACGATCAGGGCGGTTACGCCCCCGCAGCTCCTGCGCCCGCACCGCGTCCTGCCGCACCGGTGGCTACGCCGCCCGCGGTCGACGTCTACGATGAGGACATCCCGTTTTAAGGGCTGTTCACCTATTTTTGAGTGAGAGGCGGCTTCGGTTCGCCGAAGTTGCCAAACGAAAGGTATTTTGACATGGCTAATGATTTTTCTGCACGTCAGCCGCGTCGTAAGTACTGCCAGTTCTGCAAGGAGAACACTGAGTTCATCGACTATAAGGATACTCAGCTTCTCCGTAAGTACATGACCGACCGTGGCAAGATCAAGCCCCGTCGCGTCACTGGCGCTTGCACGCAGCATCAGCATGACATCGCCAACGCCATCAAGCGCGCCCGCGAGATGGCTCTCCTGCCGTACACCGTCCCCGTGGTTTCCTCTCGTGGCAACCGCGACCGCGGCTAAGAAGGGAGACGCATCATGAAGGTTATTCTTCTCGATGAGATCAAGGGCAAGGGCGGCGAGGGTGACGTCGTAGAGGTCGCTCAGGGTTACGCTGAGAACTTCCTGTTCCCCAAGAAGCTCGCTGTTGCCGCCACCAAGGGCAACCTCAAGCAGCTTGACGAGCGTCGCAACAACATCGCCAAGCGCGAGGCCGTCCGTCTGGCTACCGCCAACGAGACCAAGGCTGCCTTCGAGGGCAAGACGGTCACCGTTGACGTCAAGGTCGGCGACGAGGGCATCCTCTTTGGCTCCGTTACCGCCGCTATGATCGCTGACGCCATCAAGGCTCAGCTCGGTATGGACATCGACCGCAAGCGCGTCGAGCTCGGTAAGCCCATCAAGGTTGCCGGTGCCCACACCGTTGCCATCTCGCTGTACCGCGAGATCAAGGCCGAGGTTGTCGTTCTCGTTGGCGTTACCGCCGAGGAGCTCGCTGCCGAGGCTGAGGCTGAGGAGACCGCTGAGGTCGCCGAGGCCGAGACCGCCGAGGTCGAGACTGAGGCTGCTGCCGAGTAGCATTTGCTGCAACGCAACAATCTTGTTCTAAGAAGGGCGCTCTGGGAGACCAGGGCGCCCTTTTGTTTTCTACGCTCAGCGAGCGCCATGGCAGGCGTTGTGGTGAAGTCCCACATGCGGGACCGTTCATCCGTTTCGTTCGGTGATGATTGCCGGGGCGCGGCCCGTTTTGGGGCTGTGGCTGATACTATGGATGCTCGCAAGCGATATGAATGAGGATGCTCATGGCATATGATGAAAGGGAGGCGGGGCTGACGGTCGAGGACCGTGGCTCCAAGTCGGGTCTCCCTCAAAACCAAGATGCAGAGGCCAATGTACTGGCCGCCATGCTGCTGTCGCCCGAGGTGGTCGAGGAGGCCCAGGTCGAGCTGCAGCCCGATGACTTCTACCGGCCCATTCATAAGACCATCTACACCGCGATGGTCGATATGTACAACAGCCGCATTCCCATCGACTCCATATCGCTGATCGATTACCTGCGCAGCATCAACAAGCTTGATGCCGTGGGCGGCGAGGCCTACATTTTGGAGCTGATGGGTCAGACCCTGTCGCTCGTGAACTGGCAGCACCATGCCGCCATCGTCCGTCGCGACTCGATGCTGCGCGAGCTGATCGGTGCCACCAACGAGATCAATGCGCTGGCCTATAACGCCCCTACCGACACCAAAGAGGTCGTGGAACTGGCCGAGAGTAAACTGCTCAAGGTCACGGCGCGCGAGGTCAAGTCGAGCTATAAGACACTGACCGAGTTTATGGTCGAGGCCTATAACGAGGCCGAGGAAGTGTGCAAGGCCGGCGGACAGGCCGCGGGCGTGCCCACCGGCTTCCCGTCGCTCGACCGCATGCTCATGGGCTTCCGCGAGGGCCAGCTCATCATTATCGGCGCCCGCCCTGCCGTGGGTAAGACGTCGTTCGCTCTGAACCTGGCGCTGAATGCCGCCGCTGCGGGCTATACCGTTGGCTTCTTTTCGCTGGAGATGTCGGGCAAGGAAATTGCCCAGCGTCTGATTTGCGCCTACGCCATGATCTCGATCAGTGACTTCCGCATGGGCCGTATTAGCCCCGAACAGTGGGCCAATATCAACGAGGCCACGCAGACCTTGTCCAAGCTCGATATTCTGATTGACGATACGCCCGGCACCACAGTGACCGAGATTCGCGCCAAGAGCCGCCGTATGCTCCATAACAAGGAGAAGGCAATCATCATCCTGGACTACCTGCAGCTGGTGAGTCCTCCGCCGGGACGCCGCTCCGAGAGCCGTACCGTCGAGGTTTCGGAGATGTCGCGTGGTCTGAAGATCATGGCCAAGGAGCTCAAGATCCCGCTCATCGCGCTGTCGCAGCTCTCGCGTCAGGTCGAATCCCGTACCGGCAAGCGCCCGCAGCTTTCCGACCTTCGTGAATCGGGCTCCATCGAGCAGGACGCCGATATCGTCATGTTCTTGGACCGCTCCGCCGACGAGGCCGAAGCCTCGCGCGACGATCGACCCGACGAGGGCGTTACGCGTATCGTCGTGGCCAAGAACCGTTCGGGCCCGATCGGCGACGTCGACCTGATGTTCCTGCCGGCATCCACCAAGTTCTATGAGCTTGATGGGGCACATGCCGAGGAGTAGGACAGGCGCCCGTTGCACGGGTATACTGGGAATGTTTTGTGCTTCTGCGTGCCGGCATGGCGCGTAGACAGTCCATGAATGTGAGGAGTAAACATGCCGTCAACCGTTTTGGTCGGTGCCCAGTGGGGCGATGAGGGCAAGGGTAAGATCTGCGACCTGGTCGCCGGCGACTTTGATGCCGTCGTGCGCTATTCGGGCGGCAACAACGCCGGCCACACCATCGTCGTCAACGGCAAAAAGTACGGCCTGCACCAGGTGCCCTCCGGCATCATGTATTCCGACCACGTGTCGGTGATCGGTAACGGCTGCGTCGTCAACCCCAAGGTTGTCCTTGAGGAGATCGACATGTTCGAGGCCGACGGCATCACCACCAAGAACCTCAAGATTAGCGGCAACGCGCATGTCATCATGCCGTACCACATCGATCTGGATGGCGCCTTTGAGCAGAAGCTCGGCAAGAAGAACATCGGTACCACCAAGCGCGGCATTGGTCCGTGCTATCAGGACAAGATGGCCCGCATTGGCCTGCGCATGCAGGACATGCTGGACGAGACGCTGTTCCGCGACAAGTTGGAGACCGCTCTCGCCCGCGTGAACCCCGAGCTCGAGCTCATCTACAACCTGCCCACCTACACCGTGGACCAGATTTGCGACGAGTACCTGCCGATGGCCGAGCGCCTGCGTCCCTACATCACCGAGACGAGCCTGCTGCTCAACAACATGATCGATGAGGGCAAGAACCTGCTGTTTGAAGGCGCCCAGGCGACGCTACTCGACATCGACCACGGAACCTATCCGTACGTGACGTCTTCCAACTGCACCGCCGGCGGCGCCATCACCGGCTCTGGCGTGGGCATGAAGAACGTCGACCGCGTGCTGGGCGTCATGAAGGCCTATATCACCCGCGTCGGTTCGGGCCCCATGCCCACCGAGCTTTCCTATGAGTCCGAGGCTGGCCACACGCTGACCGAGGAGGGCTATGAGTACGGCGTGACCACCGGTCGCCGTCGTCGTTGCGGCTGGTTTGACGGCCCTATCGCCAACTATGCCTCGCGCGTCAACGGCCTCACCGACATCGCCGTGACCAAGCTCGACGTGCTTTCGGCCTTCGACACCATCAAGGTGTGCGTGGCCTACGACGTCGATGGCGAGCGCTACACGAGCGTGCCCGAGCATCAGGTGCGCTTTGAGCATGCCAAGCCCATCTACGAGGAGCTCCCCGGCTGGAAGTGCGACATCACCGGTTGCCGCAGCTTTGATGAGCTGCCGCAAGAGGCTCAGGACTACGTGGCGTTTATCGAGGATCTGGCACACACCCGCGTGACGTTCATTGGCGTTGGCGCCGGTCGCGAGCAGATCATCAACCGATTCTGGAAGTAATCGGTTTATACGGTTATTGCGATATACCCCTTTGCAGCCCAGACGGGCGGCCGAGGGGTATATTTGCTTGCAAAGGGCTCGCGCGGAGCGGGCCATTCATCCATAGAGGAGGCACCCTTGAAGGCGGACACTCAAACCATCGACATCCTGTTGTTGGGCAGCGGCGGCCGCGAGCATGCTCTGGCAGCCAAGCTCGCAGCATCACCGCGCGCCGGCAAGCTCTACATCGCGCCGGGTAACGGCGGCACCGCGAGCTGCGGCGAGAACGTGGTTCTCGACGACTGCGATCCTGCGGCCGTGGCGGCGTTTGCTCAGAGCCACGGATGCGGACTCGTGGTAATTGGCCCCGAGGCTCCGCTCGTGGCGGGCGTGGCCGACGCCGTGCGCGCGGCGGGTATTCCCTGCTTTGGCCCGGGTGCCGAGGGCGCCCAGATGGAGGGCTCTAAGCTGTTCTCCAAGCAGCTCATGGAGCGTGCGGGCATTCCGACGGCAGCCTATGGTTCGTTTACCGACGAGGCTTCGGCTCTCGCCTACGTGCGCGAGCAGGGCGCCCCGCTGGTCGTCAAGGCCGACGGCCTTGCCGCGGGCAAGGGCGTTATCGTGGCGACCGAACTTGAGCAGGCCGAGGAAGCCGTACGCGAGTGCTTTGGCGGCACCTTTGGCGATGCCGGCAACACCGTGGTTATCGAGGAGATGCTGACCGGCCCCGAGTGCTCGCTGCTGGCCTTTACCGACGGCAAGACCGTGCGCCCCATGGCCACCTCGCAGGACCACAAGCGCGCGCTCGAGGGCGACAAGGGTCCCAACACCGGTGGCATGGGCGTCTACAGCCCGGTGCCCATCGTGACTGACGAGGAGCACGCCACCATGGTGAAGGTCATGGAGCAGACCGTTGCCGAGCTTGCTGCCGAGGGCATCGACTACCGCGGCTGCCTGTATGGCGGCTTTATGCTCACTCCCGCCGGCCCCAAGGTGCTGGAGTTCAACGCCCGCTTTGGTGATCCCGAGACGCAGGTCGTGCTGCCGCGCCTTAAGAACGACCTGGTCGAGGTCATGCTGGCTTGTGCCAACTGCGAGCTCGATCAGATTGAGCTCGACTGGCGTGACGAGTGGGCCGTGGCCGTTGTCCTGACGAGCGCGGGCTACCCCGGCAGCTACGAGAAGGGCAAGGTCATCACCGGTATCGCCGATGCCGAGGCCATGGAGAACGTGACCGTATACCACGCGGGCACTGCCGTGGTGGACGGTCAGCTCGTGACCAATGGTGGCCGCGTGCTTGCCGTGACCGCTCTGGGCGACACGTTCGAGAACGCTCGCAACCTTGCCTACGAGGCCTGCGAGAAGATTGATTTTGAGGGCAAGACCCTGCGTCACGACATCGGCCTGCGCGCGCTGCGCGGTCGCGACGCCTGGGATGCCTAAAATCCGAGAGGAATGAGACGGATGGACGAGAAGAACGAAGAGCTCGTGGACGCGCAGATCGTCGAAGAGGACAGCCGCATGTATGGGCACGCCGAGGGCGAGCCTGGTGGCGAGGTCGCTGACGAGCCGGCGCTGGTGTTGGGCGATGACGACCCGCACGATGCCGAGCTGCACGAGAAGATTCTTTCGGAGGAGTGCGCCTGGAAGGGCAAGATTCTCGACGTCCACCGGCTTGAGGTTGAGCTGCCCAACGGTCACCGCAGCGCCCGCGATATCGTTCGCCATCCGGGTGCGGCGGCCGTTGTGGCACTGACCGAGAGCGGCAAGATCGTACTGGTGCGTCAGTACCGCACCGCCATCGACCGCGTGACGGTCGAGATTCCTGCCGGCAAGCTCGACCCGGGCGAGGACCCGCTCGATTGCGCCAAGCGCGAACTGCATGAGGAGACGGGCTTTAGGGCTGGTCGTATTCGCTTTTTGACGTCGATTGTCACGTCCTGCGGTTTTTGCGATGAGATCATCCATATCTACTTGGCTACCAAGCTCGAGTTTGATGCGCCCAACCCCGATGATGACGAGTTTGTCAACGTGGACCTGGTGCCGCTGCACGAGCTGATCGACGCCGTGCTCGACGGCAAGATCGAAGACGCCAAGACCGTCGTAGGCGCGCTTGCCTGCGACAGCATCGCACACCGACTAGGCGGAACTGAGCTTTAAAAGCGAGGGCGACCCTGGGGCAAACACTACTGATTATTTTGTCCCAGGGTCTTACGTTATTGTTTTATCTCCGAGGACTGCATGTTTAAGAGGTTTCTTTCTTACTACGAGCCCCAGATGGGGCTTTTTGTTGCTGATACTGTTTGTGCTCTGGTGCTTGCCGCCATTGACCTGGCGTTCCCCATTATCCTGCGCAATTTGACCGGTGGGCTATTTGCTCAGGGTCAGGCTGCCATTATGCAGGCGCTCGGCATGATCGCGGTGGGCTTGGTGCTGATGTATGCCGTCCGCTGCGCCTGCCGCTACTTTGTGAGCTATTGGGGTCACGTGATGGGCGCGCGCATGGAGTCCAAGATGCGCGAGGACCTGTTCGACCAGTATGAGCGCTTTAGCTTTGCGTACTTCGACCGCAACAGCTCGGGTGACATGATGAGCCGCGTGGTCAACGACCTGTTCGATATCTGCGAGGCGGCGCATCACGTGCCCGAGTGGATCATCATCTGCGGCATCGAGATCATCGGCTCGTTTGTGATCCTCTTTACCATCGCCCCGGTGCTGGCGCTTGCCATGGCCGTGGTGACGGCGGCGTTTGCGGTCATCATGTTTTGGCAGAACATGCGCATGCGCGAGGTCTTTAGCGACAACCGCAAAAAGATCAGCGGCATCAATGCACAGCTGCAGGATTCGCTGGCGGGCATGCGCGTGGTCAAGAGTTTTGCCAATGAGGAGACCGAACGCTTCAAGTTCCGCGCCTCCAACAATCGCTATCTTTCGTCCAAGGAGAACATGTATCACGCCATGGGCGTCTATACTGCGACGTATGGCCTGCTCTCGGGCGTGCTCTATGTGATCGTGGTGCTGCTGGGCGGCTGGCTGGTCGCCCAGGGGCAGCTGCAAGCGGTCGATATGGCGACCTTCGCTCTCTATATTTCGCTGTTCTGCACGCCGCTCGAGACACTCGTTAATTCGGCCGAAACGTATCAGAAGGCTATCGCCGGCTTTAAGCGTATGGACGAGGTGCTCTCGACCGCGCCGGATATCCAGGACAAGCCGGGCGCTACGGATCTGCAGGTGACTGCCGGCGCCGTGGAGTATCACGACGTGTGCTTTAACTACGAGGATGTCGAGCTGGGCGAGGGCGATGCCGACGAGCGTCCCGTTATCGACCATATGGACCTGTCCATCAAGCCCGGGCAGACCATCGCTTTGGTTGGCCCTTCGGGCGGCGGCAAGTCCACGACCTGTTCGCTGCTGCCGCGCTTTTATGACGTGGCTACCGGATCCATTAGCATCGACGGCCAGGACGTGCGTGATGTGACGCAGCAGAGCCTGCGTCGCGCCATCGGCCTGGTGCAGCAGGATGTCTATCTGTTTGACGGTACGATTGGCGAGAACATCGCCTACGGCAAGCCGAGCGCTACGGCGGAAGAGATCGCCGACGCCGCCCGTCGCGCCAATATCGATACCTTTATCGAATCGCTTCCACAGGGCTACGACACCGTGGTGGGCGAGCGCGGCAGCCGTCTTTCGGGCGGACAGAAGCAGCGCGTTGCCATCGCGCGTGTGTTTCTCAAGAATCCCAAAATCTTGATCTTGGACGAGGCGACGAGTGCTTTGGATAACGAGAGCGAGGAGGCGGTGCAGGAGTCGCTCGAAGAGCTGGCACGCGGCCGTACCACAATCATCATCGCCCACCGTCTCTCGACCATTAAACACGCCGATGAGATTGCGACCGTTGAGCATGGTCGCGTTGTGGAACGTGGCACGCATGAACAGCTTCTCGCCCGTGGCGGCACCTATGCCCGTTACTATCGAATGCAGTTCGAAGGTGCGCGTGCGCACGAGCTCGACTGATTGATATGACAGGAAGTTTATGGCTGACAAGAACCCTTTGACTCCGGAAGAAGTGACGGAGTTATTCTCCGAAATCGATGCATCCGGCGTCTTGGATCCTACGCTTGCCAAAAAGCGTACCGAGCGCATGCGTGAGAAGGAGGCTGCGGCCAAGCGCGGTGACAAAGCGGCGCTAGCACAGCTGCGCAGCGAGGACCGCGCGAGCCAGGCAAAACATATCGACCCGCTGTCCGAGGACGATCCTTCGGGCTCGCAGGTGAGCCATACCATTACGAAGACCGCGATGGCCGTGGTCATCGGTATTTTGGTGCTGATCGTGGGCATGCAGATCGGCTACGGCGTGATGCGCCGTCTGAATACCGCCAACCTGTCCGAGAGCGTTTCGGTTGATACCGTTTCTACAGCACTCAAGGGTGGACTCGAGTGGGGCAACGGCTTTACGCAGTTCCCGCTCGACTTTACCGTCGATGAAGCCGATGAGCGTACGGGCACGGTCGAGGTGACGGTGTTGGACACATCGTCTGCCAACGAGCTCGAGCTGCTGTCCAACGGGCAGATCCAGGCCGCGGCGCTTGCGACCAACGCGCTGCTCAACGACAAGATCGACCGCGTGGTGTATAACGTTCACGCCTATATCGACGAGGATAGCAACATTCAGCACGATTCCTTCTTTGGCATGTTCCCCGCGCGGGGCCACCAGAGCGCCATTTTGACGTTCGTGTGGACCAAGAGCTCATCCAACGCCACGAGTATCGACTGGAAGATGCGCATCGTGAGTATGGATGACACCATCGCCGAGCGCATTCAGAAGCAGGTGAACTCGGTGTCGTCGTTGATTGAGGACCCGGTGGTGAGCCAGACCAAGATTGACGAGGAAAAGGCCGAGCGTGACCTGGAACATCGTCTGCATGGCCGCGAGATTTTCCGCGGCGGCAAGCCCGATCGCACACCGTCCGAACTGCTGGAGCAGGACAAGAAAAAATAAGAGGCCATCATCCCGCGTGAGCCACAAGCCCCGCGGGATGATTTTTTAAGGCTCTGTTAGACCAGGATTGACATACATGTGTCCCCACGGTGCCATATCTTT
>UQIN01000031.1 GCA_900541035.1 uncultured Collinsella sp. | reverse complement strand
CCCACCACTCCACCCCCAATATGTTGTAAAACACCCCCGAGCATATGTTCGAAAACACAATATGTTGTGTTTGCAGCACAGGCGTGATGCCACCTGTAGAACCACGCCCGCGAACCTCAACCTTCAAGTTGACCTTGAGGCGATTTTTACGTCCCCTTACACGCCGTTCACATCGCCCCCAAACTCCCCCACCCACGGCACACACGGCCCACCAACGCGTCGGTGTCTGGCGAAAAATGGGACGGGCCCCAGATTGCCCATGCGCGCAAAAGCGCGTCTCGGCAATCTGGGGCCCGTCCCCCTTAATATTTATAAATGTGCAGGTCAGCGAGGTACTAGCGATGTGCCAGCGGATGCGCCGCCAGATAGACCTCGGTCAGTTGCGTGCGGTCGACATGCGTGTAGACCTGCGTGGTCGAAATATCGGCATGGCCCAAAATCTCCTGCAGCACACGCAGGTCGGCACCGCCCGCGAGCATGTGGGTGGCAAAGGAGTGGCGCAGGGTGTGGGGATGGAGCCCAACCAGCCCCACCTGGCGCCCATACCGCTCGCATATCGCATGCACGGCCTGGCGCGACAGGCGACGTCCGTTCTTATTTAAAAAGACCGCCGAGGTCTCCGTCCCGTGAGCATGCGCGGCCAGGAGAGTGCGCCCGTCACCTATATAGTGTGTCAAGGCGCGAGCCGCGCTTCCCACCAACGGGGCCAGACGCTCCTTGGAGCCCTTACCGCGCACCAGGACAAACCCGTCATCGATATGGATATCGCCCACATCGAGCCCAACCAGCTCACTCACGCGCAGGCCGCAACCGTAAAGCACTTCCAAGATGGCATGATCGCGCAGTCCCATCTCGCCCTCGGGAAAGTCTTGATCGAGCAGTGCCGAGACATCCTCCACCGAAAGGTATTCCGGCAGGCGATCTGCCTTTTTGGGCAGGCGCAACGCCGCTGTCGGGTTTTGGGCCACGGCCCCATCGCGCACCAAAAAGGCATGCAGGCCCTTCACGGCAGCAAGCGCGCGCTCCACCGAGGCGTCGGAATAGCCTCCGTCGCGGCGATCGGCAACAAAGCCCTCCACGACCTGACGGGTCACCTCTTCAAAAGACACAATACCCGCCCGCTCCAGATAGGCGCAGTACGTCGTCAGGTCACGACGGTAGGCCGCAATCGTATTGCGCGCCAAACCCCGCTCGACCGCAAGGTAATCGAGATACTCCCCCGCCACCACAGCGAGCGACGAGGGAGTAGCTTCGGTATGTTCTTGGTTCGCCGGCACCCTTAGTCCGTAGCGAGGTTCTTGGGCGTCACCTGCAAGCGATCGACGCCCTCATGCTGGCCGATCGAGGCGCGCACGAACTCGCGGAACAGCGGCTGCGGGTTGGTCGGGCGGCTCTTGAACTCGGGATGAGCCTGGGTTGCCACATACCACGGATGCACGTCGCGCGGCAGCTCGACCATCTCGACCAGGCGCTCGTCGGGCGAAAGACCCGAGATAACCAGACCAGCGCCCTCGAGCTGGTCACGGAAGGCGTTGTTGAACTCAAAGCGGTGACGGTGACGCTCGTAGACGAGCTCCTCGCCATATGCCTCGCGCGCGAGGGTATCGGCGGCGAGCTTGCACGGATAGGCGCCCAGGCGCATGGTGCCGCCCTTCTCGGTCACGTCCTCCTGCGAGCTCATCAGGTCGATGACACTATACGGGCCGTCCGGATCGAACTCGGAAGAGCTGGCGCCGGCAAGGCCGACGACGTTGCGAGCAAATTCGCACACGGCCACCTGCATACCCAGGCAAATGCCCAGATACGGAATCTTGTGCTCGCGGGCAAACTCGGCCGCGAGGATCTTGCCCTCCAGGGCGCGCTTGCCAAAGCCGCCAGGGACCAAGATGCCCGAGGCGTCACCCAGGACCTCGGAGACGTTCTGCTCGTCGAGGCTCTCGCCATCGACCAGCTGCACGTCAACGTGGCGATCGTAGAACACGCCCGCGTGGTGCAGAGCCTCGATAACCGACAGGTAGGCATCGGGCAGCTGCGTGTACTTGCCCACGACGGCGATCTTCACCTTGTCGGCGTGATGGTTGGCATGGTTCTGCTTGCGCAGGAACTCGTTCCACTCGCTCATGTCGCGCTCACGCGGGTCCAGACCCAGGCGCTCGCAAATGCGCAGGTCAAAGTCCTGCTCGGCAAGCAACTGCGGAACATCGTAGATGCTCGCGCAGTCCTCGTTGGTAAAGACACAGTCGGTGTCGACGTCGCAGAAGCTTGCAATCTTGCCGCGGATGGCATCGTCGATATGGTGGTCGGAGCGCAGAACGATAATATCGGGCTGGATACCAAAGCTGCGGAGCTCCTTAACGGAGTGCTGCGTCGGCTTGGTCTTGACCTCGTGGGCGGCGGCGATATAGGGAACGAGCGACACGTGGATGTAGCAGACGTTCTCGGGGCCGGCCTCCTTGCGGTACTGACGGATGGCCTCGACAAACGGCTGGGACTCGATGTCGCCAATCGTGCCGCCCAGCTCGGTGATGACTACATCGGAGCCGGTCTGCTCCTCGATGCGGCGGAACTTGTCCTTAATGGCATTGGTGACGTGGGGAATCACCTGCACGGTACCGCCCAAAAAGTCGCCGCGACGCTCGCGGGCGATTAGGCTTTTGTAGATAGCACCGGTCGTAAAGTTGGAATCGCGGGTCAGGTTCTCATCAATAAAGCGCTCGTAATGACCCAGGTCCAGGTCGGACTCGTAACCATCCTCGGTAACGAAGACCTCACCATGCTGGAACGGGCTCATGGTACCGGGGTCGACGTTCAGATACGGGTCGGCCTTCTGCATCGTTACTTTGTAGCCACGCGACTTGAGCAGACGGCCCAGCGAGGCCGCGGTGATACCCTTGCCCAGGGACGAAACCACGCCACCGGTTACGAACACATGCTTGGTCATATTGAGTTACCTGCGCTTCCCGTAGAAGTTGTTTATCCACATCTTACGGGTCTTCATTGTAATACTCGCGCCGCGGACCGTTCGCAATTTTTCTCGCGTGCGATTGCATTTCTCAATCTTGAAACAAAACGCCGCCCGGTTTCCCAGGCGGCGTCGCTATGGCAAGGGTTACATGCTGCTATCGATCAGCAACCTCGTCCTCAAGCATTTCTTGAACGAGCATGCCGGTACGGACGCCCTCAAGATACCACTCGCCACGTTCGGTGAGGCAAATGCCATTTGCAAGCTGACCGCCGTCGTCGCTATAACGCGAGATGACATCAATCATGCCTTCGGAATCCAAGCGATCGATTGCGGCGCGGGCACGATACGGCGAAACCCCCACGCGCTCGGCAAGCGTTTTGCGCGAGAAACCATACGGCCCGCCATTGTCTTCGGTTTGCTGGTCGATCTCCATCAACACCAGCACCTCGACACGCTTCATATCGTTGACACTCGCACGACCCTTGCCCGCCATAGCAGCCTCCTCAAACCGAGCACGAGCATCTAACGCGCCGTGCGCGACCGACACACCTCACGATGGCAGGTAATATCCATCATGCGGCATCCCGCTAAGGATGAAACAGTTACGGTTATTGTATACCGCTCAAATTGTTTCTAGGCAGGTAAACAGCTATTTTTCGCCGAAATAGGCGCTTTATTGATCAAAAAGCCGTACCGGGCGCTAACCCGATACGGCCAAAATGCAATGTAATTACCGCGGTGCTTCAAACTTAGCGATGGAAGAAACCGCGGCGCTCAAACTTGGGCTCGCAGCACACGTTGATACCCAGTTTGCGCAGTACCGTCTCGTCCGTCGGCGAGATAATCACGCTAAAGAAGGCATCGCAACCGCGCAGCTGCTCCAGGCCCGAAAGGACGCGAGCGGCCGTCTCACTCGTGGCCGAGGTGATCGACAGCGCCATAAGCGTCTCGTCGGTGTGGAGGCGCGGGTTTTTGCTGCCCAGGAAATGCGTCTTGAGCTTGCTGATGGGCTCGATCGCTTCATCGCTAATGACCTCGAGCTCAAGGTCGACGCCCGAGACATGCTTAAGTGCATTCATGATGAGCGAGCTCGCGGCGCCCAGGCGCGTGGAAGTCTTGCCGGTCACCACGGAGCCATCGGGCATGACCATGGCACCCACGGGACCACCCGTCAGCTGCTCCCTGGTGAGGGCCGCCGAGCGCGCCGGTGAGTAGTTCTTATCGATGCCGGCTTTCTTCATAATTATCTTGAGACGGTCGACTTGCTCATCGCCCACGCCGGTACGGCGCACATTTTCGACCGCGGTAAAGTAGCGGCGGACGATCTCCATCTTGGAAGCGTCGCGGCAGGCATCGTCATCGGTGATGGCAAAGCCGACCATATTGACGCCCATGTCCGTAGGGCTCTGGTAGGGGCTCTTGCCCAGGATCTTTTCCATCAGGGCACGGACTACCGGGAAGGCCTCGACGTCGCGGTTGTAGTTGACCGTGGTCTTGTTGTAGGCCTCAAGGTGGAACGAATCGATGATATTGGCGTCGTCGAGGTCAGCCGTGGCGGCCTCGTAGGCAATATTGACCGGATGCGTCAGAGGAAGATTCCAGACAGGGAAGGTCTCGAACTTGGCATAGCCGGCGGCCGTGCCATGCTTGTGCTCGTGATAGAGCTGAGACAGGCAGGTGGCAAGCTTGCCCGAGCCAGGACCGGGGGCAGTGACCACGACGAGCGGTCGGGTGGTCTCGACAAACTCGTTCTTGCCGTAGCCATCGTCGGACACGATCAGATCGACATCGTGCGGATACCCCTCGATGGGATAGTGCAGCTTGGCGGGAATACCGAGCGCGTTCAGGCGGTTGCGGAACACATCGGCAGCGGGCTGGCCGGCGTACTGGGTGATGACCACAGCCGCGACAGCAAAGCCGTTGCCGCGAAACAGGTCAACCAGGCGCAGCACATCCTCGTCATAGGTAATGCCGAGGTCACCACGAGCCTTGTTTTTCTCGATGTGGTTCGCGTTGATCGCGATGATAACCTCGACATCGTCGGCGATGCTCTTGAGCATGCGGAACTTGCTGTCCGGTTCAAAACCCGGCAGCACGCGGCTCGCATGATAGTCATCGAACAGCTTACCGCCAAACTCCAAATAGAGCTTGCCACCAAACTGCGAGATGCGCTCCTTAATGTGAGCAGCCTGCAGCTCGATATACTTCGCGTTGTCGAAACCCTGGCGCATATATGGCTCCCGTCCCGTTTCCAATTAATGATCTAGGCGATTATAACGGAGCAGACCCTCCCCAACGCCCAAGCAATCAACTGGCACCAACCAAACACGCCATCGATAAGTTGCGGTGAAATAGTTCCCGTTTAACCCCTCAAGACGGCCAAACAGGAACTATTCCACCGCAACTTCCCCTTTTTGGTTCAAACAACCCTGGCCTTTGTATCAATAATGGAAACGTCGCAGGTGAAGCAAAAGTCAGCGAAAGCCCACCAGAGCGAGCAAAGTGACGTGAAAGAGGAGGGCATAGGCCTTTTGGCCATGCCCGACGATTGAACGTCAGATTGCCGCCCTGGCGGGCTTGCAGCGTCGAGTGGTTCCGGCGTTTGGTAAAACGCCGGAACACAAGAGCGCCCCCTCCCGCGCACGGAACGGAAGGGGGCTAAAGGTAGGAGTCTACCGGTGGGTTTACCCCACCGGACAGACGATGACCAGATGATCCTTTACAGGATCGTCAAGGTTTCCGTGGGGTACCCGTTGGGTACTTAGAGCAACACGCAGGCGACGGTCAGGATGATGGCGCAGACGACGGAGAGCGCGACGATGAGCTTAAGGGCAAACTTGAGCCAGGTCGTCCACTCGATCTTGGCCAGGGCGAGACCGCCCATGATGGCGCCGGAGGTCGGGGTGAACAGGTTCACGACACCGATGGCGGCGGAGAAGATCATGACCATGACCTCGGGCGAGAAGCCGAGCTTAACAGCCAGCGGTCCCATGATGGGCATGGAAACGGTGGCCATACCGGAGGTCGAGGGGATCAGGAAGGACAGGCCGAAGTAGACCAGGAAGCTCATGGGAGCGAAGATCACGCCGGACAGGCCAGCCAGGGCATTGGCGGCAGCGTCGAGGACGAAGACGTCGAGGCCGGTGTTAGCCATGAGGACGGAGATACCACGGGCGAGGGCGATGACGAGAACAACGGACATCATGTCGGCAGCGCCGGTGATAAAGGTGTTAACGATCTGCTTCTCGGACAGGCCACCGATGATACCGATCAGGACGGCCATGAGGAAGAACCAGGTGGAAGCCTCGTCGAAGTACCACTGGCCAATGGGCAGGCCGGTGATCAGGGCAGACCAGCCCTGGACGACGGCGTTACCGTCGGCGTCGTAGACAGCGCCAGCGTCGAAGAAGTTGGCGACGCCCTCGTTGAGGTCGGCCAGCGGAATGAAGCCGACGATCATGACGACGAAGGTGAAGGCGAAGGCAATCAGAACACCCTTCTGACGACCGGTGAGCTTGACCTCCTTGTGGACCTCGGAAGCAGCCTTGCCGTGAGCCTCTTCGGCGTCCTTGAGCTCCTGCATCGACAGGATGGTGGAACCCTTGTCAGCCTTGACCTTCTTGGCATAGTTCATCACGAAGAAGATGGACATAGCGGTAGTGACAATCCACAGGACGGCACCGAGGCCGATGATGATGGACTGGTTGACCTCAATGCCAACGCCGGTCAGAGCGTCGACGGCAGCGCCGACGGCGAACGGGTTAACCGTGGAGCCCAGGCAGCCGCAGCCAGCGCCGAGCAGGACGGTAGCGGCACCGACCATGGGGTCGAAGCCAGCGGCCATCATGGTAGCGGCGAGCAGGGCGTAGAAGGGAACGGTCTCCTCGCACATACCATAGGTGGTACCACCGAGGGAGAAGATGAGCATCAGCACGGGAATGAGCATAATCTCGTTGCCCTTAAGCTTCTGCACCAGAACGGCGATGCCGTTGTCCAGGGCGCCGGTCTCGGTCATCATGCCGAGGAAGCCGCCCAGGATCATAACGAAGAGGCAGACGGGCAGAGCGTCAGCGAAGCCCAGGATCGGGGCGGTGCAGAAATCGCTCAGACGGGCTGCGGTAACCGCGCCGCCGGACGTGCCGGAGACGATAACGGTAATCACTGCAACAATTGCCAGCAGAGCTAGAAGAATGGTGAACGATGAAGGCATACCGCGCTTTTTCTTAGCGGTCTCAGTCATGGTTCTCATCCCCCCTTCATAAATCATTTAACTTTCTCGCGCGAAGCGGATCTTCCGTGCCGTGCCCACCGCCCGACGCGAGATATTTACCAGACAAAGCCGCTCGGGGTGTGCAGCAATACACCGCGAGCGAGATGCTAGATGCTCTTACTTGAGCGTGGCGTACATGACAGCCTTGATGGTGTGCATGCGGTTCTCGGCCTCGTCGAAGACCTTGGAAGCGGGGCTCTCGAAGACCTCGTCGGTGACCTCCTGCTCGGTGATGCCGAACTGCTCGCACTTCTCGGCGCCAATCGTGGTGTTGGTGTCGTGGAAGCTGGGCAGGCAGTGCAGGAAGATGGCACCCGGGTTGGCCATAGCCATGACCTCGGAGGTAACGCGATACGGGGTGAGCTGAGCGATGCGCTCGGCCCAGACCTCGTCGGGCTCGCCCATGGAGACCCACACATCGGTGTAGATAACATCGGCACCGGTGACGCCGTCCTTGACGTCAGTGGTCAGCTTGATGGTGCAGCCGTTGGCCTCGGCGATGGGCTTGCAGGCCTCGATGACGTCGTCAGCGGGCATGCACTCCTCGGGGCCGCAGGCCACGAAGTTCATGCCGAGCTTGGAGCAGACAACCATGAGGGAGCGAGCGACATTGTTCTTGCAGTCGCCCATGAAGACGAGGGTCTTGCCCTTGATGTCGTAGTTGAAGTTCTCCTGGACGGTCAGGATGTCGGCGAGCATCTGGGTGGGGTGCCACTCGGTGGTCAGGCCGTTCCACACGGGCACGCCGGACTTGGCAGCGAGCTCCTCGACGTCGTCCTGGGCAAAGCCACGGAACTCGATGCCGTCATACATGCGGCCGAGAACGCGGGCGGTGTCCTCGATGGACTCCTTCTTGCCCATCTGCGACGAACCGGGATCGAGGTAGGTGACGCCCATGCCCAGATCCATGCCGCCGACCTCGAAGGCGCAGCGGGTACGAGTGGAGGTCTTCTGGAAGAGCAGAACGATGTTCTTGCCCTCGAGATAGCGGTGCGGAACGCCAGCGCGCTTCATGTCCTTGAAGTTCTTGGAAAGCTTGAGCAAGTACTCGATCTCCTCGGTGGAGAGGTCGAGGAGCTTGAGGAAGCTACGGCCGGAGAGGTTAACACCCATGGTTCGTTTCCTTTCGAAAAAATGAATTACGTAAGTATTAGTGTTGCCCGTTTGACGGGCGAAACCGGTGCGGTTGTAGGGGGACCGCACCGGAAACGGAAAGACTTAGAGGTCCTCGCGCCAGAAGGGCATGCTCATGCAGCGCGGGCCGCCGCGGCCGCGGGAGAGCTCGGCGGAGGGCACGACGAGAAGGTCCAGGCCCTCCTTGTACAGCACGTCGTTGGTGACGGTGTTGCGGGCGTAGACGCAGATCTTGCCGGGCTCGACGCACAGGGTGTTGGAGCCGTCGTTCCACTGCTCGCGGGAGGCCGCGATCGGGTCGCCGCCGCCGCAGGGGATCAGCTTGACCTGGTCGACGCCGGTGGCGTCCTCCAGGACGTGCTCGAGGGTGTCCTCGATCAGGCGGATGTTCACGTCGCCCGGGTTCTTGCCGGCGGTCAGCTCGTAGACGCGCAGGGTGCCCATGATGGCGGGGTGGATCGTGAACTTATCGACGTCGATCTGGGTGAAGACCGTGTCGAGGTGCATGAAGGCGCGCGAGACCGGGATGTCGAAGGCCAGGATGCGCTCGACCTTGGAGTCGGAGTTCCAGAAGATGTTCTGGGCCATGACGTCGATCGCGGCGGCCTGGGTGCGCTGGGAGATGCCGACGGCGAGGGTCTTCTCGTTGATGTTCAGCACGTCGCCGCCCTCGGTGTGGAACTGGCAGTCGCGGCGGAAGTACAGCGAGACGTCCTTGTAGTCGGGGTGGTACTTGAAGATGTACTTGCCGTACAGGGTCTCGCGGTTGCGGGTGACCGAGTACATGCGGTTGAGGTTGACGCCCTCGCCGACGACCGCGAACGGGTCGCGGGTGAAGTAGAGGTTGGGCATCGGGTCGATGATCAGGTCGGACTCGGACTCGGAGTTGACCAGGGAGTCGAGGGTCGTGGACGCCGTGAGGGGCATGTCGATCTCGGCCTTGGTCATGCCGGCCATGGTCTTCTTGACGAACTCGAGGTTGTCCTCGATGGAGTCCAGCTTCTCGCGGACGATCTGCGGCATGTGCTGGCCGCGGATGCCGGCCTCGGCGATGTACTGGTCGGTGAACTCGGCGCGGGCGCCGGGGACCTGGTCGAACACCTCGGCGACGAGGTTCTCGAGATAGAGGACCTCCACGCCCTGGTCCCTCAGGATCTGGGCGAAGGTGTCGTGCTCCTGCTGCGCGACCTCCAGGAACGGGACGTCGTCGAACAGGAGTCGCTCGAGCTCGTCGGGCGGCAGGTTGAGGAGCTCGTCGCCGGGACGGTGCAGGCAGACCTTCCTGAGCTTGCCGATCTCGGAAGGCACGTGCAGACCTTTCGTCATGGCCTCCTACCTTTCTTTCGGGCCCCTGTCAGGGCCGATTCGTTAGCGCCCCTCCGTGTGAGGCGTTATTGCTGACGACATATTTATATCCAAAATCAGTTCATACTTCCACCTCGCCCCCGAACGGTTTTATATGAGGGGTGAACGGCATACACATATACTTCACGCATGGCACACTTTGATTTAATAAAGTTTATTTACGTGCTTAAACGCGTTTTCAATCCAAATAACAAATGGAACTTAACTTTATTAAACCACCCTCAAATTGCATATTTCCAATAAAGCTATGAATAGAATTAGCGATTCATACCGCGTCTCAACCATTTTCATTTTTATTCAGAAAAAAGTTTGTCCTATTCATTTCTGGTAACAAATTACCGTTTACCAGACGCTTGATACCGTTCACCGGAAGCTCAGTATAAGGCCCATCGGATACCGGCTCGCCTTATGGCCTCATTTGTAACAACTTGACTTCTCGGTATAGAAAAACGGACCCGCTTCCCCTAGGGAAACGGGTCCGTTTTCGATAATCTTCGGCTAATTTGGATAAGGCCCCCGAAGACCATCGGAATCCTAGCGATCGAACTCCGCCAGCGCCTCGCCCAAAAGCCTCAGGCCCTCGCGCAGAACGTCCTCGCTCGCGCAGTAGCCCAGGCGTGCGCCGCAGGGAAGCTCAAAACGGCTACCGGGGACCAGCAGCACTCCCCTCTCGGACAGCAGGCGCTTGCAGAACTCCTCGTCGTCCTCGGGAATATCCAGCTGGATAAACGAGGTAGACACGCCTTGTGGGGCCGTCCAGGAAACGCGATGCTGCGTATCGATCCAAGCCTGCGCGATATCGCGGTTGCCAAACACGATCTTGCGATTGCGCTCGAGGATCTTGTCCTTGTGCTCAAGCACATAGGTCGCCAAGGCGTCGTTGAACACACCGCCGCAGATCATGGTGTAATCGCGATAGGTACGGATGCGGTTGGACACCTCTTCGTCGGCCACGACCCAGCCCACGCGGGCCGCAGGCGTCGAATAGGTCTTCGACAACGAGTTGGTGACAATGGCCCTCTCGTACACGTCGACCATCGACATAAAGGACTCAGTGTTTTCGAGCGGCAGATACACCTCGTCGCACAGCACGTAGGCGCCCACCGAACGGGCGATCTCGGCAATCTGGCCGAGCATATCGGTATCGAGCACCGTACCGATGGGGTTCGATGCGTTGTTTATGCAGATAAGCTTGGTGTTGGGGCGCACCAAGCGCTTGAGTTCCTCGATATCGGGCTTCCAGCCGAGTTCCTCGCAAAGCTCCCAATACTCGACCTCGGCGCCCAGCGTGCGCGGAATCTCGTAGAGCGGCGCGTAGGTGGGCCACTCGGCGATAACGTGGTCGCCGGGCTCGACCACGGCCATGATGGCGTTGAGGTTCGCACCCGTGCAGCCATTGGTCTGCAGAATGTGGTCGGGATTGACCTCCCGACGATACAGCTTGGCAACCACGGCCTTAAACTCCGGCGAGCCCTCGATCCAGCCGTAGTTCATCTTCTCGCGGTCCAAGCGCTCGTAGAACGTGGCGCCGTCCTGCTCATCGAGCGCGCGCAGCTCGCCCATGGTGAGCGACGAGATCGTCGACTGGGCGATGTCCCACGTGGCACTTTTCTCCCAAACGTTGAGCCATTCCTCAACGCCAATCGTCTTGATGTCCATGGCCAAGCTCCTTACAAAAGCAGTCATCCAATCGTGTTGACGTCCCTCATACAAGATTGGGGCGGTGCGAAAACCCGCACCGCCCCAATGGGAGACATCTAATGGCAGCTAGATGTATGTATTATGACCTGTACGGGTCCTGAAAGACTTAGAGGTCCTCGCGCCAGAAGGGCATGCTCATGCAGCGCGGGCCGCCGCGGCCGCGGGAGAGCTCGGCGGAGGGCACGACGAGAAGGTCCAGGCCCTCCTTGTACAGCACGTCGTTGGTGACGGTGTTGCGGGCGTAGACGCAGATCTTGCCGGGCTCGACGCACAGGGTGTTGGAGCCGTCGTTCCACTGCTCGCGGGAGGCCGCGATCGGGTCGCCGCCGCCGCAGGGGATCAGCTTGACCTGGTCGACGCCGGTGGCGTCCTCCAGGACGTGCTCGAGGGTGTCCTCGATCAGGCGGATGTTCACGTCGCCCGGGTTCTTGCCGGCGGTCAGCTCGTAGACGCGCAGGGTGCCCATGATGGCGGGGTGGATCGTGAACTTATCGACGTCGATCTGGGTGAAGACCGTGTCGAGGTGCATGAAGGCGCGCGAGACCGGGATGTCGAAGGCCAGGATGCGCTCGACCTTGGAGTCGGAGTTCCAGAAGATGTTCTGGGCCATGACGTCGATCGCGGCGGCCTGGGTGCGCTGGGAGATGCCGACGGCGAGGGTCTTCTCGTTGATGTTCAGCACGTCGCCGCCCTCGGTGTGGAACTGGCAGTCGCGGCGGAAGTACAGCGAGACGTCCTTGTAGTCGGGGTGGTACTTGAAGATGTACTTGCCGTACAGGGTCTCGCGGTTGCGGGTGACCGAGTACATGCGGTTGAGGTTGACGCCCTCGCCGACGACCGCGAACGGGTCGCGGGTGAAGTAGAGGTTGGGCATCGGGTCGATGATCAGGTCGGACTCGGACTCGGAGTTGACCAGGGAGTCGAGGGTCGTGGACGCCGTGAGGGGCATGTCGATCTCGGCCTTGGTCATGCCGGCCATGGTCTTCTTGACGAACTCGAGGTTGTCCTCGATGGAGTCCAGCTTCTCGCGGACGATCTGCGGCATGTGCTGGCCGCGGATGCCGGCCTCGGCGATGTACTGGTCGGTGAACTCGGCGCGGGCGCCGGGGACCTGGTCGAACACCTCGGCGACGAGGTTCTCGAGATAGAGGACCTCCACGCCCTGGTCCCTCAGGATCTGGGCGAAGGTGTCGTGCTCCTGCTGCGCGACCTCCAGGAACGGGACGTCGTCGAACAGGAGTCGCTCGAGCTCGTCGGGCGGCAGGTTGAGGAGCTCGTCGCCGGGACGGTGCAGGCAGACCTTCCTGAGCTTGCCGATCTCGGAAGGCACGTGCAGACCTTTCGTCATGGCCTCCTACCTTTCTTTCGGGCCTTTCGGCCGAATCTCTCAGCGCCCCTCCATAGCGGACGCTGCTTGCTGACAGCTCTAGTTATATCCAAATTCCACACGCAATTCCACCTCGCCCCCGAACGGTCAACAAAGTGCGATGAACGGCATATCGCATATGATTCCCCCATGATGCACTTCGGTTCTCTAAAGCAGGTTTTCAAAGGTAAATGTTCTTTTTTCTAAGGAATTAAGCTAGATTGCACAAATATTTTCATGTTTAGGAATTGCATAGCTAAAACGGTTTTCTGCATATATATGTCGTTTGTCCATGATTCAATTTGGATTCGATTATATTCAGCTCGCAATCATTCTTATTCATACATCCTCACCAGTTGAGTATGGATATAGATTGTTTCCAAACGAGTTGGACAGTTAGTTGCATGCCTTGGCAGCGTAAGAAGTAGGTAAAGATACCGTTCACGCGATACGTCCGTGCCAGCGGTAGACTAAATTGAGACAATAGTGAATAGTGTTAGGCTACCGTCCCCTGTGGGGACTGAACGGACAGATGCATATGCCGAGCAAAATCGAAAAGAAGCAAGCCGCCGCAAAGCTGCGCAAACCGCCGCGCGACTTCTCATACACGCAAAACCGAGAGCTCAGCTGGCTACGCTTTGACAACCGCGTGCTCGACGAAGCCTTCGACGAAACCGTTCCGTTATTCGAGCGACTAAAGTTCGTCTCGATCTTCGAGTCCAACCTCGACGAGTTCCTTATGGTGCGCGTGGGCGGCCTGTCCGATCTGGCGGAGCTCAAAAAACAACCTGTCGACAACAAGAGCAATATGACCGCCTCCGAACAGGTCGATGCTGTCATGGCCGAAATGCCCGGGCTCCTTACCCGTTGGGAGTCCATCTTTAAGAGCATCGAGGGCAAGCTCGACACCTTGGGCGTTCACCGCGCCCACATCGATTCGCTTACGCCCGAGGAGCGCACCTTTGTAACCCGCTACTTCCAGGCCTACGTGTCGCCGGTCATCTCGCCGCTGGTCATCGATCCTCGCCACCCCTTCCCCAACCTGCGCAACGGCGCGCTCTATCTGGCCTGTGGTCTGGACGGCGCCACCGACGAGGAGAGCCTACTGGGCCTTATCGAGATTCCCGCCTCGATGAACCGCGTGGTCGAGATCCCCTCGCCCACCGGCACCTACTCCTACATCTTGCTCGAGGACGTCATCCTCGCCTGCCTGGACAGCTGCTTTGGCTCCTATAAGCCACTCGACCGCGCGCTCATCCGAGTCACCCGCAACGCCGACATCGATCCGGACGGCGAGGGCGTCGAAGAGGAAGAGGACTACCGCCAGCACATGAAGCGCATTCTCAAGAAGCGCCTGCGTCTGCAGCCGGTTGTGCTCGCGGTCTCGGGGTCGCTCGAGAAGGCGACGCTCAAGACCATCCGCAAGGCGCTCGAGCTTTCGCGCCGCTCGGTCTTTACCTGCGATATCCCGCTCGACCTGGGCTACGTCTTTGGCATTGAGGGCAAGATTCCCGAGCACCTACGCAACGAGCTCCTCTTTACGCCGTTTAAGCCGCAGCCCAACCCCACCATCGATATGACCCGCTCCATCCGCGAACAGGTGCTGCAGGGCGACAAGCTGCTCTTTTATCCCTACGAGGCCATGAACCCCTTCCTGGATCTGGTGCACGAGGCCGCCTACGACCCCGAGTGCATCTCGCTGCGCATCACACTCTACCGCGTGGCCAAGCAGAGCCGCCTGTGCGAGTCGCTGATCGATGCTGCCGAGAACGGCAAAGAGGTCACGGTGCTCATGGAACTTCGTGCCCGCTTTGACGAGCAGAACAACATCGAGTGGGCCGAGCGTCTGGAAGAGGCGGGCTGCACCGTCATCTATGGTTCCGAGGGCTTTAAATGCCACTCAAAGATCTGCCAGCTCACCTATCGCGAGGGCATGGCGCTCACCCGCCTCACGCTTTTGGGCACCGGCAACTTTAACGAGAAGACGGCCAAACTCTACAGCGACTTTATGCTCATGACAGCCCATCCCGGCATCGGTGAAGACGCCAACCTGTTCTTCCGCAATCTGTCGCTGGGCAACCTGCGCGGCGACTACCGCTTCCTGGGTGTGGCGCCCGTCGGACTGAAACCGCTCATCATGCGCGGGCTTGACCGCGAGATTCAGCGCGCCCTTGCCGGCGAGCCCGCCCGCGTGTTCTTTAAGCTCAACTCGCTGACCGACCGCGAGGTCATCGACAAGATCGCCGAGGCATCGTGTGCCGGCGTGCGCGTAGACATGATCATCCGCGGCATCTCGTGCCTCAAGCCCGGTATTCCGGGCAAGACCGAGAACGTGCATGTCCGCTCCATCGTCGGACGCTTTTTGGAGCACGCCCGTGTTTACGCTTTTGGCGTGGACTCGGACATGATTTACCTGAGCTCGGCAGACATGATGACGCGCAACACCGAGCACCGCGTGGAGATCGCCTTCCCCGTGCTCGACCCCACCTGCCGCGCCCTAGTGCACGAGTATATGGGCATGCAGCTGCGGGACAACGTGAAGGCCCGCAGCCTCACGAGCGACGGCACCTGGGTCCCCGTGGAGCGTGCAGAGGGTGAGAAACCCTTCAACTCGCAGGAAGCTCTACTGGAGCGTGCCTATCGCAACGCCGAGGCCGCCGCGCAGCAGCGCGCACAGGAGAAGGAACGTGTGGCCGAGGAGGCCATTCAGGCCGAGGTTGAACACGGGGCAGCTGCCAAACCGGAAGCGGTTGCAGCTCCCCCGGTGAATGAGCCCGAGGCTGCCGCAGAGACCGCCGTGGAGAAAGCGCCCGAGCCCGCTACCGCGACTCCGGAGCCCGCCGCCGAGGCAAAGCCCACCCCTGCTCCTAAGCCGCAGCCGACCACACCCGAGGTTCAGAAGGTCCAGGCGACTGTCATTGAGCCCGAGCCTGCACCTGCACCTCAGCCCGAGCCGCAGGTCACCAAGCCCGTATCCGAGACGAGCACCCGTCGCGATAAGCCCGCCGGCAAGACCAAGGCCATCGAGCGCCATCGCCCCGGTCGCGTGCGCATAGGCCTGGGCCTGATCGGCCTGGGTCTTAAGACGCTCATTACCGGCAAGACGAAATAGTCGTTTGTAGAAGCAGTTTGTAGAAGCGCCCCGCATTTGAGGAAAGCCTCGGATGCGGGGCGCTTTTCCCTGCTACCATGGTGCGAACAACAACGCGAATGACAGGCAGGAATATGAAGCTCACTATAGAATCGATGACCTACGGCGCCGACGGGCTGGCGCACGCCGACAACGGCAAGGCCGTCTTTGTGCAGGGCGCCGTGGCAGGCGACATCGTCGAGGCCGAGGTCGTACAGGACGGCAAGTCGTTCATGCGCGCCCGCACCACCGAGATTCTGGAGCCAAGCCCCGATCGCATTCAGCCTCCCTGCCCCTTCGTGGGCATCTGCGGCGGCTGCTCGTGGGGCAATCTCTCACGCACGGCACAGCTCGCCGCCAAGGAGCAAAACCTGCGCTCCACGCTCGAGCGCATCGGCAAGTTCGCTCCTGAGCAGGTCGATGAGTTGGTACAGCCCATCTGCCACACCAAGGACGACTGGGGCTACCGCAATAAAATCGAGCTCGAACCGACCGTCGTCAACGGTCGCGTGCGCCTTGGCATGCACGGTGTCGACCCCAGCAAAATCGTGACCGTCGATATGTGTCCGCTGTTCGATAAGCGCTTCCCGAAGGCACTCAAATCGGTCGTCGGCGCACTTAACTATCTAAGCGGCAGCCATGACTTGGGGCTCGAACGCGTGGGCATTCGCGCATCGCGCCGCACCAAGGCACTCGAGGTCGCACTCTGGACGCCGACAGGCTCTTTTCCGCGCTCGCAGGTCTCCCGCGTGCTGGCGGACGCCGCTCATCCCACGAGCATCGTGCGCGTGATGAGCAAGGGCGAAAAGAAGGCCCGCCGTGTCTCTAAGGTGGAGATGCTCGCCGGTGAGGGCTCGTGGACCGAGAACATCGCTGACGGCCAGATGCGCCTGTCCGCCCCATCGTTTTTCCAAGTCAACACCAAGGGCGCCGAGATTTTGATCGAGCTCGTTATGGAGGCGCTCGATCCGCAGGAAGACGAGCTTGCCGTGGACCTGTACTGCGGTGCCGGCACCTTTACCCTGCCGCTCGCCCGCCGCTGCGACTTTGTCGCTGCCGTCGAGGCCTACGGCCCCGCCGTGCGCGATCTACGCCGTAACCTGGAAATCAACAAGCTTGATAACGTCGACGTCATTGGCGGAGACGCGGTGCGCGAGTTCCCCGACCAGGACGCCGATGTCCTAGTAGTCGACCCGCCGCGTGCAGGCCTAGCGCCTGAGGCCATCGACCTCATCGCCAGCACAAGCGCTCGCGATGTCGCCTATGTGAGCTGCGACCCGGCCACCCTGGCGCGCGATCTCAAACGCTTTGTCGAAGAAGGCACCTTCTCCCCCGTAAAGATCACGCCAGTCGATCTGTTCCCGCAAACCTTCCACTGCGAAACAGTCGTCCACCTCAAGCGCAACTAAACTAATCTGTTTTAGGGGGCGGGGTTCAGCAATCATCGAGTGGTGAATGATTGCTGAACCCCGCCCTATTTCATTACTGATGGCTGACCGGAGCGCCGCAGTTTTGGCAGAAGGATGCGTTTGCCTCCAACATTGAGCCACACTGTGGGCAAAAATGAGCGGGCTCAACTGGCTGAGCATCATCGATTGCCGTCGGCACCTGCTGTGTCGGCGGGACCTGTTGCACAGGAGGCATTTGCTGGTACGGATTGGACTGCGGAGGCTGAGGCTTATTCGACGATTCCTTGTTCAAGATAACAGCAAAGGCAACAGCCGCGACACCACCAAATACAACTAGCAAAACGAGAAGATCGGATACCCTAAGGCCTATCATCGCTCATCAGCTCCTCATGTAGCGAAAGATGACGGATGCCGAGATTTTATCGCCGCACCGCAAGCCCCTCCTAGTGCGCAACACCCATCCACCCTGCATGTTTTTCTGGGGCGAGGATCAAAATCATTGGGGAATGGTGCGTGGCAAGCGGGGGTCTTCGGGGTATAAGACGGCTAATTGTATGCCGCCCTATGAAAGGAACCCTTATGCCCAGCGTTGCCGTTCTTGCCGCCGATGGCTTTGAAACGATTGAATGCCTGACCATGGTCGACGTCATGCGTCGCGGCGGCGTGCGCGCCACGCTCGTCTCGGTCATGCCCACGCGCGAGGTCGTGAGCTCGCTGCAGATTCCCGTAACCTGCGACGCACTCTTTGACGAGATTAACTTTGACGAGTATGACTGCGTCGTGCTGCCCGGCGGTCTGCCCGGCGCTACCAACCTGCGCGCCGACCAGCGCGTCTGCGACGTAGTCTGCGAGTTCGCCGCGACCAAGCATGTTGCCGCCATCTGCGCCGCCCCGTTTATCCTGGGCGAGCTCGACCTGCTCGAGGGACGCCGCGCCACATGCTTCCCCGGCTTTGAGAAGAGCTTCCCCGAGGGCGCCTATACCGGCGACAAGGTCACACACGACGGCAACATCATCACTGCCAGCGGCATGGCCCAGTCGCTCCCCTTTGCGCTTGAGCTGCTGCGTACGCTCGCCGGCGACAAGGCTGTCGAGAAGGTTACCGAGGGCATTCAGCTATGATTTTGGCTTCGCAATCACCGCGCCGCATCGAGTTGATGCGCGAAGCGGGCTACGACATCCGCGTCATTCCCGCTGACATCGACGAGACTCCTTTTGATGACGAGACCCCGCTTACGCTTGTCGAGCGCTTAGCACGCGCTAAGGCCGCCGCCATTGCCGCCGAGCACGCCGAGCCCAATGAGCTGACTATCGCGGCCGACACCATCGTCACCTTCGATGGCAAGCTTTTGGGCAAGCCGGCAAACGAGGGCGAAGCCCGCACCATGCTCCATGAGCTCTCGGGGCGCACGCACCAGGTCGCAACCGGCGTCTGCATCGTTAGGGCCGGAGACGTCACAGCCCCGCACGCCGCCGAGAGCCTGTCGTTTGTCGATGTGACCGACGTGACGTTCTATGAGCTCACCGACGAGCAGATTGGGCGCTACGTCGCCTCGGGCGAGCCCATGGACAAAGCCGGCGCCTACGGCATCCAGGGCGTCGGTGGGCGCATGCTCGTGCATGATATTTCGGGCGACTTCTACAACGTGGTGGGCCTGCCCATCGCTCGCGTCGCGCGCGCAATTCAAAAACTATCGTAATTGCATCTGGCGCTGGGTATCCCCCAGCGCCTACAATTTCGGCGTACCGTACGGATCCCGACCGGGCATAAGGCCCGGCGGAAAACCGATAGGAGTAAAACATGGATACACTGCTTGAGGCCATTGACGTTTGTGATGTCGATGGCTTTTGCTTTGGCAACTATACGGACGAGGAGGCCGGCACCGGTTGCACCGTAATCGTGGCACCCGAGGGTGCCACCGGCGGTGTTGACGTTCGCGGCGGTGCCCCGGCATCGCGCGAGACCGACCTGCTGCGTCCCGAGAACACTGTGGACAAGGTACACGCCGTCTGCCTTTCGGGTGGATCGGCCTTTGGTCTGGAGGCCGCAAGCGGCGTCGCCCGCGAGCTCGAGAGCCGCGGCATCGGCCTTCCCGTCGGCCCCACGCAGGTGCCCATCGTGTGCTCCAGCTGCATCTTCGACCTCGCCTTTGGCGACCCCACCGTACGCCCCGACATTGAGGCTGGCATCTCCGCCGTGCGTGAGGCGCTCGACAACACCCCCACCGCGCTCGAGCAGGGCAATGTAGGTGCCGGCACCGGTGCCGCCGTGGGCAAGCTCATGGGCCCCGCCACCTGCATGAAGGCTGGCCTAGGCGCTGCCGCCGTGGCACTCGGCCCTGTTAAGGTGGGCGCCGTGGTCTCGGTCAATGCCTGCGGCAACGTCATCGACCCCTTCACCGGTGAATGGGTCGCCGGAATGCGCGCTGCAGCAGATAGCGACCAGATCGTCGACATGGAGCTCGCAGCCTTTGCCGCAGCCGGCTCCATGCAAATGCCGCTCGACCGCACCAACACCACCATCAGCTGCATCGTCACCAACGTGGAGCTCACCAAGGCGCAGGCCACAAAGGTCTCCCAGATGGCAGCAGATGCCTATGCGCACGCCATCCGCCCCACGCACACCACCAACGACGGCGATACCATCTACACCCTCGCCAGCGGCAAGCTAGACGCTCAGACAAGCGCCGCCGTACCCCTGGACCTGCTGGGCATGCTCGCCGTAAGGGCCCTACAGACCGCCATCGTAAACGGAGCCAAAACCGCCAAAACCTCCCACGGCATCCCCGGCGCCGCAAAGTAACCTAACCTGACCGGTTGCCCGGTGGGGCTTGGTTATGTTTGCTGCTCTACAGTCCTATGCAAGACGAAGGCCACATTAAGTGGCCTTCTTTGCATGCGGAACTCGCGACAAACGTAACGCCCGCCCACCTCCGACCGACTACCAACTAAAATCTTTTCAGCCCAGGCCCCTGTGTACCGCGCGTCCAAGACCTTCAAATTCAGCTTGCTGACACAAAGCGAGACATAGCAGAGGACCCCTGGTCCTTAACTTAATACGAGTTCCGCAATCAGAACCACCCTTAAAAAGGGTGGTTTGCTCTTAGGGTATAACCCACGGGCC
>UQIN01000030.1 GCA_900541035.1 uncultured Collinsella sp. | reverse complement strand
GAGACGGCGGTCGACGAAACTGGAGAGGAGGTATTACGAGCTCCTGTGCGAATTGAAGGGAGCGCTCCCGCAAACTGCCTCTTGACAACTTATAGGAGCGTCGGTTTTATTGGCGGAAAACCGGGGTGTGCTCAAGGCTTCCGGAATTTGCCGCATACTTCCGCAAACGACGTCTCGGTGGCACAAAAATCGTCCTCGGAACCCTGAGATAATGAACAGGTGTTGCCGTTCGCCGCAAATTACCGTCCGTTTATAGAACCCACCCACAGCGCGCGTCCTCCTTACGGTTGAATAAATACACATCTATGGAATTACGTAAGAGAGGACTGTTCTTATGAGCTACAAGACCGTTTGCGTTGCCGGCGGCGGCGTGCTGGGAAGCCAGATTGCCTTTCAGGCAGCCTACTGCGGCTTTGATGTAACGATTTGGCTGCGCAGCGAGGGCAGCATCAGCCGCACCCAACCCAAGATTGATCACGCGCGCAAGGAGTACATCGCTGCTATCGAGGGCATGGCGGACGGCACGGGCGAGTGGTGCTCCGGTATCGCCGATGGCGGCCAGCCCTTCGACAAGGAGGCGGCACTCGCCGCCGTCGAGCGTGCCTACTCCACACTCAAGCTGGAGTTAGATCTTGCCAAGGCCGTGGCCGACGCCGACCTGGTCATCGAGTCTATGGCCGAGGACACCCAGGCAAAGATCGACTTCTACAAGAAGCTCGCCCCGGTTCTGCCGCAAAAGACCGTCATCGTGACGAACTCCTCTACGCTGCTGCCGAGCACCTTTGCCAAGTACACTGGTCGCCCCGAGAAGTACCTGTCGCTGCACTTTGCCAACTCCATCTGGAAGAACAACATGACCGAGGTCATGGCCCAGAGCCAAACTGACAAGCGCTATTTCGACGAGCTCGTCGACTTCGCCAACGATATCCGCATGCTTGCCCTGCCCGTCAACAAGGAAAAGAACGGCTACCTGCTCAACTCCATGTTGGTGCCATGGCTGCTCTCGGGCCTTGACCTGTATGTCTCGGGCGTGAGTGACCCCAAGAGCATCGACCTCGCGTGGACGCGCGGCACCGGCGCTCCCAAGGGTCCGTTCCGCGTATTCGACACGGTGGGTATCCAGACGGCCTACAACATCGTAATGCAGTATCAGAAGGTCCCGGGCCTGGTGAGCCCGCTGCTCAAGAAGATGATGATGCCCTACAACTTTAAGGCCATGGCCTCCGTCCTCAAGAAAATGCTCGACGAAGGCAAGCTGGGCGAAAGCTCGGGCGAGGGCTTCTTCAAGTACTAAAAAATGATCCCTCGGGGACGGAGGAAAACGGATCATTTTCGACCGCCAGCAGTGAGAAGATGGACCCAGAAATAGAAAGGAGTGGCAATGGGCCGGCTCAGGCTTTGAGGACAAGTTACTGCAGGCCCAGGGCGATTTTTGCTCAATGCGGGCCAGCATAGCGTGACGTATCTGCCGAGTTCTGACATGGCAACGACCGGTTGCTACCAGGTGCTGCTGTACGACAACAACTTTGGCGCGGCCGAAAGCTATCCCAAGTTCGACTGGGGCCAGCTGGGCGCCGCGGTGGTGACCGACTACAACAAGGGCACGCATTCGTTTGGGCGCATCTTTACAGTGGACGAGTCGGCCCGCACCTACGAGCTCGAAGACCAGATCGCGGTGCCGTTCTCGGGCTACGTCAGCAGTGCGCAGCGCGTCGGCGATTCAAATAGCATGCTCGTGGCATCGGGCCAGACCAAGACCTTTATCGAGTACGACCGCTACGGACTGCCCATCGCCACCTACGAGATGGAAGCCGAAAAGTACATCTACCGCGTGTACAAGTACGAGCTGTAGGGCCGCCCCGCATCACTTCACGTCAAACTCCATGCGATCGAGTTCGGGCACGTTGAGGTCGATAAGCTTGCGGGCAACGCGGCGGTCGTGTGCCCCGAGCGCCTCGCTTGTCGTCACATGGGCGACAATCTCGCGCTCGACGATGCCCCTCTCGTCGCCTTCGGTGGCCGAGGTCTCGACGGCGACGGTGTAATCCTTAAAGCCCGGCAGTACCGCGGCAAGCTCGCGCGTGGTTTCGGTGACGCCGTAGCCGTCCTGCACGCCGGCCTGCGCGGAGCCAATAGACCCCGCCGTCATAACGATGCAGGGGATGGCAAAGACTACCGTGCCTACAATGATGCGGCGGCGCACCTTGCGTGACAGCTCGTCGACCTCGGCGTTTTCTTCAGCAGTCACAATACCGTCGCCGTTCAGGTCGCGCTTGAGCGGCACGCGCAAAAGAAGCAGCACGGCCTCGGCGGCCAGTGCGATAAAGACCACGTTGATGCCAAACTCGTAAAGCGCCGAGAGAAACAGCGACCCGCTTGCGATGGCGATGCCATAGCCCGCCGCGCACAGGGGTGGCATAAGCGCGGTCGCCACGGCCACGCCGGCGATGAGCGTGGCGGGCTCCTGGTCGCGCGAGTTGCCCAGGCCACCCGCAAAGCCGCCCGCGAGCGCGACGGCAAGGTCCCACACAGTCGGTGTCGAATTGTCGACGATGGCGGCCGTGGTGGTGCCAAGGGGCGAGAGCTTAAAGTACAACGTGGACGTGACCAGGCAAAAGGCCATCTGTAGAGCCAAGCCCGCGACAGCCTCGACGGTAATCTCGCGGTCGAGCGTGGCGATGCCGTATGCCATGGCAAGGACCGAGCCCATGAGCGGGCAGATGAGCATGGCGCCTACAATGGCGATATCCGAGTCGATATCGAGGCCGATGCTCGCAATCAACATGGCAATGATCAGGATGCATAAGTGCGAGCCGGTCAGGCGCGCCCCGTTTACAAAGCGCTTGCGAATCACGTGATAGGGCGCGCGTCCCTCGCGAATGTTGAATGCCTGCTTTAGAAAGCGGCTTGCGTTCTCCATGGCCTCGCTGTGAGCGGGGCGGATGCCATGGCGCCGATGATGGCGCTCACGCAGTCGCTTGAGCTGTTGTTTGTCGAGTTCCATGTCCACCTCGTATTGCCGCAGGAACGCGGGTGCGTTCGCAGCATGTACTCTACACCGTGACGGGCGGGGCGGTCATCTTGACATGGAACTTAGGCCAGCAGGCAAAGGAAGACAGGCCACATGCGAGTGCTGCTGAGGGTTTCGGCAGATACAAAAAAGCGCGGGGCCGGATAGTCTCCGACCCCGCGCTCTGTACGGGTACGTTGTTGTTGGGTTTAGCCCAGCAGGCTCAGGCCAACAGAGACAAACGCCAGGATAACGCCGACGATAGACTCGCCACCGAGCAGGCCGCTGGCGACGACCAGGCCCTGCTCCTGGAAGGCGGCATCCTTGGCGGCCTTCTCCTCGTCCGAAAGACCGGCCTCGGCGTCGCGGTGAGCGGCCCACTTGTCGTAGGCGAGCTTAACGCAGGAGCCCAGGAAGGCCGTAAGCGACATGTAGAACGGCAGGTACACGCCTAGACCGATCATCATGGCCGGAATGCCGAGCCAGTACATGACGATGCCGGCGATAAAGCCGCCCGCGAACCACGGCACGCTCGGGATGCCCGAGACCATGGTGGCGACCACACTTGCCTGCGCGGCCACAAAGCTCTTGTCGGGGCCAAAGGCGTCCGGGCCATAGGCGGTGACGAGCGCGACCATGACGGCTGCGGCGACCAGGGCGCCCACGATGCCGCCAATGGCTTGGCCGATCCACTGCGCACGCGGGTTGGTGCCCAGCACGGCGCCGGCCTTAAAGTCGTTCATGACGTCGCCTGCAAGGCCGCACGCCACGGCTACGATGCCGGCGATAAAGAACAGCTTGACCTGAGCGATCTGTGCGAAGGCAGCCACGATGAGCATAACGATGAGGCCAAAGATCTCCATGGGGTCGATGCCCGTCTGGCCGCAGCTCTGTGCGCTCATGATGGTGGTGACAAAGGTGAACAGCGTCACGATGACGGCCGGAACGGGGCCAAGGTCAAGCACGATGGCGATGATCACGGCGATGGCGGCGGCGCCCAGGCCGATGATGCCGGCGTCGAGCTTAAGGGAGCCCGAGATGAGCGACTGCTCGTCGGTGTCGGTGGAGCTGTCGGCGGCAAGACCGCGGACGATGCCGGCGACCTGCGGCAGGATGTCCTTGAGGACGACGGCGACGCCAAAGCCCATCATAAGGCCCATACCGAGGGACTTGACGATGCCCTGCGCAGTCACAACGTCGAACAGACCGGCAGCGGTGCCGCCCACGATGATGCCAAAGTTGCCCAGCAGCGCGCCGGCAAACCAGAAGGCGACCGGGGCGAAGCCCACGAGGAAGCCGACGGAGAGCAGCATGGGCGAGTTGTAGATACCAAAGGTCACGCCGGGAATGTTGAGCGTGCACAGCATGCTGGGCACAATGCCCAGGGCGTCGCGCAGCACGCTATAGATGCCGGCGATGGCCATGGAACCAAAGAGCTGCTTGCCGGTTTTGCCGCCAGCCTCGGTTGCGCGCAGAGTCTGAGCTGCGGCGTTGCCGGTGGGGAACTCAAGCGCGGCGTCCACGATAAAGTGACGGTGGATGAGCGCGGTGGCCAGCAGGCCCAGGATGGTGCCGGCGAGTGCCACGATAAACATGTCGAGCCAGCTGATCTGGTCGGCATAGCCCAGCATCCAGGCGCCCGGGATGGTAAACGCCAGGCCGCCGGCGACCATGGCGCCCGCGGACATGATGGTGTGGGTGACGTTTGCCTCGTTGAGGCTGGCGTTGCCCATGAGCTTAAGGAAGAACAGCGAGATGACGGCAGCGAAGACGATCGGCCAGGGGAGAGCGCCCATCTTGAGGGCGGTGTAGGCCGAGCTTGCCGTGATAATCACGCAGCCAAGGACGCCGATGACGACGCCGCGCAACGTGAGTTGCCCGCGCATCGAGGCGCGGTTCGAGGGATTGCTCATATAAAACTCCTTTGCGTATATCCGCTTCCCCCGGGAGCGCCGTTACGGATACGGCGCGGGAAGTCGGGTTACCAAGGGCCGCCGCGTGAGCTCGCAAACGACCGCGCACCAGTATAGCCGCAAGCTAGTCATTTTGGGATGACTGGTTTAGGTAGGCGATATACTGCTGGGCAGACGAAAGGAGCGCCGACGATGCTTAATGGGTGCGCAAATATATTGACGGTCGATGTGGGCAACACGTTCATTCGCTTTGGCCTGTTTGCAGAGGATTCGGCCGCGGCGCAGGAATGTCCGCTTGCGACGTGCGAGATCACCACGCCGGCCCGTATTACGGCCGACGAAGCGCGCATGCGACTTGTACAGGTCATGGGCGCGCTCGCCGCAGATGCGGGTGTGCCCGGGGCGCTCGTACCCGCCGCGGCTGTGCTGAGCTGTGTGGTCCCGGCGCTCGAGCGCCCGTGGAAGGCGGCACTTTCCCGTACCTGCACGGGGCGCGTGCTCACGGTGGGGCCGGGCCTCAAGACCGGCATACCCGTGCACTACGATGACCCGGCCGAGATCGGTCCCGACCGCATCGCCGACGCCGTGGCAGCCCGCGCCGTCTACGGCTCGCCGTGCATTGTGATCGACCTAGGCACCACGACCAATATCGAGGTCATCGACGCGCACGGTACCTTTGTCGGCGGCGTTATTGCGCCAGGCTTGGCCCTCGGCGCCCGCTCGCTTTCGGCGGCAGCAGCGCGCCTGCCCCAGGTTGAGCCCTCGGCGCCGACACACGTCATCGGCCGCAACACGCGCGAGGCCATGCGTTCGGGCGTGGTTCTGGGCGAGGTAGCCCGTATCGACGGCATGCTCGACATGGTGCTTGCCGAGATGCGTGCGACCAAGGCCGCGGGGGAGGGCGATGTGCCCATCGTCATTACCGGCGACGATGCCGAGGCGCTTGCGGCGCTGGTCGGCCATAACCTGACGGTCGACGATGCGCTGACGCTGCGGGGCCTCGCCGAGCTCTACCACATCAACCAAAAGCCCCGCCGCGCGTAGCGATGGGGGCAATGGGACAAAAACGTCTCCACCTTCCACCTGCTACAATGGGTCAAACTATTGCGATTTCGGAGGTGTCTGCCGTGTCGGACGATCTTCATCAAACCGCGTCGGGCAAGCGCCGCGACGTTATTAGCTGGGATGAGTTCTTTATGAGTGTGGCCATTGCCGCGCAGCGCCGCAGTAAGGACCCTAACACGCAGGTGGGAGCGTGTATCGCCAGCACTAACCACCGCATCCTTTCGGTGGGTTACAACGGTACGCCCTCGGCGCTCAACGATGACTTTTTCCCGTGGGGTACGAGCGACGACCCGCTGCAGGACAAGCACAACTACGTGGTCCATGCCGAGGCCAACGCCGTGCTCAACTACCGTGGCTCGCTCAAAGACCTTGAGGGTTCCACGGTTTACGTTACGCTGTTCCCGTGCCACGACTGCGCCAAGATTTTGGCGCAGGTGGGCGTGGGCGAGGTTGTCTACCTGGACAACAAGTACGCCGACACCGATGATGGGCGCATCAGCCGCCGCATCCTCGACTCCTGTGGCATCAGCTACCGCCAGGTTATCGTCGATGTGCACATCGGCACCGAGGGGCGGGCTCAGTAGTAGCGCGTGGCAACGCCAGCTGGCAACAAAAGGCGGCCAAAAGAGCCCCGTCCCAAATTGACTACTCGTGAAAGTCGCGTCTGCGCGCATGGACGGCTCGTGAGCGGGTACATGGCTGTAGTAACATAGCTTCTGTCCGCGGGCGTGCCCGCGTTATTGTGAGAAAGGAGCCCCTGTGGCTGTTAACGAAGAGCTGCTTAAGAAGGTTCTTGAAGAGATTCGCCCCAACCTGCAGGCCGACGGCGGCGATATGGAGTATGTGGGCGTCGACGACGAGGGCGTCGTCAAGCTGGAGCTGCAGGGCGCCTGCGCCGGCTGCCCCATGAGCTCGCTAACCCTGTCTATGGGCATCGAGCGCATCCTGAAGGAGCATGTGCCCGGCGTTACCCGCGTCGAGCAGGTCAATGCTTCCGGCGAGGCCGAGGACCTGTACGACGAGTACGCGCCGTTCTAAGATGCGAAAGCTGCGGACGGTACGCTCCGCGTAGACGTTACGTCCAAATATGCGGCTGCGAGCGTAAGGCCCGCGGCCGCATTTGTATGTAGGGAGCAGGGGATCGATATGCTCAACGACCTCTACCATATGCTTGATCCCGTCGCGATCTCGGCGGGCCCCATCACCATCTACTGGTACGGCCTGGCCTACGTGGTCGGCGCTCTGCTCACGGCGGTTGTTATGTACCGCACGCAGCGTCGTTGGGGCTTCGACATCACGATCGATGACCTGACGAGCGTCGTGGTCGGCGCGGTCTTTGGCCTCATCATCGGCGCGCGCCTGTTTTACGTCGTCTTTTACGGCGATGGCTACTATTGGACCCATCCGCTCGAGATCTTTGCCACCAACGAGGGCGGCATGAGCTTCCACGGCGGCCTGGTGGGCGGCATCTTGGGCGGCATCATCGTGTGCCGCATGTATAAGCTCGACGCCTGGACCATCGCCGACCTTGCTGTGATCGGTGCTCCGCTGGCGCTGTGCCTGGGACGTTGCGCCAACTTCGTGAACGGTGAGCTGTGGGGTAAGCCGACCGATCTGCCCTGGGGTGTGGTCTTTGGCGGCACCGCGGGCGATATGCCGCGCCATCCCTCCCAGCTCTACGAGGCGTTTCTTGAGGGCATTGTGCTCTTCTGTATTTTGCAGGTGCTCAGCCGCAAAAAGCCGCTACTGCCCCAGGGCACGTTTATGGGCGTGTTCGTGATGGGGTACGGCATCGTCCGCTTTCTCGTTGAGTTCGTGCGCGTGCCCGATGCCCAGCTGGGCTATCTGCTGGGCGGCGTCATCACCATGGGTCAGCTGCTGAGTTTGCCGCTCGTGATCGCCGGTCTGGCGCTCATCATCTTCGCCCGACACCGCAATCGCCCCCAGCGCATCTACCTCGACGCCTAACCAGGACCACCACAAAGGGGACAGGCACCTTTGTGGTGGTCTTGCCGAGTTTGATAGGTTTCTAGAAAGGCTTTCGGACTGTGAAGGATTCCGACCTCTCCACAACGGCTGCGCGCGACGCTGCCCGCATCGTCTGGTTTAAGCGCTACCCCGCCAAGCAGACGCTCATCGCATTTTTGCTCGCGCTGTTGGCGACCACGGCGTTTTCCATCGATCCCGCCCCGGTGTCGAGCAACGCAGTCTTGGCAATTGACCCTAAAGCCTCGGGCATGCTGTACGTGTGCTACGAGGTGCTCCTCTCGTTTGCCGGCCATACCGACGCGGTCATGCTGCTTGCGCTTGCCTGCCTGCTCACGCTGCCGTTTCGCTACGTATTCTTTGGCCGCGGCGACGCTTGGCGTCCCTCGGTGATCCTTCCGTCGCTGTTCTTTGCCGTCTGCATGGTGTTTGGCCGCAGCTACGACCTCACCGATTCGGCCGAGATCGTGCTCGGCGACAAGGCCCGCATCATCTGCGCCTGGATTGGCGGCGCGGGCTGGATGCTCTTGGCGGTCGTTGCCTTCTACCTTGCCTTTGAGTGTCTAGATTGGCTGAGCTCTCGGCGTATTCCGTTTTCCGAAGCGCACTTTGGCCGCGTATGGCGTGTGGCTCACGCCGTGCTCTCGGTCCATCCCTTTGCCGGGCCCTTCCTGGTGCTTATGGTCGCCTGGGCGCCCACGCTCATTGCCTCGCTGCCCGGCCTTTTTATGGGAGATACGGGCGCGCAGATTCGCCAGTGGTTCAACTACCCCAACGGCACGAGTGACTACCTGCGTCTGCTCAATCCCAATGTGCTGCTCAACGGACATCACCCCGTGGTGCACACGGCTATCATCGGTTCGTGCGTCCAGCTGGGGCTTTCGCTGTTCAATAGCGCCAACGCAGGTCTTGCCATCTACACCTGCGCCCAGTTCGTCATTACGGCCGCCTGCATGGCCTATTCCATCTCGTCGCTGCGCAAGCTGGGCGTGAGCCTGCCGGTCCGCGGCGTGATCTTGCTGTTCTTTGTGTTTATGCCCATGTTCTCCAACTATGCGGCTCTGCTTACCAAAGATGTGCTGTTTGCCGACGCGTTTTTGGTGCTGTTGGTGCAGACCGTCAAGCTCGTGGCATGTGGCTTGCCCCGTCGTGATGCCAATGTCGAGCGAACGGGCGAGAAAGCCCCCGTGCTCTTTGCGCGCCACGACTGGCTGCTGCTTGCTCTGGGCGCCATGGGCTCCACGTTTCTGCGTAACGGCGGCCTGGTGTTTCCCCTGGCGGCATGCGTAATCGCGGCGGCGCTTTGCGCATGGGACGTGCATGTGGCTCGTCGTGCAGCCAAGCAGGCTGGTGCTGCGCCTTCGGGCGCCACCCCGCGTTTCCGCTGGGTGGGAGTTCTTGCGGTGCTTGCGCTCTGCCTTGCCTCTAATATGTACTTCACCAAGGTCTTTATGCCGGCGCACGATATCACGCCCGGTTCCAAGCGCGAAATCCTCTCGATTCCGTTCCAGCAGACGGCTCGTTTTGTCCAAAAGCACGACGGCCTCAACTCGGGCGTCAACCCCACGGTTAAGGAGGACGGCACCATCGTGGAGGCTCCTTGCGACGGCTTGGTGACCGACGAAGAGCGTGCCGTGATCGACCGTGTGCTCAAGTACGAGAATCTGGGGCGCCGTTACAACCCGGATAAGTCGGACGCCGTCAAAAATTGCTTTAACGAGTACGCCTCGCAGGAGGACATCAAGGCTTATTTTGAGGTGTGGGCCCAGATGTTCAAAAAGGATCCCGAGTGCTATATCTCGGCGCTCATCAATAACTACTACGGCTACTTTTATCCGAGCGCCCGCGATGCGTGGGTCTACAGCACGGCGCGCAGTGCCGAGATTATGGCGAAGCCCGATAACCTCAAGTACTTTGACTTCCATCCGGTCGATAGCAAGGTCGTGCGCTGGTGCGACCACCTGATCAACCTGTATCGCGTGGCAGTACAACGCATCCCGTTTATCTCGCTCACCATGAGCTCGGCCACCTATGTGTGGATCATGATCGCCGTGGTGCTCTATCTGCTACGTCGTCATTCGTGGCGCGGGCTGGCCATTTGGGTGCCGCTGCTGGGCGTGCTCGCCGTGTGCCTGATCGGTCCCTGCAATGGCTCGACCTACATGCGCTACCTGTATCCGGTCATCGCCTGCATGCCCTTTGCCATCGGCGCCACCATCACCCGCAGCGACCTCCTCTGGTCCTAATTTGGTGCATTGGGGTCAGGTTGCTTTGCACCAAAGGGTGGCATCATCACGACGCCTTCATTTTGGGGTTTATCTCGCAGGCCAGTAGGTATATCATAACGACGTTTGTTTATATTGCCCGAGCATCTGCGCTGGGCTTTAGGTCGAAACCGATAGGAGACACGTATGTCCGGACACTCTAAGTGGGCCACAACCAAGCATCGTAAGGGCGCGCAGGACGCCAAGCGTTCCGCCCTCTTCTCCAAGCTGAGCCGCAACATCACCGTTGCTGCCCGTCTCGGCGGTGACCCGCTGCCCGAGAACAACGCCAGCCTCGCCGCTGCCGTTGCCAAGGCCAAGGCTCAGTCCATGCCCAAGGACAAGATCAAGTCCGCTATCGACAAGGCCTTCGGTTCGGGTGCTGACGCCGCCGTCTACGAGAACATCGTGTACGAGGGCTACGGTCCTGCCGGTGTCGCCGTCTACGTCGACTGCCTGACCGACAACCGCAACCGCACCGCCGCTGATGTCCGTTCCGCCTTCTCCCACGCTGGTGGCAACTTGGGCACCTCCGGCTCCGTCGCCTTCCAGTTTGAGCGCAAGGGCCAGATCGTCGTCGCCAAGGAGATCCTGGACGAGAACGCCAAGAAGGAGACCATGATCGCCAACGGTGCTGCCGGTGACGAGGATGAGTTCATGATGGCCATCGCCGAGGCCGGTGGCGAGGACTACGAGGACGCCGGCGAGGAGTGGATCGTCTGGACTACTGCCAACGAGGTCATGGCTGTCTCCAAGGCGCTCGAGGAGCAGGGCGTCCAGGTCAAGGGTTCCGAGACCACCATGGTCCCGACTACCCCGACCGAGGTCTCCGGTACCGACGCCAAGAAGGTCCAGCGCCTCATCGACCGTCTCGAGGAGCTCGACGACGTCCAGGACGTCTACAGCACCATGGACATGACCGACGAGGTCATCGCTGCCCTCGAGGAGGAGTAGCGCCCGCATGGGTTAAGCCGTGCATATCTGGGCATAATGAAGCGAGCATGCAAGCCTCGTGGAATAGATGAGCCGGATCCGCGTGCGTATAGCACCGGACCCGGCTCTTTTATAATGATGCGAACCGTTTTGCATTCTGTGGACCGAAACCTGAAGGGAGCGCGCGTGCGCGTACTCAAACGAGCCCTAGCGATCGTGTATCTTGCCGCCGCCATCGTGGCGCTGGGTACGCTTGTCTGCCAGTTCTGGGGACCGTATACGTATCGCTTTATGCTGCTGTTGCGTGACACCATGCCTCGCGTCGTCGTTACGGTGTGCGCCGCTATCGTGGCGCTTGGCGTGCTCATCGGTTTTTTCCGCCTGATGTTTGCTCGTCGCGAGCCGTCCTGCGTGCATCCGGCGGGGGAGCGCAATATCGAGGTCACGCTCGCGGCGCTTTCTTCGTGTGCCAGGGCTGCTGCCGAGCGCGACGACCGCGTGATGGTCGAGCATATCGAGGCCCGCGTCCAAGGCTCCGACGATTCGCACGTCCGATTTAAGGTCGAGGCTATCGCGCTTGACGATAAGGACGTGGCATCTCTGGCTACCGCGATGCAGCAGCGCATCGAGGAAGCTTGCGACACCATGCTCGGCACGCCGGGTACGACCACGCGCGTCCGTTTTTTGCCGTCCAAGACTACCGTCCAGACCGTGGAGGTTTCCGGTGAGTGATACCAATCAAGATAAGACCGCTCGTACGCCGCGCCTGACGATTGACCAGAGCGCCGCACCGGCGAGCGAACCTGTTGATTCCAAAGCAGAGGCAACCGAGTTACAAGACGCGGCAGCCGCGGATTTTGACGAGGCTATGGGTCTCATCAAGGGTACGGGCGCTGCCATCTGGAGCTATGCTGTGCGTCATCCCAACACCACGCTCGGTGCCGTCGCTGGCTTTATCCTCGCCGTGTTGGTGCTCACGCTCGGCCTGTGGGACACGCTCGTCATTGCATTCTTCGTGTTGATCGGCGCTGTGATCGGCCAAATTCGCGACGGCGAGAACGGGATCGTCAACTTCTTCGGCCGTCTGTTTAGCGGCCGCTAATATGTATTCGACTGTCGCATCTGCGGCAGGCATAAGGAGGAACCATGGCTTTTAATACGAAGGTCGATGTAGCCGATACCGAGCTCGAGGAGAACGAGGCGGTCGTCGCCGAGGCCGAGGACGTAACGCTCGAGGATGAGGCGCTCGTCGAGGCCGAGTCCGATGTGGATGAGGATGACGAGGAAGCGGACGAGTCCGAGGACTCGCTGACCTATTCCAACGGCGTGATCGAGAAGATCGTTGCCATGGCCACCCGCGAGGTTCCGCACGTTCTGGGCATGAAGGGTAACCTCATGCACTTTGTGCAGGAGCAGTTTGGTGCCGAGAATCTGACCAAGGGCGTGACGGTCGAGGTCACCGATGACAATCGCGTGGTCGTCAACATCTCCGTCATCATCGAGTACGGCGCCTATGCGCCCGCGATCTTCGACGATGTCAAGGCACGTGTCACCGAGCGCCTTGCCGCGATGACCGGCCTTGAGGTGGCGGGCGTCAACCTGCGCATCGAGGACGTCATCACCCCCGAGGAGTACGAGCACCGCACCAGCCAGCACGAATAGCCTTCCAAAAAAGGGACAGGTTTGTTTTGGCAGGTTTTATCTGCGAAAACGTTAAACGGCCGACCGCGCAAGCAAAAGCGTGGCCGGCCGTTTTTTGTATGCCCCCCCGATGTAGGCATACCGCTCGTCTAACTAGGGGTTGCAATCGTCGCGTTCCGCGTTACCCTAATGGGCGCATTGTTTCCAAATTGTTAACGAGGAGTTGCCGTAATGGCCGACGAGCACGAAACAGAAAGCAAGGCATGGGCGATTGAGGCCGCCGCGGCAGAGGCGGCATCGCGTGCTGCCGAGGAGGTGCATCGTCCTCCCGTTGTGCCGATGGAGCGCGTGGTTGATCGCACCGATATCGAGCGCGGCGAGCGTGCCGGCCAAAAGCGCAGCCAGGAGCCGGGTTTCCCGCGCTTTTTTGCCGAGCTCAATCTGGGCCTGATTCTTACGGCCTTTGCCATCGTTGCGTTTAAAACCCCTAATCACTTTGCTTTTGGCGGCACCTCGGGCGTGTCGGTCATTCTGTCCACGCTGTTCCCGACTCTGCCCGTCGGCGTCTTTATGTGGATTATCAACGCGGTTCTCGTCGTTTTGGGCTTTATCTTTTTGGAGCGCAAGGCGATTCTTTGGAGTGTCTTCGCCTCGTTTGCGCTGTCCGCCTATGTTTCGCTGTTTGAGCTCTTTATTCCGACCGATGTCTCGATGACGGGCGATATGTGGCTTGACCTATGCTTTGCCGTCATCTTGCCGGCGCTCGGCAGCGCTATCGTCTTTGATATTGGCGCCTCGACGGGTGGCACGGACATTCTTGCCATGATTCTCAAGCGCCGCACCACGCTCGAGATTGGCCGCGCCCTGCTGCTGGTCGATATCGGTATCGTGACCATCGCGGCCTTCTTGTACGGCCCGCGTGTCGGTCTGTATTGCGTGCTCGGCCTGTTTGCCAAGACGCTTGTGGTCGACAAAGCCATTGAGAGCATTCACCTGCGCAAAGTCTGCACGGTCATTTGTTCCGAGCCCCTTAAGGTCGAGGAGTTTATCGTCAAGCATCTCAACC
Organism: uncultured Collinsella sp.; assembly: GCA_900541035.1. Taxonomy (GTDB): domain Bacteria; phylum Actinomycetota; class Coriobacteriia; order Coriobacteriales; family Coriobacteriaceae; genus Collinsella. The sequence continues at coordinate 7,661 of UQIN01000030.1, read as the reverse complement.
GCACGGCGACCATCAGCCGCGGCTACGGTGCCTTCTCGGGCAAGTGTGTGACGGTGATTATGAGCGTGCTGAGCCGTCGCGAGGCCGTGCAACTGCGCCGCTATGCGCGCGAAGTCGATCCAGGTGCCTTTATCACGATCGTCGACAGCTCCGAGATCGTCGGCAAGGGCTTCCGCGGAACGAACTAGCGCGGACACACTCATCAAACAATCGAAAAGCGCCTCGCGCGTTGCAAATACGTCATCTAAGAGTATTTGTCCTCACATTGGGTGATAATGATGCCAAAGACATCGTTTGCGATCCAGGTGATTCGCTCTAGATACGAAGGGATGATTTCGATGTTCTGTTCGCAGTGTGGCGCTCCTATGGGCGATAACGACAAGTTCTGCGGTGCGTGCGGTGCTCCTAATGCTGGTGCTGCAGCTTCCACCCCTCAGGGTCAACCTCAGCAATTTGTCCCTCAGCCTCCCATGAACGCGTCCAAGGGCTGTGTGGCTCAGGCGTTTGAGGATATGACCAAGACTCCGGGCGTGCTGCAGCGCGTGTGCCAGATTGCTTTTTTGCCGGCGCTTATCTGTGTCGTGTCGGTACTCGTGTTGTTTATTCCCGTTATTGGCGGTATTGCAGCTGCCATCGGCTTTTTGGCTGCCTACGTGGCGAGCGTGTGCGGTTCGGGCTTTGGCATCGAGTGGGGTCGCGATCTGTCGCTTAAGATCGATGACGGCATGGAGCGTCCGTTGATGCGTTCCACGTCGTTTGGCCTCGGAGTCTTTTCGAGCGTTATTTCGGTCGTGCTCGAGGTTATCGCTGCCATTCCCGTGATCGGTGTAGCGCTTTCGCTGGTGGAGGGCGTGGTAATTGGCGCTGCGGGCTCGTATTCTTATTACGGCTCTTATGCGCTCGAGGCTGCGCTGTTTGGCTCGCTTGGCTTGCTCGTTCTGGCTATGATTGTCACGGCGGTCCTGGGGGTCTTCTTTAAGATGTTCGCCGACATTGCCGTGATGCATTTTGCGGTGACCGGTCGCGTCGAGAGCGCGTTTTCGCTCGATAAGGTCTGGCCGGCCTTTAAGAACAACAAGACCAAGCTGTTCTGCGCTTCGTGGCTTCCCGAGTTTTTGACTGGCCTGGTCGCCAACGTTGTCACATGGATCTTGACGGTTGTCTTTGGCGCCATTGCCTCTGTCGGTATGTATAGTTACTACTATCGTCCTACGGTTATTGAGGCGCTTGTTACCGGCGGTGGCATCACACTCGTGCTGTTCCTGGTGCTGGTCGCTTTTGTCACCGTATTTCTTACGGTCTTTGGCAAGATGCTCAAGCACCGTGCCGTTGGCTATTGGGTTGCACGTTATGCAAGCGAGTGGGCCGACGAGGACAAGGACGACGTCCTGACTTTTGTATTGCCCTTCGAGAAGAAGTCCGCTCCCTCGGGTTACAGCGCTCCGGATGTCGCGCCTGAGCCCGAGCCCAAGCCTGAGCCGGCACCTGCACCCGCGCCCGAGCCTGAACCCGAGCCTGAACCTGAGCCTGAGCCTGAGCCTGAGCCTGAGCCTGCACCTGAGTCGGCGTCCGAGCCAAGCTCCGACGAGGAACCTCAGGACGAGTAGCCATGCCGTCTGCCATTTGGGGACGGGGTAGAAATAGTAGAAATAGCGCTTGAAGAATGAGCGGGGGCGGACGTGTCGAAACGTCCGCCCCCGCTCTGCTTTAGCCAGGCTGTTATGGATGGGTGTGACGACTACTCGTCGTGCTTCTCCTCGCGGCGTGCAGCAGCGCGGGCTTCGTGGATGCCCTTGATTGCGGCATGGCGAGCCGTGCGGGCATCATGGATGGCGTCACGGGCCTCGGCGGTCGTCGCCTTGGCAGAGCGCAACTTGGCGGCCAGATCGGGGTTGGTTTCGGCGACCGCGGTAATCGCGGGGCCGTCGAGCTCCTCTTGCGTGGGCTCGGCCAAAAAGTCGATAGCATACTGGGCGGCCACCATGGAACCCTTTGCCAGCACGGTCTCGTCAATCTTGTAAAAGCAGGAATGCTGGGCGTACGTGGCGCCGATCTTGGGGTTGCGCGTACCTACAAAGGCGAGCACGCCCGGTACGCGGCGCAGGTACTCCGAAAAATCCTCGCCCGAAAGCGTGCCGCGGTAATGGCCTTGACCGGTGGGACCCAGGCATTTGATTACAGCCTGACGGCAGCGCTCGCTCGAGGCGACCTCGTTTTCGACCTTGTAGTTGGCGATGGTGTAGTCAGTGAGCTCTGCCTCGGCGCCCAAGGCGGCCGCGGTATGCTCCACAATGCGGCGCATAAGCTCCGGCATTTCCTCGTGGGTCGAATCGCCGTAGGTGCGCACCGTGCCGGCGAGGTAGGCCGTGCCGGCGATAACGTTGCGCGCGGTGCCGCCGTGCAGCTCGCCGACGGTGATGACAGCCGGCTCGTAGGGGCTGATCTCGCGCGAGACGATGGTCTGCAGGGCGTTGACGATCTCGGCGGCAACCATGACGGCGTCGTGGCCGCGCTGGGGCATGGCGCCGTGGCACGAGGTGCCGCGGACATCGATGCGGAACCAGTCGGTATTGGCCATGCGCGGTCCGGGCTCGCAGCTCACGGTGCCGGCGTCGACCTCACTCCAGATGTGCGCGGCGTAGGCGCCATCGACGCCGTCGAGCACACCCGTGCCGATCATGAGCTTAGCGCCCTGGCCGTTTTCCTCGCTGGGCTGGAATACGATGCGGACTTCGCCGTGGATGTCGTCGGTCATATGGCGCAGGATTTGCAGCGTGCCGAGCATCATGGCGATGTGGCAGTCGTGGCCGCAGGCGTGCATGCAGCCCTCGTTGACGCTGGCGAACTCCTCGCCGGTCTGCTCGGTGACGGGCAGGGCGTCGATGTCGGCGCGCAGCAGGATGCGGCGGCGCGGCGTGCCGTCCTCGCGATAGGCGTCGGGCGCGGTGCCGCGAAGGGTCGCCACCAGGCCCGTCTTGAGCGGACGCTCGTAGGGGATATTCATGGCGTCGAGCTGGTTGGCGATGTCGGAGGTCGTGCGCTCTTCGGCGAGGCTCAGCTCCGGGTGCTTATGGAAGTGCCGGCGCTGCTTGATGATATAGGGTTCAAACTCGGTAGCGATATCTTTGATGGCTGCGGTGACGTCGTCAGCCGCGCGAGCCTCGGTCGCCGCCATAATCTGCTGTGCCTTGGTCTTCGTCATGGTCGATTTGCTCCTTGCTGGGTTGATCGCAAAATCGTACAGGCTCTCTCCAGTATGCCACCTGCCGCTAGGGCTGGTAAAGTTGCCGTTTGCCGCTTGGGGTTTTGTTGCAAGGGCGGGGGAGTACACTCGGGGGTGTTGAATTTCCTGCCAGAGATGGGGATGCCCATGCAACATATCGATCGGATTATCCGCTCCAAGAACGTCTTTACCGCGCAAGACGGCATCGATACCGCCCGCGAGCTGGCGATTGCCATCGCAGGCGACCGTATCGTCGCAGTCGGTGCGCCCGATGACGTGATTGCCGCCGCTCCCGCCGCCACGTCGGTTATCGACTACGGCGAGCAGTTTGTCTGCCCCGGTTTCCATGACGCTCATCTGCACTTCTTCCATACCTCGGTCGGTTCCTCGCCGTACATGCTCATGGATATGGGCACGTCCGAGGCGGCGTTGGTGCAACATGCGCTCGAGTTTTCCCAGGACCTGCCCGACGACGCTTGGGTTGTGACGCAGGGCTGGCGCGACTACCGTTGGGACCCGCCCGAGCATCCTACCAAGGCGTCGCTCGATGCGGCATTCCCCGATCGTCCCTGCGTTATGTATTCGGGCGACGGGCACACGCTTTGGCTCAACAGCCGCGCACTCGAGGCACTCGGCGTCACGCGCGACAGCGAGCCACCAGCAGGCGGCAGTTACGACAAGGATGCAAACGGCGAACTCACGGGCATTGCTCACGAGGCGGCTGCCATGCAGCTGCTACCGCGCTGCCTTGAATGGCTGGGCGAGGATCGCATTGCAAGCGCTTACGCCGATCAAATGAGGCGTATGGCCGAGCAGGGCATCACCTCGATCTGCGATATGTCGCTCATGCCCATGCCGGGCTGCGACTTTATTCGCGACGATGTTTACGACAAGCTGCAAGCCGCCGGCAAGCTGGGCATTCGCGCCCACCTGTTCCCCACGCTGCTGGATGACCAATCACGCTTGGAAGAACTCCAGACCCGCTACGCGAACAACGCGCTGCTCTCGGCGCCAGGCTTTAAACAGTTCTTCGACGGCGTGTCGAGCGAGCATACCGCATACCTCACTGAGCCCTATACCAACCCGCGCTTTCCGGGCGACCAGGGTCGTCTGACGGTTCCCGTCGAGCGCATGCGCAAGCTGGTTCTGGCGGCAGCCGAGCGTGGGCACGCCGTGCGCATCCACGTTATCGGCGACGGCGCCATTCATGCTGCGCTCGATATCTTTGAGGAGGCGGCAGAGCTCTACGGCCTGCCCCAGCACGGTCATAATACGCTTGAGCATTTGGAGAATCTGCTGCCTCAGGACATCGATCGTCTGCGCAAGCTCAACGTCATTGCCTCGAGCCAGCCTTGCCACATCACGCTCGACCCGGGTGGCCCGGAGCGCGACCTGGGCCTGGAGCGCAGCCGCATCATGTGGCCGTTTGCGACCTATAAGCAGCGCGGCATCCGCCAAGCTTTCGGTACCGATAGCCCCATCACAGCCGTTACCAGCATGAACGTGCTCTACACGGCCATCACGCGCCAAGACCCCCGCAGTCACTGGCCCGAGGGCGGCTGGTTACCGAGCGAGCGCATCGACGCGGCAACGGCCCTGCGCAACTACACCCTGGGCAGCGCCTACGCGGCAGGCGACGAGCGAAACCTCGGCAGCCTGGAACCCGGCAAATACGCCGACCTGGTAGTCCTGGATCAAAACCCGCTCACCATCGACCCCCAAGAGCTCCAGGCTACCAAGGTTCAAGCCACCTACCTGGCAGGCAACTTGATTTACGAGCGCTAGCCCCGCATCCCACCCCTCAGTTGCGGTGAAATAGTCCCTAAAATCGGCCTTCAAGCCCAAAAACAGGAACTATTCCACCGCAACTTAAAAGAGCGCGTCCCAACAACGTGCCCCTATCTTGTGCATCCCATCCGCATCGCCATTTTGCTGCACTGACTTTTCTGAATGCCGGGCCCGAATTAGTTAACCTGGCTCCCGTGTGGCTCCGGAGGGGCGGGGCATAAGGTTTATCGCGAGTTCCGCACGAGCCGAAGGCCACTTAATGTGGCCTTCGTGCGAGCAGGACTGCCCGAGCAGGAAACCTTATATCCCGCCCCTCCGGCGCCACACGGGAGTCGCCCACAAGTTATCCCCCGGCATTCAGAAAATCTAAGTGCCAAAAAATAAGATTTTTTGACTCCGTGTTGTATAACCCGCCATTCGTGGGTACCATTCAACGCGTACGCAAACAAAAAGGGTTAATTCGCGTGGTATAACCGCGCGGCCCAAAAAGGAGGAGACAAGCATGTCGTCTTTGAAGCCGCTTGCAGATCGTGTTCTGGTCAAGCCCGACGAGGCCGAGCAGAAGACCGCTTCTGGTCTGTATATCGCCAGCAACGCCCAGGAGAAGCCGCAGCGTGGCACCATCGTTGCCGTTGGCGCCGGCAAGGTCAACGACAAGGGTGAGCGCATCCCCATGGACGTCAAGGTCGGTGACGTTGTCATCTACGGTAAGTTCGGTGGCAACGAGGTCAAGGTCGACGGCGAGAAGTATCTGCTGATGCGCGCCGACGACATCTACGCTGTTGTCGAGGCCTAGTCTCGTCAGAATCTCTGATTCGTCTTTGAACGCGCCCGCCGCACAGGACTCGGAAGCGGCGACGCGAGTCACATTTCTTTTGGAGGATTACCTACCATGGCAAAGAACATTACGTTCAACACCGATGCCCGCGCTAAGCTTGCCAAGGGCGTCAACACTCTGGCCGACGCCGTTACCGTCACCATGGGCCCCAAGGGTCGCTACGTTGCGCTGCAGCGCACGTTCGGTGCCCCGACCATCACCAACGACGGCGTTTCCGTCGCCAAGGAGATCGAGCTCGAGGACAACATCGAGAACATGGGCGCTCAGCTGGTGAAGGAGGTTGCCACCAAGACCAACGACACCGTGGGTGACGGCACCACCACCGCAACCCTGCTCGCTCAGGCCATCGTCAACGACGGTCTGCGCAACGTTGCTGCTGGCGCTAACCCGCTGGCCATCCGTCGCGGCATCGACAAGGCCGTCAACGCCGCCGTCGCCGAGATGAAGAAGCAGGCCAAGCCGGTCGAGACCAAGGAGCAGATTGCTTCCGTCGGTACCATCTCTGCCGGTGACCCCGAGGTCGGCGAGAAGATCGCCGAGGCCATGGAGGTCGTGGGCAAGGACGGCGTCATCACCGTCGAGGATTCCCAGACGTTCGACATCACCATCGACACCGTCGAGGGCATGCAGTTCGACAAGGGCTATGTCTCCGCTTACTTCGTCACGGACAACGACCGCATGGAGGCCGTGATGAAGGATCCGTACATCCTCATCACCGACCAGAAGATCTCCAGCGTTCAGGACATCATGCCCGTTCTCGAGGCTGTCCAGCGCGCTGGCCGTGGCCTGCTCATCATCGCTGAGGACATCGACGGCGAGGCTCTGCCTACCCTGGTCCTCAACAAGATCCGTGGCGCCCTCAACGTCTGCGCCGTCAAGGCTCCGGGCTACGGCGATCGCCGCAAGCGCATCCTCGAGGACATCGCCGTCCTCACCGGTGGCCAGGCCGCTCTGGACGAGCTGGGCGTGAAGGTCGCTGACATCACCGCCGATATGCTCGGTACTGCTAAGTCCGTCACCATCTCCAAGGACAACACCGTCGTCGTCGGCGGCGCTGGCTCCAAGGAGGCCATCGACGCCCGCATCGCTCAGATCAAGGGTGAGATGGAGAACACCACCTCTGACTTCGACCGTGAGAAGCTCCAGGAGCGCTTGGCAAAGCTCTCCGGTGGCGTTGCCGTCATCAAGGTCGGCGCTGCTACCGAGTCCGAGCTCAAGGAGATCAAGCACCGCGTCGAGGATGCCCTGCAGGCTACCCGCGCTGCTGTCGAGGAGGGCATCGTCGCCGGCGGTGGCGTCGCCTTCATGGACGCTGCTCCTGCGCTCGACGCTGTCGAGATCGACGACCCCGAGGAGAAGATCGGCGTCGACATCGTCAAGAAGGCTCTGACCGCTCCGGTCGCCACCATCGCCAAGAACGCTGGCTTTGAGGGCGCTGTCGTGGTCGACAAGGTTGCCGAGCTGCCCGCTGGTCAGGGTCTCAACTCTGCCAACGGCGAGTGGGGCGACATGATCGAGATGGGCGTCCTCGACCCCGTCAAGGTCAGCCGCGTCACCCTGCAGAACGCTGCTTCTGTCGCCAGCCTGATTCTCATCACCGAGGCTACCGTCTCCGATGTGCCCAAGAACACTCAGCTTGAGGACGCTATCGCTGCTGCCACCGCTGGTCAGCAGGGCGGCGGTATGTACTAAGGCCGACAAGGTCTAGAACTCCCACCGGGGATCCGGGGGCGTGACGGGGTTTCTCTCCGGAACGTCCTCGGACATGCAAAGAGGCTCCGCATCGCGCTTCGCGCTGCGGAGCCTCTTTGC
>UQIN01000029.1 GCA_900541035.1 uncultured Collinsella sp. | reverse complement strand
CTGCCTTGGAAACCGCGCATCTAACTATGGTCAGCCCGAAATACATCGCCGGGGCCGGGGTGCCTGCTTTGTTTTGAGAAGTTCGCGGAGCCCACTTCTCAAAACAAAGCAGGCACCCCGGCCCTCGCCCGTACACTTTTCCGCTGAGCGCGTGATTGCCGCCGTGTACCGAAGGGTTGCCGTTGCAACTTCAAATTGGTGCTATATTCGGCTTGAGTTGTTTAATACTAGTACGGGAGGCTGATATGGGGCTGTTCAAGAAGAAAAACCCGCAGGATGCCTTTGATCCCGATGTGTTTACCATCACGGATACGATTTTGGACCCGCCGCGGTTTACGTTTTTGCCGGCTATCTACCAAGATGCCACGCGCCACAAGTGGGCTGTGCATCAGCGTGGTGCCGAGCCAAAGATCTTTGACTATGCGGATGTGCTGCAGTGCGAGATCGTTGAGACTGGAAATCCCGAGGATGTACCGGAGCTCAGCAATCGTGAGCTCGCTCAGCAGATTCTGATTAATCCAGCTCAGGCTACCAAAAATAACGCCGCCAAGCGTAATATGTGCCTTGGTATGGGTGTCATCGTTGCCGTGCAAACCGGCGAGGATGAGATTTCGAAGCTTGAGATTCCGGTGACCGCGGGCGAAGTCAAGCGAGACTCCGGCCTGTATCGGTCGTATCGGAACGTTGCGGAACAGATTAAGGAAGCCTTCGACGCCATGGGGTGTTCGGAGAAATGATGCCCGCAGCATCAAGCGGTTGAGGAGCCTTGCCCATGTCGAGCGAACCATATGCGATTCCGCCCAAAGATCGCGCCTTTGAGGGCATTCTTTGGTATATCAAACACTATGACTTACAAGGTGGCGACCGACTGCCCGCCGAGCGCGCGCTCTGCGAGGAGCTGGGCGTGTCGCGCACGGCGCTGCGCGCTGCCATTACGCGCCTTATTTCGTGTGGAACCCTAGAAAGCCGTCGTGGCTCGGGCACCTATGTGTGCCCTCCCAAGCCGCTGAACATCTTTCAGGAAACATGGAACTATACCCAGGCCGTCGAGAGGGTCGGCTTAAAGTCGACTGCGCGTTTGGTCTGGTCAAAGGTCGTGTATGCTGATATCGATTTTGCTCAAAAGGCGCAGATCGATCTGGGCATGCCACTCTTTTGCATTCGACGCGTGCGCGTGGTTAATGGTTCTCCGGCGTCGATCGAGACGGCTTACGTCAACCTGTCTTTGTGCCCGTCGCTTCCCGATCACGATTTTGAGCAGGAGAGCCTCTACGACGTTTTGCTCAAAGAAGGCAACGTTCATGTGACGCACGGCAAGGAGCATATTTCCATCAGCCGCCTGAACGCCGAAGAGGCCAAGCTGCTTGATGCCCAGGAGGGCACGCCGGTGTTCTACAAGGCTTCGCACGAGCGCGACGAGAACAATGGTTTTGTCGAGTACTGCAAGGCCGTGATTCTGCCGACCAAGTATCGGTTTGCCGATAACGGCGAGGCGGACGGCGTTGCGACGAAGGTGGGTGTCGAATGGCTGAAGCAGTAGAGGGCCTGCCGGTCTACAAGCAAATTCGCCGTTGTATTGCGGAGCGAATCGAACGCGGTGACTATCCGACGGGTTCGATGATACCGTCCGAAAACGAGCTTGCCGAGGAGTTTGGCACCACGCGCCTGACGATTCGAAGCGCCATGGACGAGCTGGTCAAGAGCGGTCAGATCCGTCGCGTGCAGGGCAAGGGTGCCTTTGTGGGGCACAAGTGGTTTGACGAACATGTTCGCAAGGGCGGCTTTCGTCAGACGGTCCTGGCCTCGGGCGCGACGCCGTCGGTGCGCATCTTGGCGCGTTCCAAGCGCTACGCCGGTCCGTACTATGCCGACCTGTTCGGTATCGCCGAGGACGACTTGCTCTACTCTGTGCGCCGCCTTAACTGCATCGACGGCGAGCCCGTGTCGATTGAGATGACGCTGATTCCGTGCCTGCTGTTTCCGGGTATCGAGGATGTCGATATTTCGGTCTTCAGTCTGTACGAGACATACGACATGCTCGGCCGAAAGCCGGACAAGTCGATCGAGAAGCTCGATATCGAGGCACCGGGTGCGCGCGACGCGAGCCTGCTCGATCTTGAGGCGGGCGATTTGGCGCTTGTGCTGGAATGCCTGACCTACGATGCGAGCGGACAGGTCATCGAGCACGCCAAGTCCTTTACCCGCGGCGACGCCGGCGGTTATTCCTACAACTATTAGCGTTGAGAGCGTCCTCGCGCACGGCGGGGGCGCTCGTTTTTTGAGGATATGTGCCGCTTGACCGATGAGCGGCCAAAACTGACCGTCTACCGAGAGGGGAGAACGAAATCGAAAAATCGGTATTAAAAACGGCTAACCTGTTATCGTTCACTGGTATTAAGAACCTTTGAATTGTTGAGTTTGCGGCCAAGATGACCGCAAGATTAAGCGAGACGAATGGGACGGCAAGCCCGTTCGTACCCGTGCGACAATTCAAACTGCTCGTGAAAGGAGCGGGAATGAAGGAGACCGAGAAGATCGAGATCGTGCACTTCGACCAGGAGGGCTACCTCGAGGACGGCAGGAACGTCTACGAGGCCGGCAAGAGGATGACGGCCCTGGCCGACCGCGTGCACGAGGAGGGCTACGACGCCGTCTTCCTGATGGGCGTCGGCGGCACCTGGGACGAGTTCATGCAGCTCGAGTACCTCATGAACAAGTTCGGCGACCGCGACCTCGAGGTCTACCTGATCCACGCCGCCGAGTGGAACGTCATGGGCCACAAGCGCATGACCGACAGGTCCGTCGTGCTGACCGCCTCCGAGTCCGGCACCACCCCCGAGGTGCTCGAGGCCGTCGGCAAGATGAGGGAGATGGGCGTGCGCGTCTTCGCCATGACCAACCCCGAGGGCAAGATCGGGCAGGCCGTGGGCGCCGAGAACTGCGTCATGATGGCCTCCGACCACGGCGCCGGCGGCTGCGAGAAGGGCTACTACCTCGCCGACTGCTTCGGCCTGCGCCTGCTCAACCGCCGCGGCTGCTTCCCCAAGTTCGACCTGTTCATCGAGCAGACGAAGGACGTCTGGAAGGACATGCTCGACATCCGCAAGCGCTTCGAGCCGCGCGCCGAGGAGCTCGCGAGGAAGTACGCCCTGGCCGACTACACCATGTTCATCGGCTCGGGCGCCCTGTGGGGCGAGACCATCCTGTACTCCATGTGCCTGCTCGAGGAGATGCAGTGGAAGCGCATCCGCCACATCACCTCGCACGACTTCTTCCACGGCACCCTCGAGCTGCTCGAGCCCGGCGTCCCGGTGTTCCTGTTCATGGGCGAGGACGAGTGCCGCGCCCTGGACGAGCGCGTCCGCGCCTTCCTCACCAGCGGCGTGACCGGCGACGAGGACTACGTCATCATCGACACCGCCGAGTACGCGATCCCGGGCCTGGACGACGACTTCCGCGTCATCGTGTCGCCGTGGATCCTGTCCGTGCTGACCACCGACCGCCTCTCGCGCAACTACGAGCTGGTCACCAAGCACAACCTCAAGTACCGCCGCTACTACCACCAGTTCGACTACTAAGAGCTGGTCACGGGTCCGATATCTTGGCTGGTTGATATCTCGACTCTGCACAAGGGCGTCCGCATTTGCGCGGGCGCCCTTTTTGCGTTGTGACAAGAGACTGCTGCTAACCGCTCGCCCTATGTTTCCAAATGAATACGCTATGAGCGGTTGCGGCGGATTTTCCCCGCAAGCACTCTAGTATGCTAAAGTACCCAGAAGACCGGCGGAGCTATGCCGGTCTTCTGCTCTATATGAAACACAGCATGAGGAGGCTCACCAGATGACGGCCACACCGTGGGGATTCCGGGACATATTGCCCGAGGAGGCTCAGGCGCGCGAAGAGATTGCGCTGACGGTGAAGGGCTGCTTTAGGGAGCATCATTACCTGCCGGTCGAAACGCCGCTGCTCGAGGACAAGGGTTCGCTCGAGGAAGGCGGCCGCATTGCGGACACGCCGTTTAAGCTCTTTGATGACGACGGCCGCCTGCTGGTGGTCCGTCCCGACAACACGCTGCCGATCGTGCGCCTGGTTTCGACCCGCATGCGCGCGGCCGACCTGCCCCTGCGCCTTCGCTACGAGGCGCCGGTGGTTCGCGAGTGTCAGCGCAATGCCGGTGGCTCGCGTCAGTTTACGCAGTTGGGCTTTGAGCTCATCGGCGCGGGAGATACCGCGGGCGATGTCGAGATTGTCTCGCTCGTTGCCGAGGCCGTACGCGAGCTGGCACTTCCCGATGCGCGCATTATCGCAGGCAGTGTGCGTCCTTTTAAGGAATTGCTCGCGGTGTGCGAGGATGGTGAGCTGGCTGCCGAGGTCCTGCGCTGCGTGCATGCCAACGACTTTGTGGGCCTCGATGCCCGCGTGGCGGCAAGCGTCGAGTCCGATGCCGTCAAGGCCGCCATTAGCGAGCTGCCGCGCCTGCACGGCGGTGCCGAGGTACTTGACCGCGTGGACGCGCTGCTGGAGGCCGCCGGTATCGTCGCGCCGCTGACGCGCGAACTGCGTGCCCTAGTCGATGGTCTGGCTCCCGAAGACGCCCAGGTGCTGTCCTTCGACTTCTCCATCATGAACTCTTTCGATTACTACACGGGCCTGGTCTTTAAGGCCTATGCCGGCGGCTTGCCCGATCCGGTCGGTTCGGGCGGACGCTACGACTCCATCTTTACCGGCGCATTTGGCGACGGTATCGAGGTGCCGGCGGCGGGCTTCGCCTTTTCGCTCGAGCGCCTGGAGGCCGCGCGCACCTCGGCCGAGGACGCCGCTTCCGATGGCGACCACGCCGTGGGCCGTGGCGCCGAGGGGCCGCTGCGTATCGCCGTGCCCAAGGGTTCGCTCAAGGCCGATACCCTCGACGTGCTTGAGACCGCGGGCCTGGACGTCTCCGAGCTGCGTGACCCCGGCCGTCACCTGATCGTGCGCGGCCGCGACACGCGTGCCGGCGAGGGCGCGGTCGGCGATATCGAGTTTGTCATCGTGCGTCCCAGCGATGCGCCTGCCTTTGTGGGTTGCGGCGGTGCCGATTGCGGCATCTGCGGCTGGGACTCGCTCATCGAGGCAGACCTCAACCTGCTGCAGCTGGTCGACCTGGGCTATGGCCTGTGCACCTTTATCGAGGCGGAGCCCGCACGGCGCGCCGGTCAGGCCGAGCGCAACTATGCTCGCCGCGGGTCGCTTCGCGTGGCCACCAAGTATCCGCGCATCGCGGGTGCATGGTATGCCGAGCGCGGCGTGAACGCCGACATCGTTTCGCTGCACGGCAACATCGAGTTGGGCCCCATCGTCGGCATGACTGATCGCATCGTGGATATTACTGCCACGGGCGCCACGCTGCGCGACAACGACCTGGTCATCACCGGTCGCATTATGGACTGTACGGCCCGCTTCTTCGTCAACCCGGGTGCTGCGCACCTGGATCCGCGCGTGCGTAATCTGGCAGATCGCTTGGCAGCGGCCGTGAAGGACAAGCATTTTGAGCCCGTTGCGGGCTCGGCACAATAGCGCGAGCACGCACGGGCGTCCCAACGTCTGGGCTGCGGGCCGATTGGCGCCGCCGCCCGGCCTCTCGTTTTTCGAACTCAACCTCGACCGATAGGGGATTCCGATATGAAGACCATCAAGCTTGCTCCCGGTGAGCGCCTCGTTACCAACCAGCTCAACCGCAAGGGTGTGCTGCCGCAAAGCATCGTCGACGCCGCCCGCGATATCGTGGCTAACGTGCGCGCCAACGGCGATGCCGCGGTGCGCGATTACTGTCAGCGTTTTGACGGTGTCGAGCTGCAGAGCTTCCGTCTGCCGCAAGAGCAGGTCGATGCCGCGCTCGAAGGCCTCGATCCGGCCTTTGTCGCCGCGCTCGAGAAGGCCGCGCGCCAGATTCGTGAGTTCCACCAGCGCGAGGTCGAGCAGAGCTGGTTTACCACGCGCCCGGACGGCACGATGCTCGGCGTTAAAGTGACCCCGCTCGCGGCGGCCGGCATCTACGTGCCGGGCGGTCGCGCACAGTATCCCTCCACGGTGCTTATGAATGCCATTCCCGCCAAGGTCGCCGGCGTTAAGCGCGTGGTCATGGTGACCCCGCCGCAAAAAGACGGCCTGATCAGCCCCTACACGCTCGCCGCGGCAAAGCTCGGCGGCGTGGACGAAATTTATATGGTGGGCGGCGCCCAGGCCGTGGCCGCGCTGGCATACGGTACCGAGACCATTCCGCGCGTCGACAAAATCACCGGCCCGGGTAACGCCTTTGTTGCGGCGGCCAAGCAGATTGTCTCGGGCGATGTGGGAATCGACATGGTCGCCGGCCCGTCCGAGGTCTGCGTGCTGGCCGATGCTACGGCCAAGCCCATGGTGGTCGCGGCAGACCTGATGGCTCAGGCCGAGCACGATCCGCTGGCAGCCTGCTATTTGGTGACCTGCGACGAGCAGTTTGCGCGCGAGGTCGAGGCGGGTATCGATATTCTGGTGGCGCAGTCCCCGCGTGCCGAGATCACGCGTGCCTCGCTCGATAACGAGGGCACCATCGTGGTGGCCGCCGATATGGCTGCCGCTGTCGAGGCGGTGAACACCGTGGCGCCCGAGCACCTTGAGCTGCACTGTAAGGATGCGATGGGCCTGCTCGGCGGCATTCGCAACGCCGGCGCCATCTTTGTGGGCGCGTGGAGCTCCGAGCCGCTCGGCGATTACGTTGCCGGCCCGAACCACACGCTGCCGACCGGCGGTACGGCCATGTTCTCCAACCCGCTTTCGGTCGAAGAGTTCGTTAAGCGCTCGAGTGTCATTTGTTATACACCCGAGGGCCTGCTCTCGGACGCTCCCGCGACGCAGCGCCTGGCCGAGGCCGAGGGCCTGTGGGCGCACGCGCTTTCCGCCGCTTTGCGTCGCCGCGTGTTGGAGCAGGGCGAGGATGCCGTGAGCGCTGCGTCGCTGGCTGCGGCCGACCTGACCAAGGTCGCCTGGCCGGGTGATACGACCGTGACGGTCGCCGAGGGCGTGGACCTGGCGGCTGCAGGCTCGGATGGCGCTGGCGCGACCGGCGAGGAGGCTTAACATGGCCGAACTCACGCCGCGCATGAAGGAGCTCGTCCAGCCCTACTTGGCCGGTATTGAGCCCTACGATCCCAACTTTACGCCCACGCGCATCAATCTTTCGGCCAACGAGAACACCTATCCCGTGCCCGCTGGCGTGCGCGAGGCGATCGACGCGGCCTTGGCTGCCACACCGCTCAACCGCTATCCCGATCCCATGTCCAACGAGCTGCGCGACGAGCTGGCTGCTTGGCATGGCGTGACGCGCGAGAATACTTGCGTGGGAAACGGCGGCGACGAGCTGCTCTATAACTACCTGCTGGCGTTTGGCGGCGCGGGACGGACCCTGCTCAACTGCCCGCCGTGCTTTAGCGAGTATGCGTTCTTTGCATCGCTCTGTCAGACCGAGGTGCGCGACGTGTGGCGCGACCCGGCGAGCTTTGAGCTCGACCAGGCAGCCGTGCTTGCCGCGGCGCCGGAGTGCAGCCTGGCCATCGTGACTTCGCCCAACAACCCCACGGGCGACGTGGCACCGCTCGACTTTGTCGCGGCCCTGTGCGATGCGTGCCCCGGCATGGTCATGGTCGACGAGGCCTACGTTGAGTTTGCGGACGATTCGTTTGGCGCGGCTACCACGGCGCAGGGGCTTATCGCCGAGCATCCCAACCTGGTGATTCTGCATACGCTGTCCAAGGCGTTTGGCGCCGCCGGCACGCGTCTGGGCTATGTGATCGCGGCGCCCGAGGTCATCGATGCGTTTGCGGCGATTCGCCAGATCTACTCGGTTAACGTGCTGAGCCAGGCCGCCGCGCTTGCCTGCGTGCGTGCCCGCGATGCCTACGCACCCGTGGTGGCACAGGTTGCATCCGAGCGGGAGCGCGAACTGTGTGCCCTGCACGCAATGGCTGCCGAGGGTCTGCCCGTGGAGGCGTGGCCGAGCGCGGCGAACTTTGTGCTCGTGCGCACGCCGCATGCCACGCACGTGCGCGAGCGTCTGCGCGACGAGTATTCGATTTTGGTGCGCGACTTTAGCTACGCGCCGGGGCTCGCGGACTGTCTGCGCATCACCGTGGGCACGCCGCAAGAAAACGACGAGGTGCTGGCTGCGTTTGCCGCGCTGGTGAAGGAGGAGATGTAGATGGACCGTTATGCCGAGGTGACCCGCAAGACGGGCGAGACCGATATTGTCGTAAAGCTCGACCTGGACGGAAGCGGCGTGTGTGATATCTCGACCGGCGTGCCGTTTTTCGATCACATGCTCAACGCCTTTGGCCGCCACGGCCTGTTCGATCTGACGGTACATGCGGTGGGCGACGTTGAGGTCGATGCTCACCACACTGTCGAGGATACGGGCATTGTGCTGGGCGAGGCGTTTTGCCAGGCGCTGGGCGACAAGGCGGGCATCACGCGCTTTTCCGATGCGGCGATCGCCATGGACGAGACGCTCGTGATGGCTGCCGTGGACATCTCGGGCCGTGGCCAGGCTTATTGCGAGCTGCCCGTGCCGACCGAGCGCGTGGGCACGTTCGATACCGAGCTGGCCGTCGAGTTCTTTTATGCCTTTGCACGCGATGCCAAGCTCACACTGCACGTGCGCGAGCTGGCGGGTGGCAACTCGCATCACATTATCGAGGCCGCCTTTAAGGCCGTGGGCCGCACGATGCGCCACGCCTGCGAGCTGGACCCCCGCGTACAGGGCATCCCCAGCACCAAGGGCTCGCTGTAGCTGACGGATCGCACAAACCACCACAGAGGTGCCTGTCTCCTTTGTGGTGGTTTTGGATGATGGGAAAAGGAGGGTCGCGTGGGCGAACCGAAGATCGTAGTGGTCGATTACCACAAGGGCAACTTGTCGAGCGTTGCGCGCGGGCTTGCGCGCGCCGGTGCCGCCGCCTGCACGTCGGACGATCCGGAGCAGATCCGCCGCGCCGACGGCCTGGTCATCCCGGGCGTGGGCGCGTTCTATGACGCGATCGCCTTTATGCGCCAGAGCGGCGAGGCGGACGCGGTGCTCGATGCCGCCGCCGGAACTCCGCTGCTCGGCATCTGCCTGGGTCTTCAACTGTTTTTTGAGCGCGGCGACGAGGGCGTGCTGGCGGACGAGGGCGCGGTCGCCGACGGCAACGCCTCCGAGCAGGCTGGCGGTCCCTGGGTCGATGGCCTGGGTATTATGCGCGGCTCGTGCACACGCTTGGAGTCGAGCCGCCTGAAGGTGCCGCACGTGGGCTGGGACCAGGTGCACATGACGCCCGCCGGCGCGGCCGATCCGCTGCTTGCTGGTTTTGCCGAGGGTGCCAACATGTACTTCACCCACAGTTATGCGGTGGCCGACGACGCCGATGCCGCCGATGTGCTGGCGCGCACGCACTATACGCGGAGCTTCCCGTGCATCGTGCGCCACGGCAACGTGTGGGGCTGCCAGTTCCATCCCGAGAAATCCTCCGCGCTGGGTCAGCGCATCCTTAAGAACTTCGTGAGCATCGTCGAGGGGGCCGGCCGATGATTCTGTTTCCCGCAATCGATTTGATCGGCGGCAAGGTTGTGCGCCTGGAGCGCGGCGACCGGAGCCGCTGCAAGGTATATTCCGACGACCCCGTTGCCGTTGCCCGCTCGTTTGCCGAGCAGGGCGCAAGCTGGGTGCACGTCGTAGACCTGTCTTCTGCCTTTGGCGAGGACGAGGACACGTGCGCTGCCAACTCGGCGGCGATAAAGGCTATCTGCGGCGTCGACGGCCTGTCTGTGGACGTGGGCGGCGGCGTCCGCTCGCTCGCGCGCATCGACGAGCTGGCCGGCTATGGTGCTCGCCGTATTGCGCTGGGCACCGTGCTGGTGACCGAGCCGGGTTTTGCCGAAGTGGCAGCCCAAGGCTTTGGCGAGTTGCTGGTGGCAGACATTGCCGCGCGCGACGGTCAGGTCAAGGTGAATGGCTGGCGTGACGGTGCGGGTGTGGCGCTCGACGACGCCGTGGCGCAGCTTTCCGAGCTGGGTTTTAAGCATCTGGTGTATACCGACATCGCGCGCGACGGCATGCAGACGGGCATCGACGTAGCGGCGTATCGCCATGTGGCCGAGGTCGCGGGCTTTCCCGTCGTGGCTTCGGGTGGTATCTCGACGCTCGATGACATCCGCGCACTGGTCGCGGTGGGTGAGGGCGCGATTGAAGGTGCCATTACCGGTCGCGCGCTCTACGAGGGCAACTTTACGCTGGCCCAGGCACTGGTCGCCGCCCGAGGGGAGGAGTAGCCCATGCTTACCAAACGCGTGATTCCCTGTCTGGACGTCAAGGACGGCCGTGTGGTTAAGGGCGTCAACTTTGTGAGCTTGCGCGATGCGGGCGATCCGGTGGAGCTGGCGCGCGCCTATGACCGCGAGGGTGCGGACGAGGTCGTATTTTTGGACATTACCGCGACGAGTGACAACCGTGCGACGACCATCGAGATGGCGGCGCACGCGGCCGAGGAGCTCGCTATTCCCTATACCGTGGGCGGCGGCTTTCGCGACCTGGCGGGCATGCGGACCATGGTTGCCGCCGGTGCCGACAAGGTGTCGCTCAACTCGGCGGCCGTGCGCGACCCGTCGCTGATTAGCCAGGCTGCCGCGGCTTTTGGCAGTCAGGCCGTGGTCGTGGCGATCGATGCCAAGCGCGTCGGTTTGCCCGGAGAGCCGGGTGCCGACAAGTGGGAAGTCTTTACCGCAGGAGGCCGCAACGCCACGGGCATCGACGCGGTGGCGTGGGCCGAGGAAGCGGCTCGTCGCGGCGCCGGCGAGATCTTGCTGACCAGTATGGATCGCGACGGCACCAAGGCCGGCTTTGACCTGGCACTCACCCGTGCCGTGGCGCGCGCGGTGCCGATTCCCGTTATTGCGAGCGGCGGCGTGGGTACGCTCGAGCATTTTGCCGAGGGCGTGATCGAGGGCGAGGCCGATGCCGTGCTGGCGGCCAGCGTCTTTCACTTTGGGACGTTCAGCATTCGCCAGGTGAAGGAGTATATGGCGTCGCAGGGTATTCCTGTGAGGTTGGACTTCTAATGCTGCGGGCTTCGCTGCGGCTTGTCCAGGCACCGCATCTTGCCGTTCAAACCGTCGCTCGCGTACCAAAGTACGCGTCGCTCCTCTTTCGCGGCAACCTGCGGCACCTGGGCAAGCCTCGCCGACCTGCGATGTTCACGGTAATTACTTGGGAGGAATGATGACTGAGGTGGTAAATGCTACCGAGCTGAAATACGACGCCCGTGGGTTGATTCCTTGTGTGGTTCAGCAGTATGACACCGGCGAGGTGCTTATGGTTGCTTGGATGAACGAGGAATCGGTGGGGCTGACGCTCAAGACCGGTACCACGTGGTTTTGGAGCCGTAGCCGTCAGGAGCTCTGGAACAAGGGCGCGACGAGCGGCAATATGCAGGAGGTCAAGGAGCTCTGGGCCGACTGCGATAGCGATACGCTGCTGGTCAAGGTCGACTCTCCGGGCCCGGCTTGCCACACCGGCAACCGTACCTGTTTCTTTAAGCGCGTGGAAGGGGGAGTGCGATGAAAGTCGTGACGCCGTTCGAGGTCGCCGACTGCAACACCGAGCTCCTCCGCGCGGGCGTGCCATGCCGCGTGCACCTGACCGATGCCTGCGGGGCGCAGTCGTTTTGGCTCGAGGCCGAGAAGGAAAGGCTCGACGAGGCCCATGCCGTCATCGTTGAGTTCTTTGAGAAAAAGGGCGCAAAGCTTCGGTTCGATGAGACCGGTACTTACTTTACGCTGCAGTAACGAGAGGAAATAACCATGGGAGTCAGAACAGCTAACGTACAGCCGGGAAACATCGGCGAGACGCTGACAGGTCTGGCCGAGGTGATTCACGGTCGTCGTGATACATCGCCGCAGGAGAGCTATACCGCGCGTCTGCTGACCGAAGTCGAGGACGAGCTACTCAAGAAGCTTGCCGAGGAGGCGAGCGAGGTGATCATGGCCTGCAAGGATAACGATCACGATCACATCCGTTACGAGGCCGGCGACCTGATCTACCACCTACTCGTGACGCTCGAGCGCTACGGCATCACCCTCGACGAACTGGCCGGCGAACTCAATGCCCGCCGCCACTAGTCGTTTAAGAACGTCCCCAACGACTAATCTTAGACGAGGGGCGTGGACTCCCATTCTCCGGTGAGGTGGGGGATGTCGAAGGTTCGATAACCGCAGTCGTAGGCGTGGGCTTGCGCTTCGCGGATATTCCAACAGATGTCACAGGCGCGGTGTGCGTCCGAGCCAAAGGTGATTGGCACCTCGGCGTGGGCGAAGCGGCGCAACAGCCCCGTCGAGGGGTAATAGTCGTCGAGGCCCTTACGCGGCGCGGCGGTCGAGACTTCGACACGGCGACCCGTGTCGTGAGCGCATTCGGCCATCTGCTCCCAAAACGGTGCCGGATCAAAATCGGGCGCGAAGCCTTCCTTCGAAAAGCGCATGACCAGGTCGGGATGGGCCATTACATCAAAGTTGAGTGAGCTTTCGCAAGCACGGCACCAGTCGTCGACGTAGCGCTCCCACACGCCGCGCACGCCCAGGTTTTCCCAAACATGCAGGTTGGTATCGTCGTCGATCCAGCCGCAAAGGGAATCGGGTGTATCGGGGCGCGCGACGTTTTCCGTTCCCGCCGTACCCGCGGCACCGGCCATGATATCGCCCGGATCGCCAATCCAGTGCACACTGCCCAGACGCACCACGGCGCCATCGGACCAGCCCTCAACCAAAGGCTCGCAACCTTCGTACCAGTCGCATTCAAAGCCATAGATAAAGCTGAGCTCCGGCGCCATCTGCGCGGCAAGCTTGCGAGCATCCTCAAAAGCCAGACGATGTGCCGGCAGGTCGCCCTCAGTAACCTGTACTTCGCAGTTGGCGTCCATGCTGGCGGGCAGGGTGAGATGGTCGGTCGAGACCATGACGCGGCAGCCGGCCGCAGCGGCGGCGCGAACGTTGTCCTCAAACGAGGCATGCCCGTCCGAGAACGAGGTGTGGGTATGGCAATCGACCAGCGGGCAAGCAGGCATGGAGGCTCCTTTGCGTCAAGCGAATCCGCTTCATTGTAATGGCGCAGCTCTCAACGCGCCGGGCACGCCGGGGGTCGAAATCGATTGGAAAGGCTGCGCGACGCATGAGGTTTGTCGCGCGGCATCGGCCCGGCTCCAAAACATGTACATCAGCCTCCAAAACCGACAAAAAATGACATGTTTGGAGGCTGATGTACATGTTTGAGGCGAGGGCGAGGGGCGGGGAGGCGCGTGCCGGCGTCGGCGATTACTTGCTTCGTGCCGCCGCGCGTTTGGCCTGCACCGTTACCATTGCGTGCCGTACGGCGGTGATGGGGCGATAGCGGATCATACGCGGTCCCGACCAGCGCATGACCTCGCGGATCTTCTCGCGCATGGCAGGCCGGTAACAATGCGAAGGACAGGCCGAGCAAAATGTCTTGGTGCCCATGTGCGGGCAGTGCTCAATGCGTGCGACGGCGTATTTCTGCAGCTCGGCGCATTCGGGACAGAGGGTGATGGCCCGGAATCCGAGCTTCACGCGCTCGGGTGCATCGCCGCTGGCAGCCTGCTCGCCCGCATGCCCGCCGCCATGATGCCCACGGCACCACAGCGCAATCATTTGCGACACCATTTGGGCCTCGCGCTCACGTTTGCGTACTAGCTCCGGTGTGTCGACCGCGCGCGCCATTAGCTCAGCCTCCCGTGTTCGACCGAAAGTGAGCAGTCGGCAAAAGCGCAGGTGCTGCCGCGGTGACTGACGAGCACGATAGTCTTGCCGCGGCGCTTGAGCTCGTCGACGGCCTTCATCACGGACGCCTCGTTGAGTGCGTCGAGGGCGCTGGTGGGCTCGTCGAGCAAAATGAAAGGCGCGTCGTTGAGGAAGATGCGTGCAAGTCCGATGCGCTGGCGCTCACCGCCCGACAGCGAGTCGCCCAGCTCGGCAACCGGTGTGTCGAGGCCTTGCGGCAGGCGGTCGATGAGGGCGGTGAGCGAAGCGGAGCGGCAGGCATCGAGCAGCTCGGCGTCGGTGGCGTCGGCGCGTGCGACCAGCAGGTTCTCGCGTACGGTTCCGCAGAACAGATGCGTGTCCTGCGTCATGTAAGCCTCGTTGTCGCGCAAGCTCGCCGTGTTGATACGGCGGGCGTCGACATCGCTTACCGCGATGGTGCCGTCGGTGGGGTCCCAAAAGCGCATGAGCAGCTTGAGCAGCGTCGACTTGCCCGATCCCGAACGTCCCGTGATGCAGGTCATGGTGCCGGGTTCAAAAGTGCAGGTCACGTCGTCGAGAATAAGTCCGGCGGCTACTGCGCCTGCATCGCCCGCAGAGTTCGCGCCATGTCCTCCCGCATAGCTAAAGCGCACGTGCTCGGCTGCCGCGCCGGCAAAGTCGACATCTTGGCCATTGGTGACTTCGGCACACTGAGGTTGCTCGTCGAGCAGGTCGAGCACGCGCGCGCCCGAGGCGAGCGTCTCTTGCAGGGAGGCGCCCAGACGGCTCACGGCCATCACCGATCCAAAAGACGAAACAAAGGTAAAGACGGCGACAAACGCAGCGGCCATATCGATCGCACCTGCGGCCACCAACTGCAGCGCGCGCCCGAGCATCGTCAGGTTGGCGATAAGAATGAGCGCGTTGGCCACTGCCTCGCTCGCGGCTTGGCGACGCTTGAGGCGGGCGTCGACGGCACCGACCTGATCGGTTAGCTTGCTCAGCGTGTGGCTGCGATCGCTGCCGCCGGCAAATTGGATGGTCTCGCCTGCTCCGCGCAAGCTATCGAGAACATAGGCGCCCAGCTTGCCTGCGCCCTCGCGGCTCTGTCGGCCGGCGGCGCCACATGCCTTAGACGAAACCAGCGGCAGCAGCACGCCCAGGCATAGGTAGCTCGCCAGTGCGATACCTGCGAGCTCGGGGCTCACAGCCAGCAAAAAGGCCTCGAATACGACGGTGCAGACCAAGGCGATGGCGATAGGCGAGATGGTGTGTGCGTAGAACACCTCGAGCAGCTCGATATCCGAGGTGACGAGGCTCACGAGCTCGCCCTTGCCGCGGCCCTCGAGCTTGGCGGGAGCCAGCTGGCGCAGGGCGCCAAAGACCAGGTCGCGGACGTGTGCGAGCAGGCGGAACGCGATGTAGTGGTTGCAGAGCTGCTCACCGTAATGGAGCGGCCCGCGTGCGATGTCGCAGACGGCGCAGGCCACGCATGCCGCGACAAGGCCAAACCCCAGGGCGTTGTGGCCCAGGGCGGCCATAAGGCCAAAGGCGCCAAACGTCGGAACAAACGCGGCGGTAAGCATGCCAATGCTGCCCAGCGCGACGGCCAGAGCAAGCCAGCCGGCAAGCGGGCGCACGAGTCCCATCATGCGCCACATGATGGACGGTGCCGAGCGACGGGCGGGCTTGGCAGCCGATACCGCGGTGGGAGACGCTCCGACAGCCGTGCCGGCATCGTCGGCATTCTCAACCGCATCCTCGGCGTTCGCGCTCATATCTTCAGCGCCCTCATCGTCGGCATATGCATATGCCGAGAGCTGTTTCTGGCTATTCCACATGCGTGCATAGACGCCCGCGTCCGACAGGAGCTCGTCATGGGTGCCGCGCTCGGCAATGCGACCGCGCTTCAGCACCAGAATCTGGTCGGCGTTCACAATCGTTGACAGGCGATGCGCCACCACGATCACGGTGTGCTCGCCGACAAGCGATGCGATGACCTCGCCAATCGCGGCTTCGCTCGCGGCGTCGACGTTGCTCGTGGCCTCGTCAAACACATAGATGGGGGAGTCGTGCAGCAGGGCGCGGGCCATGCACACGCGCTGGCGCTGACCGCCCGAAAGGTTGGTGCCGCCCTCGTTAATCACCATGTCGAGCCCGCCGTTGGCCTGCACAAAGGCCGCCACGCGCGTGCGGTCGAGCGCGCGCAAGAGCTCGGTATCGGTGGCGTTGGGCTGGGCGAGCAGCAGGTTGTCGCGCAGGGTACCGGCAAACAGGTAACCGTTGGTGGGTACCAGCGTGACGGCACGCATGAGCGAGGCGGCCGTGGCATCGCGCAACTCAACACCGCCAATGCGCACGCTGCCGCGGTAGGCCTCCTTGCGGCCCGAGATAATGCCCGCGAGCGTTGACTTGCCGCCGCCGCTCTCGCCAACGAGTGCCACAAGTGAGCCGCGTGCGATGGTGGCGCGGGCTTGATCCAGCACGGTGCGGTTGCCGTAGGCATAGCTCACGTCGGAAAGCTCGATATCACCGCGGCCGTCAAGCTCAACGTCGCCGCGCTCGGGCTCGGGTGTATCCAGGATGCCAAACATGCGGCGTGAGGCCGCCATGCCGTTCATGGCCGTGTGAAACAGCGAACCCAAGCGTCGCATGGGCAAAAAGAACTCCTGCGACAAAAAGACGATGAGGAAGGCGGCTTCAAAGCCGACCTTGCCGCTGGCGAGCTGCACCACCGCCACGATAATACCGAGCGCGGAGCCCATATAGACGACCAGGTCCATTACGCAGATGGAGCGCAGCTGCATCACCAGCAGGCGCATGGTCGCCCCGCGAAAACGCTCGGACTCGGCGTTGATGCGTTCGTGCCAGTCGCGGTCGGCCTGGTAGACCTTAAGGGTGGTGAGGCCCTGAACAGCCTCCAGGAACATGCCGCCCAGATCGACGTAGCTGCCCCAGTACTCGGCGCCGATCTTTTTGGCGTTGCGCATGACCATCATGATGGAGACGGGGATGACCGGGACGCAGGCGAGCAACAGCGCGGCGGGCAGACCCGCCTGGCCCACGAGCAGCACAAACAGTGTGATGGGTGCCAGGCCGGCAAAGAAAAGCTGCGGCAGGAAACCGCCAAAGTACACCTGGAGCTGCGTGGCGCCCTCGACGCTGGTCTGCACGGCCTCGGCGGTGGGGACGGTCTCGGTGTAGGAGGGGCCGAGCGCGGTGAGCTTGTCGTAGACGAGCGAGCGCACGCGGCGGACGGCCTCGAAGGCAGCCTTGTCGCCGGCGCGCTGGGCCAGATAGATGGAGGCGGCACGCACGATGATGGCGGCGGCGAGCGGCAGAGCGGCCTGCTTGAGTGCATCGATGGCGAGCGAGGTGGGGAGGCCGCCGATGACGATACCGCCCAAGATGCGCGCGAGCACCCACATCACGGTAATGTTTGCCATGAGCGCAATCCACTTAAACAGGACGCTCGCCACAATGTAGGGCGTTGCCTGCGGAACAAGGGAGAAGAGCCGCTTCTCGAACATGAAACCTCCTATGCCGTAACGGTGCCGGGCGGGGTTCTCGGCAGCCGCTTAGTTAGCCAAATGCAACTAGAGTAACATCGTGCAGCGGGTAAGTATGCCGAGGGTAATTTTTAGCCGATGAACTGCGTAGAAAGTTCAAAATTGTTGAGTGCGGCGAACTTTGTGGTGGACGGAGTGCGGGCGCAATTTTGATCGTGTGTGGCCCCGCTCCAAAACGTGTACGTCAGCCTCCAAAACCGACAAAAAATGACATGTTTGGCGGCTGATGTACACGTTTGGATGGGGGCGAGGACGACGGCGGGCGAAAGTCACGCCTGTGCCACGTCCGATGTGCTAGCGTTTGAGTGAACAAAACGAGCCCGCGCGGAAAGGAACCGGACCGTATGCAACGTGGAAGTACATCTCCGCTGTCCCGCGAGACCGATGCGCCCGAGACCATCGTCAAGCTGGAGTGCGACATCGACGATGCGTCGCCCGAGGTACTCGCCTATGCCGCCGACCGCCTGCGCGAGGCCGGCGCCCGCGAGGTGCACTGGCTACCCCTCTACTGCAAAAAGGGTCGCCCCGGATGGCAGTTGCAGGTGATCTGCTCGCACGAGGATATCGAGCGCCTACAGACGATTATCTTTTTGGAGACCACGACCAACGCCGTTCGTCGCCAGGTGATGGAACGCGTTTGCCTGCCGCGCCGATTCGAGCAGGTGACAACGCCTTGGGGCGAGGTGGCCGTAAAGGTGGCAACCCTGCCCGATGGCAGCGAGCGTGCAGCGCCCGAGTACGAGGACTGCGCTCGCCTTGCCCGTGAGCACAATGTGCCGCTCCAGCGCGTGATGCAGGCGGCGCAAGCCGCGGCTCTGCAATTTGAGTGACACGGTCGGCGACGCGCCACACCCACCCCATCAACCTCACCGAAAGGACCACCATGAAATACCTCATCGCCTCCGACATCCACGGCTCGGCATACTGGACCGAGCGCCTGGTCACCGCCATCGATTCCGAGCAGCCCGACCGCATCGTGCTGCTGGGCGACCTGCTCTACCACGGTCCACGCAACGACCTGCCGCGCGATTACGCCCCCAAGCGCGTAATCCCGCTGCTCAACGCCCTGGCCGACCGCATCATCGCGGTGCGCGGCAACTGCGACGCCGAGGTCGACCAGATGGTCCTCGACTTCCCCGTCATGGCCGACTACGCCACGCTGTTTGACGAAACCGGCCGTGAGCTGTTCCTGACGCACGGCCACGTCTTTGGCGCCGGCATGCACAACAGCGTCGACCACGCGCCCGCGCTGCCCGAGGGCTCCGCGCTCGTCTACGGTCACACGCACGTCAAGGTCAACGAGGAAAGCGCCGCGCACCCGGGCCTGTGGCTCTTCAACCCCGGTAGCGTGAGCATCCCCAAGGACGGCTCGCACAGCTACGGCATCTACGAGGGCGGCGCGTTCCGCCACGTGGTCCTGGAGGAGGAATAACCATGGCGCAGCACATGGCTCAGCAAAATGCCGAGGGCTCGCGCGATTTGTCCACGCTGGTCGACGCGTCGGCCGAGCTACAACATCTGGTGCAGATCGTCTGGCGCTTGCGTCAGCCCGACGGCTGCCCGTGGGACCGTGAGCAGACGCACCGCAGCATCGGCAAGAACATGATCGAGGAGGCCTACGAGGCACTCGACTGCATCGAGGCGGACGACGCGGTTCACCTACGCGAGGAGCTGGGCGACGTGCTCATGCAGGTCGTGCTGCATGCGCAGATTGCGGCGGACGCCGGCGAGTTTACGCTGGCCGACGTGGCGCGTGATATCGATGCCAAGCTCATCCGCCGTCATCCGCACGTGTTTGGCGATGTAGATGCCGACAGTTCCGACGAGGTACTCAAGATTTGGGACGAGGTCAAGCTTGCCGAGAGGGCTGCCAAGGACAAGGCCGTGGCGGCAGGCGAGGCTGCGCCCGAGGGCCTGCTCGACGGCGTGCCCACGCATCTGCCGGCGCTGATGCAGGCTCAGAAGGTGTCGCGCAAGGCGGCTGCCGTGGGCTTTGAGTGGGAGACGGTCCAGGATGTGTGGGACGAGGTCGCCGAGGAGCGTGCCGAGTTTGAGGCCGAGGCCCCTGGCTCGCCCGAGCGCGAAATGGAGTTTGGCGATCTGCTCTTTGCCCTGGTCAACGTCGCGCGCAAGGAGGGTATCGACGCCGAGAGCGCCCTGCGCGCGAGCACGGCCAAGTTTCGCCGTCGCTGGGCTGCGATGGAGCAGATGGCGGCCGATGCCCACGTGGATCTTGCCGAGCTTTCGACCCACGGCCTCAACGACCTGTGGGATGCCGCAAAGGCGGAGGAGTAAGACTGCGGGAACGACGGGCTGACACGCCTCATCGTTCCCGCTAAATTTTTCGAAAATCAAGTGTATCCCTCGGCTAACTTAGGGCATAATGCAAAAAGTGCGACATGGCTAACTTACGGAGACGCACCGATGGTGCGCGGTCAGCCGGTCGCTTGCATCCACTACGTTTCCAAGTGAGAGGGAGACAACATGAGCGATATTTTGGACGTCTACGGTCGCGAGGTGCTCGACAGCCGCGGCAATCCCACCGTCGAGGTCGAGGTCGTGCTCGAGGACGGCAGCTTTGGCCGCGCAATGGTGCCTTCGGGTGCTTCGACCGGCGCCTTTGAGGCCTGCGAGCTGCGCGACGGCGACAAGGGTCGCTACCTGGGCAAGGGCGTTTCGCAGGCCGTCGAGCACGTCAACAACGAGTGCACTAACGCCGTCGTGGGTCTCGACGCCTTCGACCAGCGCGCCGTCGATGCCGCGCTGATTGCCGCGGACGGTACCCCCAACAAGACCAAGCTCGGTGCCAACGCCATCCTGGGCGTGTCGCTGGCCGTCGCCCGCGCCGCTGCCGAGTCGGCGGGCCTGTCGCTGTACCAGTACCTGGGCGGCGTCAACGCCCATCTGCTGCCCACGCCCATGATGAACATTCTCAACGGCGGCGTGCATGCCGACAATAACGTTGACTTCCAGGAGTTCATGATCATGCCGGTGGGCGCCCCGAGTTTTGCCGAGGGCCTGCGTTGGTGCGCCGAGGTCTACCACACCCTCAAGGGCGTGCTGCACGAGGCCGGCCTGGGCGGCGGCGTGGGCGACGAGGGCGGCTTTGCCCCCAACCTTAAGACCAATGCCGAGCCGTTCGAGTACATCACCAAGGCCGTCGAGAAGGCTGGCTTTAAGCCCGGCGTCGACTTCATGTACGCCATGGACCCGGCGTCCACCGAGTTCTACAACGCCGAGACCGGCATGTACGAGCTCAAGGGCGAGGGCGTGGAGTACACGAGCGCCCAGATGATCGATTACTGGGAGAAGCTCGTCGACACCTATCCCATCATCTCCATCGAGGACGGCATGGCCGAGGAGGACTGGGACGGCTGGGTCGAGCTTACCCGCCGCATTGGCAACAAGGTGCAGCTGGTGGGCGACGACCTGTTCGTCACCAACACCGAGCGCCTCAAGAAGGGCATCGAGCTTGGTGCCGCCAACGCGATCCTGGTCAAGGTCAACCAGATCGGTACGCTCACCGAGTCGCTCGAGGCCATCGAGACCGCCAAGGAGGCCGGCTACGCCTGCATCGTGAGTCACCGCTCCGGCGAGACCGAGGACTCCACGATCGCCGACCTGGTCGTGGGCGTCAACGCCGGCCAGATCAAGTCGGGCGCCCCGTGCCGCAGCGATCGCATCGCCAAGTACAACCAGCTCATCCGCATCGAGGACGAGCTCGAGGGCAGTGCGCGCTACGCCGGCAAGGCCGCGTTCTACAACATTCGCTAAACAAGTGGCGCTCGCGGGGGGGGGCGGGGCTGACTCGGCTCCGTTCCACTTCTGATGGCCGCCATTGGGCGCTGGGCCATATGACTCAGCGCCTTTTTTATGTCGAGCAAAGGCTGGCGAAGGCGGTGCGGGCGCTCGTGCTATAACTAGAATACTTAGCGCAAACAAACCTCAACCGCACAAGGCGCACATGGATCAGATTTACGACAACAGGTACTATTCCGCCGGTTCGCGTGAGCCGTCGCCTCGCCGTGCGCGCACGGTGCAGCTCGGTGGGTCCGCCTACGCCGGCGCCGACCGCTCCATGCAGCGCCCGACAAGTACCTCGCGCCCCAATGCTCAAGTGAATACTTCGACAGATGGACCGGTGCGCCCGGCACGTTCGTCGCATGCGTCGCGTCCCTCGGCCCAGACGCACGACGGGTCGAGCAGGCCCTCGAGCCGTCTTTCGGGCTCGGACTTTATGCGCTACGCCAACGACAATGCGGTGGTCAAGGCGATCTATGACTTTACGCATGGCTCTCTGCGCCCGCTGTTTATCGGTATCGTGGTGGTGCTGGCGCTTGTGAGCCTGTATTTCCCCGTGCGCGATCTGTACGTGGCAAAACGCTCGAGCGACATCTTGGCCAAGCAGGTTGAGATTCGCCAGCAATACAATGATGGGCTGCAAAAAAGCGTCGACAAGCTGCTCTCGGAGGAGGGTATCAAGGATGCGGCATCCGAGGACCTGGGCTTGGTGATGCCCGGCGAGAAGAGGATTGAAGTGCAGGGCCTGGACGGCGATTCGAATGCCTCGTCGAGCCAGAAGTCGTCGAACGCCAAGAAGGCCAGCGAAGTTGCCAAAGAGATCGAAGAGGTCGGCAAGGACGCACCGTGGTACATCCAGACGCTCGACATGCTGTTTGGATTTAACGGCGTCGAGGGCCAGACGGTCGTGTCCAACGGCGAGTAGCGCCCGGAGGGGAGCCTGCAATGACGAATTGCAAACGATATAAGGTGGCGGCGATTGACCTGGGAACGGTGTCGTCGCGACTGGTGCTGGCCCAGGTCGAGGGCGGGGCGATCGTGGAATCGTCCAAGCATACCGAGATTACCGATTTGGGCGAGGGCGTGGATGCGACGGGGCGCTTTTGCGAGGCGGCTGTCGAGCGTGTACTCGCTGCGTGTCGGATGTTTGTGGACGAGGCCCGTGCCTTTGGGGCCGCGTGCATCTGCACCACCTGCACGAGCGCTGCGCGCGATGCGTCCAATGCCGCGCTGCTGCTGGACGGCCTGCGCGATCTGGGGCTTGAGCCGCAGGTGATTCCGGGCGAGGTCGAGGCGCGCCTGACGTTTTTTGGCGTAGCACACGACTTTGCCGGCGAGCGCATCATTGTTGCCGATTCGGGCGGCGGATCCACGGAGCTCGCGACGGGTGTCTATGCACCGGAGCGCGGGGTCTTTGCGCTGGAGGGAACACGCTCACTGGATATCGGTTGCCGTCGCGTGACTGAGCGGTTTTTCTCGGCACTGCCGCCGTCAACGGATGAGCTTGCGGCTGCTGCCGGCTGGGCAAACGAGCAGTTTGCGGGCTACTTTGAGAGTCTGCCTGTCGACTTTGAGCGCGCCGAGCGCCTGGTCGCGGTGGGTGGTACCGTCACTACGCTCGTGGCACTCGTTCACGAACTGGAGCCGTACGACTCGAACTTTGTGCACCTGCGCGAGCTTTCGATGGAGCAGATTTCGGCCGCCATCGATCGTATGTCTACGCTGGATGTGGAGGGTATCGCTGCGCTGCCAGGCGTGCAGCCCAAGCGCGCGGGCGTGATCCTGGCAGGTGCCGTGGTGATTCGCGAGCTCATGCGAGCCGGCGGCTACAAGACGCTCACCGTAAGCGAGAACAGTCTACTCGCTGGCATGGCCGCCACCATCAACGAGGTTCTCGACGGCGCGACTCCCACCATCGCCTGGACCCCCAGCCTCAGCGCCCTCTAAATAAGTTGCGGTGAAATACGGACTACAATCGCCCTTTCGGGCACCAAACAGTCCCTATTCCACCGCAACTCAACAGCCGGCACCTGGGGACAGTCCTTGCGGGGCGTCCCCACAGCGCCTATGCCAGCTTGTCGATCTGCCCAATCTCCCAAAGCGGAATATTGATGAGCATGCCCTCGTCTCTATATGCCGCCAGGGAGCTCCTCACGCAACGCTCGAGTTTGAATTTTTCGCAGGCTATTTTCAGACTCTTCGCTTTAAGGTTCTCTGCCGCCTTGACCTCAAGCGGAAGCACGGT
>UQIN01000028.1 GCA_900541035.1 uncultured Collinsella sp. | reverse complement strand
AGCACGCGGCTGTTAACCGCGCTGTTGTAGGTTCGAGTCCTACCCGGGGAGCCAGAATTTCTCAGCCCATTCCGCTGGGCTTTTAAATTCCTCGGTAGCTCAATGGTAGAGCACGCGGCTGTTAACCGCGCTGTTGTAGGTTCGAGTCCTACCCGGGGAGCCAGGTTGTAAAACCCGTCGCTTATGCGGCGGGTTTTTTCATGCCGCGACCACTTGACTCGGACGTTGCCATATCAACATTTCGTGTCGAGGATGTAATCCCGCGACCCATCACCTCAACATGGCGCGGTCGTTGTAGAATATTGCAATGATTGCTCCCACGACATGGTGCCGTGAGCACCAGATAAGGAGATTCTTGTGTCTGAGACCATCAACGGCAGCCTGAGCGTCTCGAACGACGTTATTGCCGATATTGCCGGTTATGCCGCGATGACGTGCTATGGCGTCGTCGGTATGGCTGAGCAGCTCCAGGGCGCCGAGAGCGTGCGCCTGCTTGCCGGTCAGCGCCTCCGCAAGGGCGTGCTTGTCTCCGCCGACGAGAACGGCCTTACGGTCGATCTTCACGTCGTGCTCGAGAACGGCGTCAACATGAAGTCCGTCTGCCACAATCTTTCGAGCTCCGTTGCCTTCACCCTGCAGGAGATCGCCCAGATCGATCCCGCCAGCCTTAAGATCGGCATTCACATCGACGCGCTCAAGAGCCGTCTGAACTAGCATCCGAAAACGGAGATTCAAATACCCATGATTGCAAAGACCATTCGCACCTGTTTTCCGATCGCTGCGGCTGCTGTTTCCGACAAGGCCGAGGAGATCAACAAGCTCAATGTCTTCCCCGTACCCGACGGCGACACCGGTACCAACATGTCGCTCACGCTCGCCTCGGTGACCAAGGAGCTTTCCGCCCTTCCCGCCGATGCCGATATGGAGGGCATCGCCGGCGCCATCACCCACGGCTCCCTGATGGGTGCCCGCGGCAACTCCGGCGTCATCACCTCTCAGATCCTGCGCGGCGTGGCCGAGGGTCTCGTCTCTGCTGATGAGCCCATCACGTCCGCCAACATCGCCTATGCGTTCCGCCGCGCCGTCAAGGTCGCCTTCCAGGCCGTCCGTAAGCCCATCGAGGGCACGATTCTCACGGTGCTGCGCGATGTCTCGACCAAGGCCGACGAGTGCGAAAAGAAGAAGTTCTCGGCCGAGGACGCGCTCGATGCCATCGTCGTCGAGGCCTACCAGTCCGTCGCTCGCACGCCCGACCTGCTGCCCGTTCTGAAGGAGAACGGCGTGGTCGACTCCGGCGCCTTTGGCTTTGCCATCTTCCTCGAGAACTTCGTAGCTGCCGCTCTTGGCCGCAGTACCGTTGTCGAGGATTTCTCCGCTACGTTTGACTCCGCCGGCTCTGCCCGTGATGCCGCTCTTGGCCGCGTTGAGATCGAGGCTAACGACGACTGGGAGGGCTCGGAATTCCGTTACTGCAATGAGTTCCTGTTTAAGGCCGACGCCCCGTTTGACGAGGACGAGTGCCTTAAGTTCCTGGGTTCCATGGGCGACTGTGAGCTGCTCGTGGGCGCATATCCCGACTACAAGATCCACGTGCACTCCAACACCCCGAACCTGGTGCTCGAGCACATGCTGCAGCTTGGCCAGATCTACGAGGTCTTTATCCACAACATGGAGATGGAGGCCCACGACCGTACCGCCAAGATCCACGAGGACCAGGAGAAGGCCGCCGAGCCCGCGAAGGCCCTGGGCTTTGTCGCCGTTGCCGCCGGTTCCGGCGAGGCAGACATCCTCAAGTCCCTCGGCGTTGACGTGATCGTGTCCGGTGGCCAGACCATGAATCCCTCGACTGCAGACCTGCTGGGCGCCGTCGACCAGGTCAACGCGACCTCGGTCATCATTCTGCCCAACAACGGCAACATCCGCATGGCCGCCGAGGCCGCTGCCTCTGCCTGCACCGACAAGAAGGTCGCCGTCGTTCCCACCAAGACCGTTCCGCAGGCCTTCTCCGCGCTGTTCGCGGTCCTGCCCGATTCCGAGCTCGAGGATGCCGTCGCCGCTATGGTCGACGCCATCAGCGAGGTCCGCGATGGCGAGGTCACCCGCGCCGTGCGCGACTCCAGTGCCTCCGACGGTTCGCCAATTCACTCCGGTGACGTCATGGGCATCATTGCCGGCTCCATCGACGTGGTCGGCTCCGACGTGAAGCAGGTCACGCTCGATTGCATCAACCGTATGCAGGAGGAAGAGGAGGGCGACGCGCTGACGATTCTGGCCGGTGAGGAACTGTCCGATGAGGCCTTCCAGGAGATCGTCGACGCTATCGAGGAGGCTCAGCCCGATCTGGAGATCGACGCCCATCGTGGCGAGCAGCCGCTCTATCCCGTGATCTTCTCGATCGAGTAGGCAACTGCCCATGTCCGAACTGTGCTCCGTGCCGCGCGTCTCGGAGCGCTTTGCCCAGAGCAATGCGCTCGACGAGGATATCGCGCGACTCAAATATGTTTCGGGTAAACGTGAGGAGGCCCTTCGCCGTCTGGGAATTCGGACGGTGGGGGACCTCCTTCTCCATATCCCTCATCGATACCTGGACTTTACGCGCTCCTGGTCCATCGAGATGGCGCCCATCGGTACCGTGTGTACCATCATCGCCACGGTCGATCGTATCGTCCAAAAGCAGCCGCGTCCGCGCATGCAGGTGACCGAGGTCTCACTCGTTGACGAGACGGGCGTGCTGCAGGTCGCCTTTTTCCGCCAGCCCTGGATTGCCCAGCAGCTTAAGCAGGGCGACCGCCTGGCCGTAATGGGTAAGGTCGAGTTTGCCTACGGCTTTAAGCAGATGGCCTCGCCGCACTTTGAAAAGCTTGAGGAAGGGCGCGCCGCGGGCACTATCCTGCCGGTCCATTACGTGAGTGACGGCGTGAGTCAGGCATGGATGCGCCGTATCGTAAGTGGCGCGCTCGAGGTCGTCGGCAATCCCTTCGACCCGATTCCCGCACGCTTACGCGTCAAGCGCCGCCTGATGAGCAATGCCCGTGCGCTTCGATCGATCCATTTTCCCTCGAGCATGGCTGAGCGCGATATCGCGCGCGCACGGCTTGCCTACGAGGAGTGCCTCTACCTGCAGCTGGCGCTGCGCCTGCGCAACGACGGTATCTTGGTCGAAGTCGCTCCCTACGCCCACGCCGCGGGCGAGCACCTGGCCGCGCTCAAGCAGGCCCTGCCGTTTTCGCTGAGCGACGAGCAGGAGGCCGCGTTCCAAGACATCCTGCGCGATATGTGCGATGGCGGGCGCGTGATGAACCGCCTGCTGCTGGGCGATGTCGGTACCGGTAAGACCGCCGTTGCCGCCTGCGCGCTGGCTGTGGCTGCCGATAGCGGCACACAGGCCTGCGTTATGGCGCCCACGGGCGTGCTGGCGCGTCAATATGCCGATAAGACCGGCCCTCTGCTCTCGCAGGCCGGCATGTCTTGGGCGCTTCTGACGGGTGCCACGCCGGTCGCAGAGCGCGAGCGCATCCATGCACAGCTGGAATCGGGAGAGCTCGACGTCCTCTTTGGAACCCACGCGGTCCTTTCGGATAACGTGGCGTTTAAGTATCTGTCGCTCGTAGTCATCGATGAGCAGCACCGGTTTGGCGTCGGCCAACGCAATGCCTTGCGCGCGAAGGGCCCCGGTGCCGATCTGCTCGTTATGACGGCAACGCCCATCCCGCGTACGCTGGCGCTTTCGGTCTACGGCGATCTGGACACGAGTATCATCCGCCATCGGCCCGTCCCTGGCGCTGGCGTGACGACACGCGTACTTACCGAGTCGAGTCGCGACCTTGCCTATGGCGCCATCCGCGAGGCGCATGAAAAGGGTCAGCAGGCCTACGTGATTTGCCCGCTCGTGGAGCCGAGTGACTCGGCCGATGATCTGGAGGACGTGCCCGGTATCGCCCGCGACGACGAGGGCCGCGTGACGGTCCCCGTGCCGCTGCACGATACGGCGACCGAGCTCGATCGCCTGCGTCTGGCGTTGCCGGGTCTTGCCATCGAGCGCCTTCACGGCCGCATGCCAGCGGGGGAGAAGGACCAGGTTATCGATGCCTTTAAGCGTGGCGAGATTGACGTGCTCGTCTCGACTACGGTGGTCGAGGTGGGCGTCGACGTGCCTAACGCCACCGTCATGGTCATCGAGAACGGGGAGCGCTTTGGTTTGGCTGCTCTGCACCAGCTGCGCGGTCGCGTGGGCCGTGGCAGTGTGTCGGGCACGTGCCTGGTCATGACGCACTCCAAGGGCAACGGCGGCGCTTCGGCAGCACAAGATCGCCTGCAATCGCTCGAAAAAACCTCGGATGGCTTTACGCTCGCCCAGATGGACCTGCGTCTGCGCCACGAGGGCGAAATCCTGGGGTACCGCCAGCATGGCGGAGTGACCCTGCGCTTTGTCGACCTGGATGCCGACGAGGAGCTGATCGAGTGGGCCCATTTGGACGCGGTCGAGCTCTTGCGGTATGCTTGCAACCTTGACTCCGTGGCGACGCGCCCCCTGCGCGATGCGGTCGCCATGCGATATCGACACATTTTTAAGGAGGTCAGCGGAGGATGAGAATCATCGGCGGCGAATGGCGCGGTCGTAAGATCGAGGAGCCCCGTGGTCGCGATGTCACCCGCCCCACGACCGATCGCGTGCGCGAGGCATGCGCATCTATGGTCATGTCGGCATTCGACTTCGATCTGGACGAGGTCCGCGTGCTGGACGCCTTTGGCGGCTCCGGTGCCTTAGGGTTAGAGATGCTCTCACGTGGTGCCCGCTCGCTCACGACGTTCGAGATCGATCGGAATGCCGCGCGGCTCATTACCAAGAATATCGAGTCGCTCTGCCGTGACCGTGCGCGTTGGCGCGTGATAACGGGCGACATGCTGGCGAGTGCCTCGCGCGGTCGTGTGCCGGGCGGCCCCTTTGATCTGGTCCTGCTCGACCCGCCCTATGCTTTTGGTGCCGAGCCGGTCGAGGAGCTGCTGCAGAAGCTGGCTCAGCAGGGTCTGCTTGCACCTGGCGCTTATGCCCTGTTTGAGCATGCCGCCGCCGATGCGGGCGCGCATCCGGCAGGCTTTGAGATCGTGCGCGAGAAGCGCTACGGCATTACCTCGGTCGACCTGCTTCGTTGGGTCGGCGATAACGATGGTGAGGAAGATTGCGCTGGCACCGATGCTCACAACAACGATGCCACGACGTTTCAGGAGGACGACCATGAATGACACCATCAACCGCGTGATCGTCCCGGGCACCTTCGATCCCATCACGTTTGGCCATATCGATGTGATCCGCCGCGCCCGCCGCATCTTTCCCAGCGTGATCGTCGCTGTTGCCGAGTCGCAGGGTAAAAACGGTGTGGGCACCACGTTTATGCTCGATGAGCGCGTGGC
Source organism: uncultured Collinsella sp. (assembly GCA_900541035.1). Lineage (GTDB taxonomy): Bacteria > Actinomycetota > Coriobacteriia > Coriobacteriales > Coriobacteriaceae > Collinsella. The sequence continues at coordinate 18,106 of UQIN01000028.1, read as the reverse complement.
GCTGGCCCGCGAGGCGCTCGGTGATATCGACGGCGTCGAGGTCCTGCCCTTTACCGGCCTCTTGGTCGACTTCGCTCGTGAGCAGGGGGCGGGGGCCGTGGTCAAGGGTCTGCGCGCCATGACCGACTTTGAGTATGAGCTGCAGCAGGCCGACCTTAACTATCGCCTGGATAGCGAGCTGGAGTCCATCTTTGTCATGAGTGCGCCGCAGTACGGCTATATCTCGAGCTCGGTCGTTCGCCAGATCGCCTCGCTCGGCAGTGACGTATCGACGTTTGTCCCGTCCAACGTGGTCGAAGCGCTCAAACATCGCTTTTCGTGACGTTTCTTATTGCCTGGTGGCATGTGGTAAACTAGCACGATGATATGTTACCTATGAAAGGAGACCGGATGCCGGGCGAGAATTTTCCTGGCGATAGGATCGTCAGCTTGGTCGATGAGCTCGAAGGGCTGATCGAGGAAGCCAAGCCGCCTTTCGGCAAGAACGCTCAGTTCAAGGTCATCGACGCCGACGTGTTCTTCAACATCCTCGACGAGATCCGCATGAGCTATCCCGAGGAGTGGCAGAAGTCCCGCCGTATCCTTAAGGAGCGCGAGGAGCTTATGGCTTCCGCCGCCGCTCAGGCCGATTCCATCATCGCCGACGCTCAGCAGCAGGCCCTCACCATTGCCGGTGAGCAGGAGATCGTCCGCCTTGCGCAGCAGCAGGCCGACGACATCCGCGATCGTGCCCAGCAGTACGAGCGCGAGACGCGTTATGCTGCCGAGGACTACGCAGAGCAGGTCTTTACACACCTGGAGGAGAACCTCAAGAGCCTGACCGGCACCGTTACCCGTTGCCGTCAGCAGCTCAACGAGGGTGCCGCCCAACAGAATGGTCAGTGGTAATGGCTGAGTTCCCGAGCGTTACCGTCGATCTTTCCGAGCAGCTCGAGTTTCCTGGAGATTCGTATCCGCTGACCGGTAAGGTCGATGTCGCCACCTACACGGTGGGCGAGAAGGAGTACCAGCTTCAGGACGGCATCGACTACGACGTTGTCTTTACCAATGCCGGTACCGGTGTCTTGCTCACGGGCATGGTCCGCGCGCACGCCACCGGCGAGTGCGACCGTTGCCTGGAGCCCGCCTCGTTTGATATCGCCGGAGAGATCGAGGAGTTCTACCTCTTTGAGGAGCCCGAGGATCCCGAGGCCTACGAGGACGGCTACGAGCTTCTGGGTGAGGACCGCATCGTCGATCTGGGTGAGCCCATCAATGACGCGGTCGTTATGGACACGCCGTTTGTGGTGCTCTGCAAGCCCGATTGCCGTGGTCTGTGCCCCACATGCGGTTGCAATCTCAACGTCGAGCAATGCGATTGCGCCGCCCAGGCAGAGGCAGAATGGGCCGCTGCCACGGAAAATCCATTTGCAGCATTGAAGAATCTCAAGCTTGATGAGTAAAACTGTGGTAGTATCGCTACTTGCGCGTAATCGCCACACTGGATAGTTCATAAGGAAGGTCACTATGCCCGTACCTAAACAAAAGCAGGGTCGTATCCGCACTCACACCCGTCGTTCCGCCAACATGAAGATCTCGGCTGCGGCTCAGTCCACGTGCCCCCGTTGCGGCGCTGTCAAGCTTCCGCACCACGTGTGCCCCAGCTGCGGTTTCTACAAGGACCGCGAGGTTATCGTTACCGAGTAACGGTATACTCTGGATGCGATGCCGTTCCAAATGGAACCACAATGGCCGGCTCAATGAGTCGGCCATTTTTGTATAAGGAGCTTGTATATGAGTAACGTTCGCGTTTGTGTAGACGTTGTGGGCGGAGACGAGAAACCTCAGGTTGTTCTCGATGGTATCGAGGCTGCGCTTGCCGCCGATCCCGATATCGAGGTCTTGGCAGCTGGCCCCGCCGAAATCGTCAATCCCTTTGCCGCCTCCCATGCGCGCGTCGAGGCCCTGGAGGCACCCGACATTATCGCCATGGATGACGATCCCATTCGCGCCGTGATGACCAAACGCAAGTCTTCGATCGTGCTGTCGTGCCGCGCCATCAAGAAGGGAAATGCGGACGCGTTCTTCTCTGCCGGTTCGACCGGTGCCATGACCGCCGCTGCCACCGCCTACGTGACGCCGTTTAGGTATCAGGCCGAAGGCAAAAAGCAACCGGTGCGCCCCTGTCTGACCAATGCGCTGCCCAATCGTGCCGGCGGTCTGACGGTGCTGTGCGACATGGGCGCCAATCCCGATGTCGAGGTTGACGATATGGTGCGCTTTGCGCAGATGGGCAGCGCCTATGCACGTGTCGTCTTGGGCATTGAACATCCCCGCGTGGGCCTGCTCGCCAATGGCACCGAGGACGAGAAGGGTTCCAATTTTACCAAGGCCTGTTTCCCAGCTATGAAGGCCGCAGTTCCAGGCTTTGTGGGCAACTGCGAAGGTACCGACCTCACCTCGGGCAATTTCGATGTCGTTGTTGCCGACGGCATGTCGGGCAATATCGCTCTCAAGGCTACCGAGGGCGCTGCCAAGTTTTTGCTGCAGGAGCTCAAGGGCGCCTTTATGTCCTCGCTCGGCACCAAGATCGCCGCGCTGCTCATCAAAAAGCAGATGCGCGAGATTAAGGCCAAACTCTCTGGCGATGCCAAGGGCGGCGCCATCCTGCTGGGCCTGCGCGGTGTGGTCTTGATCGGCCACGGCGCCACGTCGGTCGAGGCTGTCAAAAACGGCACGCTCGCCGCGGCTGAGGCCGTACGTGCCGGACTGGTCGAGAACGTCGCCAACTCCATGGACGGCATCGTTTTATAACAGCGGCGTTATGCGCCTCGGGGCGTGCGTCGTGGGGTAGAATCAGAACCGTGTCTTGGTACCGCCCGGGCGGTACCATTCTTTTGGTATTCATGCACTATGAGAGGAAGCGCTATGGACCGCTCCGAAATCTTCGACAAGATCGCCGAGGTCACTGCTGACGTTCTGGGCGTCGATGTTGCCGAAATTAGCGATGAGACCACCTTTGACGACCTCGATGCCAACTCGCTCGAACGCCTGCAGCTGGTTACGGCTATCGAGGACGAGTTCGACCTCGAGATCGATGATGAGACCCTGCTCTCGCTCAACTCTGTCGCCGACGCCGTCGACGCTATCGAAGCTGCCAAGGAGGCCTAAGTCTTGGCTTTATCCGAACGACTTACGCGCGCCCAGGAGATTCTGGGTCACGAGTTCAATGACAAGGTGTTGCTGCGCGCCGCCCTCACGCATCCTTCGGCTGTCGAAGGCCAGCCAGTCTCGGCAAGCTACGAGCGCCTGGAGTTTTTGGGCGATTCCATTTTGGGCGCCGTGGTTGCCCGCTCGCTCTTCGAGTCCTATCCGGAGTTTGACGAGGGCAAGCTTACGCGCCTGAAGGTGTCGCTCGTCTCGGGTGCCACGCTGTCCGAGGTGTCCCATGAGCTGGGTATCGACGACATCATCATCTTTGGTGCCTCCGAGACCGGTACGGGCGCACGCGGCCTGCATTCGGCGCTCGAGAACGTCTACGAGTCGCTCGTGGGCGCGCTATACCTGGATGCCGGCTGGGATGCCGCGGCGGAGTTTATTCACCGCACGCTTAAGCCGCACCTGGCTACCGAGCGTGCCGAACACCCTGCGAACCCCAAGTCGTTTTTGCAGGAGTGCGTGCAGGCCGACGGCCACGAGCCTCCGGCGTATAAGCTGGTTGGTTCCGAGGGTCCGGCGCATGCGCCCACCTTTACCGCCGTGGTGTTGATCGATGGCATTCGCCAGGGTCGCGGCACCGGTTCCTCAAAGAAGGAAGCCGAGGGAGCCGCCGCACTCGAAGCGCTCGACCGCATGGGTTACACCACCAACGGCGTGATTCTGAACAAGAAGCACGTGTAAGCGAGGAACCGTGTATCTCAAGTCCCTCACGCTCAAAGGGTTCAAGTCGTTTGCCGACCGCGCCCATATGACGTTTGAGCCGGGCCTGACCGTCATCGTCGGTCCCAACGGCTCGGGAAAATCGAACATCTCCGACTCGATTCTGTGGGTCCTGGGCGAGCAGAGCGCCAAGCAGCTGCGCGGCCAAGCCATGGAGGATGTCATCTTCTCGGGCTCGTCAGCGCGCAAGCCGGTGGGTGTCGCCGAGGTCACGCTGGTGCTCGATAACTCGGACCATATGCTGCCCGTCGATTTTGACGAGGTCGCCATCACCCGTCGCATGTATCGCTCGGGCGAAAGCGAGTACCTCATCAACTCGAGTCCGTGCCGCCTGATGGACATTCAGGACATCCTGCACGATTCGGGCCTGGGCAAGGATACGCATTCCATCATCAGCCAGGGCAAGCTCGACGCCATTTTGCAGAGCCGCCCCGAGGAGCGCCGCGCTCTCATCGAGGAGGCCGCCGGCATCTCCAAGCACAAGCGCCGCAAGGAGCGTGCGCTCAAAAAGATTAAGTCGATGGACGAGCATCTGACGCGTGCCCGCGACATCAATAAGGAAATCGCCCGTCAGCTGCGACCGTTGGAGCGCCAGGTCGATCGCGCGCGCAAGTACAAAGAGCTGTCCTCGCGAGCGAACGAGCTTACGCAGATGCTAGCCGTCGACGAGCTGCGTTCGCTGCAGTCGCAGTGGAACGACCTGGAGAGCCGTTCCAAGGAAGGCGCCGCCGAGCTGGAGCTTGCGCAGTACCGCTTGGGCGAAAAGGAGCGCGAGCTCGAGAAGCTTCAGGTCATGCTCGAGGAAAAGGGCCTGTTTGTGGGCGACCTGGGCGAGCAGCGCCGTCATATGCAAGATGTGGTCGGCCGCATTAACTCCGACATGCGCCTGCTCGAGGAAAAGGGCCACAACATGGTGTCGCGCCTGTCTGACATGCGCGGGCAGATTTCGAGTTCCGAGCATCAGCGACGTCGCGTGGTCGAGGAGCTCGAGGACGCGCGTGCGCAGCTTGAGGAAGTGACCGGTGCGCACATGCAGGCCCAGGAGGACGTCGACGCCGCTGGTCCTGCCGCCGTTGAGCTCCACGAGCGGCGCGTGGCGCTCGACAATCAGATTTCGCAGCTTACGCGTGAGCAACGCGATGTGCAGCGCGTGGCCGATAACGCCGCGCTCGAGCTTGCCAAGGTGAAAGACTCGCTGAGCAATGCCGAGGTCGAGGACAACATGTATGCCTCGCGCCTGGAGCAGATTGACGAGCAGCTTGAGGAGGTCATGGCCTCGCTCGAGAGCCGTCGCAACCGCGCCGAGGAGCTTGAGGGCGCTCTTGAGGAAGCGCGCCAGGCTCAGGTTGATGCGCGTGAGGCCACCGAGACGGCACGCGCGGCCCTGAAGGACCTGCGTGCCCGCGAGAGCGAGGCACGCAACAAGTTATCCGAGGTGCGCTCGGAGCTTTCCAGCCAAAAGAAACTCGATGCCCGCATGGCCGACAGCTCGCCGCTCGTGAGCCGTCTGGTGGGTGCGCTGGGCGACGATGTCTTGGGTCGTCTGGGCGACGTGCTGGAGGCCCCGCGCGAGCTTGAGGGCCTGGTTGAGCAATTGCTCGCCGGCGATATCGATGCGCTGCTGTTTGATGACGCCGCCACGCTTGAGCGCGCCGGTCGTGCGGCTCTGGACCAAAAGAAGGCCTCGGGCGAGGCACTGCTGGTGGCGCGCGGCGTGAGCGGCTCTGCTGCTGCCAAGGGCGCTGCCGGTTCTCGTTTGGTCGACCGTCTGTCCGTGCGTTCCGGGTATGGCCCGGTTGTCGAGGCTCTGCTCGGCGGCTATTACGTGGTCGATGACTTGGCTGCCGCGCTGGCGGCACCAGTCGTTGACGGTGTGACCTATGTGACGCCCGATGGCGCCCGCGTGAGCTGTGGCGGCCTGGTGCGCGTGGGACTCGATGCCGGCGAGGCTTCGGGTGCCCTGGAGCGTAAGCGTCGCATTCGCGAGCTGGAGGGGCTTGAGCCCGATTTGGCCGCTGTGTTTGAGCATGTGTCGGATCAGGTCGTCGAGGCCAATGCGGCCGTTGAGGAAGCGCGTGCCGCTGAGGGCGATGCCGCCGGTGAGATTGCCCGCCTTGAGGGCGAGCGCCGCTCCCTGTTGTCCGAGATCGGCCGTCTGGAGCAAAGCGCCAACAATGCCGAGGTCGAGCGCGTGCGTATCTCCAAGCGCCGTGAGCAGGCTGCCGAGGCCGTTCGCACCGCGCGCCCGCGCGTGGACGAGCTCACCCGTTCGCGTGACGAGGCGCGTGCACAGGCAGGCGACCTGGGTCTCCAGATTGCCGAGGCCAACGATGAACTCGACCGCGTTCGCCGTGACGATTCCGAGGCTGCCGGCAAGCTCGCCGACGCCAAGGTTCGCCTAGCCCAGACGAGCGAACGCCTGCGTTCGCTGAAGGGCCGCGTGCCCGACCTGGAGCATCGTCTTGAGGGCATCGACCGTCGTATACGCGGAACACGCCAGGCCTCGCGCTCGCTCGAGCTGCTGCGCCTGCGCGTCGACCCCATGCACGAGCGCTATTCGGCCCTGCTGGAGCGTGCCTCGGATTGGGCTGCGCGTCTGCGTGACCAGGCTTCGCTCGAGGAGGCGGACTCCGCTTCGCTCAAGAAGACCATCGAGGATGCCAAGGCAGAGGTTGCCCGCGCTAAGGAGCGAGTCGATACCGCTTCCGCCACGCAAAACGAGTTCAAGGTCGCGCGTGGTAAGCTCGAGGTGCAGGTAGAAGCCGCCATTAAGGCCATTACCGCCGATGGCACCACGGTACTCGAGGAAGCGCTCATGCTTCCGGCGCCCACGGACCGCGATGCCGCCGAGCGTGAACTCAACCAGCTTGTGCGCCAGATCAACAACCTTGGTCCCGTTAACCAAGTTGCCATGGAGGAGTACGAGCAGCTCAAGCGCCGCGCCGACTACATCGAGGAGCAGCTGGCCGATTTGGAGAGCGCGCGCAAGGCGCTCACCAAGATCACGGTGGCCATTGATCGCAAGATGCGCAAGGCGTTCCTGGTGACGTTTGAGAAGGTCGACGCGAACTTCCGCGAGATCTTCGCTATGCTCTTCCCGGGCGGTCAGGCTCATCTGGAGATGACCGATCCCGAGCATCCAGCCGAGACGGGTATCGAGGTCGTGGCGCAGCCGCGCGGCAAGCGCATCACCAAGATGATGCTCATGTCGGGCGGCGAGAAGAGCCTGACGGCGCTCGCCCTGCTCTTTGCCGTGTACCGCACGCGTACGGTGCCGTTCTATGTGCTGGACGAGGTCGAGGCTGCACTCGACGACGCCAACCTGTCCAAGCTCATCGGCGCGCTCGATGTGTTGCGTTCCGATACGCAGCTCTTGGTCATTTCGCATCAGCGCCGTACTATGGAGGACGCTGACGTCCTCTATGGCGTCTCGATGCAAGCCGACGGCGTCAGTCGCGTCGTCTCGCAAAAACTCGATCGCGAAACCGGAAAGGTCGTGAATGCATAATGGGATTCTTTGACGCTCTCTCGCGCGGACTTGAGCGCAGTCGCGAGGCCCTCAACGAGGTCTTTTACTTTGGCGGCGAGGTCGACGAGGATTTTTGGGAGGACCTGGAGGACACCCTCGTCATGGGTGACATGGGCGGCGAGGTCGCCATCAAGGTCTCCGATGACCTGCGCGATGCCGCGGCCAAGAAGAACCTCAAGACCGCCCCGCAACTCCGTCGCGCCCTGGCCGAGCAGCTTGAGCAGCACTTTGTGCCCATCGAGCGCGATCCGTTCTCCGATACGCCGAGCTGCGTGCTGTTTGTGGGCATTAACGGTGCCGGCAAGACCACGACGGTCGGTAAGATCGCGAGCGCCATGGCCGCCCGCGGCAAGAATGTCGTGATCGGCTCTGCCGATACGTTCCGCGCCGCCGCCATCGAGCAGCTCGATGTGTGGGGCCAGCGCGCTGGCGTCCCCGTCATCAAGCGCGACCGCGGCTCCGACCCGGCAAGTGTTTGCTACGACGTGCTCGACGAGGCCGACAAGCGCGGCAGCGACCTGGTGCTTATCGACACTGCCGGTCGTCTGCACACGAGCCCCGAGCTCATGCGCGAGCTTGCCAAGGTGGTTAACGTGACGCGTAAGCGCGCCGCCAATATGGCCGCCGGCCCCATGCCCGTCTCAGTCGTGCTCGTGATCGATGCCGCCACCGGCCAGAACGGTCTGAACCAGGCGCTCGAGTTTAACGAGGCACTGGGCCTGGACGGTATTATCATGACTAAGCTCGACGGCACGGCTAAGGGCGGTATCGCCATGGCCGTGGCCGAGAAGCTCAAGCTCCCGATCCTGCGCGTGGGCGTGGGCGAGCAGGTCGATGACCTGCAGGAGTTCAATGCCAAAGATTTCTGCCGCGCCCTGGTGGGCGAGTCCAATTAAGGAGTGACTAGTGTTTGATTCCCTGAGCGATCGCCTCAACGACACATTTGACCGCCTGCGCGGCAAGGGCAAGCTGACCGAGGCCGATATCACCTCGGCCATGCGCGACATTCGCATGGCGCTGCTCGAGGCCGACGTCAACTTCAAGGTCGTCAAGGAGTTCGTCGCCAAGACCAAGGAGCGCTGCATGACCGCCGAGGTCATGGAGTCGCTGTCGCCGGCGCAAAACGTCGTCAAGATCGTGCTCGACGAGCTCACCGAGATGCTCGGCTCCACCGAGAGCAAGCTCGTCTTTAGTAACCGCATTCCCAATGTCATCATGCTCGTGGGCCTGCAGGGCTCCGGTAAGACCACGGCGGCCGTAAAGCTGGCTTACCTGCTCAAGAAGCAGGGCCGCTCGCCGCTGCTCGCCGCGTGCGACGTCTATCGTCCCGCCGCTGCCGACCAGCTGGCCACGCTCGGTGGCGAGATCGGCGTGCCGGTCTTCCGCGGTGACGGCGCGCACCCGGTTGACATTGCCAAGGGTGCCATCCAGGAGGCCGTCGACCACCTGCGCGATGTGGTTATCGTCGATACCGCCGGTCGTCTGCAGATTGATGAGCAGATGATGCAGGAGGCCGTCGACATCAAGAAGGCCGTCAAGCCCGATCAGGTGCTGATGGTCGTCGATGCCATGACCGGCCAGGATATCGTCAACGTCGTCTCGACCTTCGCCGAGCGCACCGACTTTGACGGCGTGATCATCTCCAAACTCGACGGCGACGCCCGTGGCGGCGGCGCGCTTTCCGTGCGCCAGGTGACCGGCAAGCCCATCAAGTTCGTGAGCATGGGCGAGAAGCCCGATTCGCTGGAGCCGTTCTACCCCGACCGCATGGCCAAGCGCATCTTGGGCATGGGTGATGTTGTCGGCATTATCGAGAAGGCCCAGGAGGCCGCCGATGCCGAGCAGCTCGAGGCCGCCGAGCGCATGCTGCGCGAGGGCTTTACCATGAACGACATGCTCGACCAGATGAAGGCCGTCAAGAAGATGGGCGGCATGAAGGGCATTCTGGGCATGCTCCCCGGTGGCCAGCGTGCGCTCAACCAGATGGGTGGCAACCTGGACGAAGGCATCTTCGACAAGAACGAGGCCATCATCATGTCGATGACCAAGGAGGAGCGCCTTCGTCCCTCCATCATCAACGGTCAGCGTCGCGCCCGCATCGCCAAGGGCGCCGGCGTGACCCCCACTGAGGTCAATAGCCTTATGAAGCAGTGGGGCGAGATGAATAAGATGATGGGCCGCATGCGCACGATGGCCAATCAGGCGCAGGCCGGCGGCAAGAAGGGCAAGAAGGGTAAGAAGGGCAAAAAGATGCGCATGCCCAATATTCCCGGTCTGGATGCCATGGGGCTGGGCGGCATGGGCGGCCTGGGAACGGGCGGCCCCAAGTCCGATATGGACCTGCTGCGCCAGATGGAAGCGCAGATGCGCAACAAGAAGTAACGACTAGTTGAGTCGTGTATGGCGAAGGCCGCCTGGATGGTATTCCAGGCGGCCTTCGCCGTTTGTTCGCTGGTTGTCGCACGCGTGGAAGCGCGTTCTCGACGAGGCGCTTGCCGCTAGTGGCATCCGCAGCCTTCGTGCCCGTCATGGTCGTGGTGACCGTGGCAGCCGCAGGACTCGCCATGCTCGTGGATGTGCTCGTGATCATGTCCATGGCAGTCGCAGGTGGCCTCGCCGTTCTGTGCGAGCGTGCCGGCAATGAGGGCCTCGACGCAGGCATCGCAGCTGCCCTGGGCGCCCGCATAGACCGTGATGCCGGCTTGGGCAAGCGCGTTGATAGCGCCGCCGCCGATACCGCCGCAAATGAGCGTGTCAACGTCACCGTTGGCAAGCAGGCCCGCCAAGGCGCCGTGGCCGGTGCCGCCGGTGCCTACGACCTGCTCGTTGAGCACCTTGCCATCCTGGATGTCGTAGATCTTGAACTGCTCGCTGCGGCCAAAGTGCATAAAGATGTTGCCGTTGTCGTACGTCGTTGCCACCCTCATGGTGCCGACCTCCTTTGCTGGCCATGCGGCCGTCGTCGTGGCGATGGGGGAGTACGCGATATTGCCGCCCTCGATGACGAGCGCTCGTCCGTTGACCAGCGCGTTTGCCACCTTGCGATGCGCGCGACTGCTGATTGCCGCCACCGTGGCGCGGGCGATGCCCATGTGCAGGGCGACGGCCTCCTGATTGAGGCCCTCCAGATCGCACAGGCGCAGTACTTCGAGCTCATCGACCGTCATATCGATAGCGTCTCCGCTGGCAAGGCCATCGGGGGTAAAGCCGCGATATTCGGGGATGATCCCAACGCGGCGTAATTTTTCTCGTCTTCCTGCCATACACTCTCCAAATCTGACATATGTCAACAATAGAATAGCGAACGTGCGGATTTGCGCAAGGAATTTCTGGCATATGTCAGAAAATGAGGGCTTATGTTTGGGCTGTGGGGCCGCGTGCGCCTGGGCTACAATGAATCTCGCTTGTAGGCGACTGACAGGAGGGTCAATGAGCAAAGCTGATCAACAGTTTGTATCCATGTGCCGCGACATTCTGGACCATGGCACCACCACCGAGGGCCAAAAGGTCCGTCCGGTGTGGGAGGACGGCACCCCTGCCTATACCATTAAAAACTTTGGCGTTACGGCGCGCTACGACCTGCGCGAGGAGTTCCCTGCGCTCACCCTGCGCCGCACGGCGCTTAAGTCTGCGATGGACGAGATTTTGTGGATCTATCAAAAGAAGTCCAATAACGTCCATGACCTCAACAGCCATATTTGGGATGAGTGGGCCGACGAGACCGGCTCCATCGGCAAGGCCTACGGGTACCAGATTGGCCAGAAGAGCCATTATGCCGAGGGCGATTTCGACCAGATGGACCGAGTGCTGTACGATCTTAAGCACACACCGTACAGTCGCCGCATCATGACCAACACGTATGTGTTTAGCGACCTGTCCGAGATGCACCTGTATCCGTGCGCGTACAGCGTGACCTATAACGTCACGCAGCGCCCGCAGGACGACAAGCCGACGCTCAACATGATTCTCAACCAGCGCAGCCAGGACATTTTGGCCGCGAACAACTGGAATGTGTGCCAGTACGCCATCTTGCTGATGATGGTTGCGCAGTCGATCGATATGATTCCCGGTGAGCTGCTGCACGTGATCGCCGACGCCCATATCTATGATCGTCATGTCGATATCGTCCGCGAGCTTATCGAGCGTCCGCAGTTTGCGGCACCCAAGGTAACGCTCAACCCCGATGTGCATGACTTCTATGCGTTTACGACCGATGACCTGATCGTCGAGGGCTATGAGCACGGCCCTCAGGTCAAGAACATCCCCATTGCGGTGTAGGTGACGCGCATGACGTGTAAGCTTTCTGCCATCGTCGCCGTGTGTGACGACTGGGGTATTGGCTGCGAGGGCGATATGGTGGTGTCCAATCGCGCCGATATGCGCCATTTTGTGGCCTGCACCAAGGGCTGCCCGGTTATCATGGGACGCAAGACGCTGCTGAGTTTTCCCGGCGGGCGTCCGCTCAAGAACCGCCGCAATATCGTGCTTACGCGCGATATAGGCTTTACCCGCGAGGGCGTCGACGTGGTGCATAGCGTTGACGAAGCGCTCGCTGCGGTTGCCGATGAGCCCGTTGCCTGGGTGATCGGTGGCGGCGATGTCTATCGGCAGTTTTTGCCGTACTGCGTGGAGGCCGAGGTCACTCATAACCACTGCGTCCATCCCGTGGACACGTACTTTCCCGACTTGGACGCCGATCCCGCGTGGGAGATTGCGCAGCGTAGCGAGGTCGCGACGATTGCCGCCGGTGAGGGTGACGAGGGCGTCGATTATGAGTTCGTGACGTATCATCGCGTTGAGGCGTAAATCGTCTGGCGTGAACGGTATCATCGGGTTGATTGAATGCATGGGGCGGCGCTTAGCGTCGCCTCGTTTGGTATAGATGTGCTGTAAAGAAGGGTGCGGGCTGGCTGCTATGACTGATGCCGTTGAGGTTCTGCGAATTGATTCGCTCGATGACGAGCGGCTCGATGCCTATGTGCGACTGACCGAGCGTGAGCTTCGCTGCGTGCTGGAGCCGCAGAAGGGCATTTTTATCGCTGAGAGTGCCAAGGTCATCGAGCGTGCGGTTCGCGCCGGATATGAGCCGGTGAGCTTTCTTTTGGGCGAGCGCTGGCTCGACCAGATGATGCCGCTGTTTGACCAGCTTGTCGTGCGCGAGGGAGCGGGTCCGGTTCCCGTGTTCGTGGCCTCCATGGAGCTCATGGAGCAGTTGACGGGCTTTAACGTGACGCGTGGTGCGCTCGCGGCGTTCCGTCGCCCGCGTCAGATTCCGGTTGATGAGTTCTTGGGCGGTGTCGTCGAGGCGGCGGGGGATCGTCCGGTGCGTGTGTGCGTGCTTGAGGGTATTGTCGATCACACCAATGTTGGCGCTATTTTCCGCTCGGCTGCCGCATTGAACGTTGACGGTATTTTGGTCAGCCCGACGTGCTGCGACCCGCTGTACCGTCGCTCGGCCCGCGTGAGCATGGGCACCGTGTTTCAGGTGCCGTGGACGCGCATTGGCAGCGAGGCTCGTGTGTGGCCGCATGATGGTCTGAGCGCGTTGCACGATGCCGGTTTTTCGTGTGCCGCTATGGCGTTGACGGACGATTCCGTATCGCTGGACGATCCCGTGCTGCAGGAGATTGACCGCTTGGCAATCTTTATGGGTACCGAGGGTGCCGGCTTGGGCGCCAAGACCATTGCCGGCTGTGACCACGCGGTGCGCATTCCGATGGCGCACGGGGTCGATTCGCTTAACGTGGCCGCGGCGAGCGCCGTCGCCTTTTGGCAGCTGTGCCCGCACGTGAGCAATGAGTATCACTACCAGCCGGGTTTGTATCACTAGGCAGATATTTCGCACCTGGCTCTGATTCGGGGTGTTTCGGTCGACGCCAGTCGGTGCTAAGCTGATATTGGCTTTGGTCTTAAATTGCCGTTTTGCTGTTTGACGTATGCGTGTGGGGAGGGCGTGTGGCTAAGAAATCTACGGCGATCGATGTAACGCAAGGTGTCATTTGGCAGCAATTGCTGTCGCTGTGCGTTCCCATCTTTTTTAGTTCGTTTTTTCAGCAGGCCTACACGCTTATCGGTACGTATATCGTCGGCCAGTTTGGCGGCAAGCTCGCGCTGGGTGGCATTCAAGCCACGATGGTGCTCACCGAGCTCTGCATTGGCTTTTGCGTTGGCGTCGGCGCCGGCTGCGCGGTCATTACCGGTCAGTATTTTGGCCAGCACGATGATGAACGGCTGAGTCGTTCGGTCCATACCGCCATGACGCTCGCGCTGGTGGGCGGTATCGTTTTCTCGATTCTTGGCATAGTGTTCGTTGAGCCCATGCTGGTGCTTATGAACACGCCGCATGAACTATTGGCCGAGGGCGTGGCCTATGCTCGCTGTTATTTTGCCGCGATGGTTGCGGCACTGCTGCTTAATATGGGAACCGCACTGCTGCGTGCCGTGGGCGACACACGCGGGCCCGCCGTGATCATTGCCTCTGGCTGCCTGGTTAACGTGGTGCTGGATATCATCTTTGTCGCTGTGTTGCATATGGAGGCGCTGGGCTGCGGCATCGCAGTGGCGCTGACCATTTGCTCCAATGCAACGATGATCGTGTTGCGCATGATGCGCGCTCCGGGTGCATGGCGTCTTTCGCTGTCTAGGCTCGGCATCGATCGCGGTATTTGCAAGAGTATGATCTCGTGTGGTCTGCCACTCGGTTTTCAATCGTCTGCCTATTCGATCTCGAACGTGTTGATCCAGGTGTCGGTTAATTCGTTTGGCGCCGATGTCACGACTGCTTGGGGTCTATCTGGGCGCCTGGATGGCATTATCTGGATGGTTACCGAGGCGCTCGGCGTGTCGATCACCACGTTCTCGGCACAGAACTTTGGCGCGCGCAACTACGAGCGCATGCGCAAGGGCTACCATACGTCCCTCGTCCTGTCGTTTATGCTCATTGGTGGCCTGTCTGCCGTGCTGCTGGTGTTCTCGGGTCCGTTGTCGCGTCTGTTTGTCGACGATGTTTCGATTTCGGCGTACACCACGACGATTCTTCATTTCATCGCGCCGTTCTACGCGATCTTCTCGATTATCGAAAACGCGTCGGGCTCCATTCGCGGCGCCGGCGTGAGTCTGCAGCCTATGATGCTCACCATCTTTGGCACCGTTGTCTTGAGGGTGATCTGGGTGTTTGCGATTATGCCCTTCGATCCGTCGCTCGAGCATCTACTGCTGGTCTACCCCGTAACCTGGCTCATCACGGCTACGATGTTCACCGTCTACCATCACAGCGGCAACTGGCTAGGCCGCGCCACCGCCTAATGATTCCTTGGGGCGGAGGAAAACGGATCACTGCTCTCTGTTGTGATGTCGATGATCTGTTTTCCTCCGTCCCCTTCGGATCAATTAGTATTCGATGCCTTGGCGGGCTAGGAGGCCTTCGTCGAAGTAGTGTTTGACGGGGCGCATTTCGGTTACTAGGTCTGCAAGGTCGGCGAGGGGCAGCAAGCCGCGGCCGGTGAGTACGAGTTCCGTGGCGGTCGGTTTCATCGCGATCAACGCTTCGACATCTTCGTGCGTCACAAAGCCCCGTCGCATGGCTTCCCCAGCTCATCCAAGATCAGCACGTCGACCTGGCTAATCTGTTCGCGTGCGAGCTCCATGATCTGTGCGGCGCAAGCCTCGGGCGTGTCGCGGTCAGCTTGTACGATGCGCGGCCCCAGGCGCGGCGCGGCATCGTGTTCGGCGCAGTGCAGTTTCTTGGCAAACTGCAGCCTAAGAACGTCGAGCCCGTAGCCCGTCGCGCGCAGCGCGAGCCCCAGCGCAGCCGTCGTCTTGCCCTTGCCGTCGCCTGTATAGATTTGAACCTTGCCGACTTACAGTGATGCCATCTCTGTCCTTTCGTGCCCGGCGTCGGTTTATCGCCGTCCGGGTTGGGTATTCTAGAAAGCATTATCAACCCCAGTAGATGGAGTTCAAGCAGATGGAGATGGATGACAACAAACGTAGACGGAATATGATCCTCTACGTGCTCATCGCCTTCGTCGTCTACCTCGTGCTCTCGACCGTTCTGTTCCCCAACATCGGTCACACGCAGCAGATTACGAAGACCGATTACTCGACGTTTGTCAAAGCGCTCGATAAGAAGAGCGTCGACAAGGTCGAGTACAACACGGACGATTACTCGATTTATTACACCAAGAAGGGCGAGGACGAGAACATCGCCTACAAGACGACCGGTGTGCCGAATGACGCGGGCTTTACCGATCGCGTGCTTGAGTCTGGCGCTTCGCTGGAGTCGGTCGTTCCCGATAAAAACTCGGGTTTGATGACCTACTACCTGCTCACACTCATTCTTCCCATGGCGATTTTCTTCCTCATCGGTTGGTGGCTCAACCGCCGCATGAAGAAGGCTATGGGCGATGACGGCCCGTCGATGAACTTTGGCGGCGGCGGTTTTGGCGGCGGCGGACTGGGTAAGTCCGGCGCGCGCGTGATCGCCTCCAAGGACGTGGGCGTGACCTTTAAGGACGTCGCCGGTCAGGAAGAGGCCAAGGAGTCTCTCAAGGAGGTCGTCGACTTTCTGGAGAAGCCGCAGCGCTACGAGGAGATCGGCGCCAAGCTGCCGCGTGGTGCTCTCCTTGTTGGCCCTCCGGGTACCGGTAAGACCCTGCTTGCCAAGGCTGTTGCCGGCGAGGCCGGTGTTCCGTTCTTTAGCATTTCGGGCTCTGAGTTCGTTGAGATGTTTGTCGGTCGCGGCGCTGCTAAGGTTCGTGACCTGTTTAAGCAGGCCAAGGAAAAGGCACCGTGTATCGTCTTTATCGATGAGATCGATACCATCGGTAAGAAGCGCGATGGCGGCGGCTTTAGCGGCAACGACGAGCGCGAGCAGACGCTCAATCAGTTGCTGACCGAGATGGATGGCTTCGATAACCACAAGGGCATCGTCGTCCTTGCTGCCACCAACCGCCCCGACAGCCTTGACCCGGCTCTGTTGCGTCCCGGTCGCTTTGACCGCCGCATTCCCGTCGAGCTGCCCGATTTGACCGGTCGCAAGAATATCCTTGAGCTGCACGCCAAGAGCGTGAAGACCCAGCCGCCGATCGATCTGACCGCGATTGCCCGCGCCACGCCTGGTGCCTCGGGCGCCGATTTGGCCAATATCATCAACGAGGGCGCCCTGCGCGCCGTTCGCGAAGGTCGCAAGCGTGCAACCCAGGACGACTTCGAGGAGTCGGTGGAGGTCGTCATTGCCGGCCAACAGCGTAAGTCCACGGTGCTTTCCGACCACGAGAAGCAGGTCGTTTCCTACCATGAGATCGGCCATGCCATTGTTGCCGCTCGCCAGAAGGGCTCTGCGCCGGTCACGAAGATCACCATCGTTCCGCGCACGAGCGGTGCCCTGGGCTACACCATGCAGGTCGAGGAGGACGAGCGCTTCCTGACCACGCGCCAGGAGGTCCTGGACAAGCTCGCCGTCTACTGCGGTGGCCGTGCGGCCGAGGAGCTCATCTTTGGTGAGATGACGACTGGCGCCGCCAACGATATCGAGCAGGCCACCAAGCTCGCCCGCAACATGGTGACGCGCTTTGGTATGTCCGACGAGTTTGGCATGATGGCGCTCGGTACCGTCCAGAATGCGTACCTCAACCAGGATACGTCGCTCACCTGCGCCCCCGGTACGGCCGAGCGTGTGGACGCAATTGTCGCCAAGTTGATTGAGGATGCGCACGACCGCGCCCTGCAGATCCTCAAGGAAAACAAGTTCAAGCTCCACGAGCTGGCTCGTTATCTGTACAAGAAGGAGACGATCACGGGCGAGGAGTTCATGAATCTCCTCACGCGTGAGAACCCGCTGATGCCCAAGCAGCAGTAATACTGGTTGCGCAGTGTCTATCGCCCCATTTGAGTGTCCATCTCAAATGGGGCGTTTTGCGTGGGGAGTGTTGTATATGAAGATCGTGGTAAGTGCCTGCTTGATGGGCGAGAGCTGCAAGTATAACGGGCTCGACAACTATCATCGAGAGCTGGTCGAGGCTTGCGAGCGCACGGGGACCGAGGTCCTCTTGGTGTGCCCTGAGGTCTTTGGCGGCCTGCCCACGCCGCGCAAGCCGTCCGAGATTGTGAACGGCGAGGTCCGTACCTGCGAGGGTACCTCAGTCGATCGCGAGTTTCGCCAGGGTGCTCAGCGCGCGCTTGATATGTGCGAGCAGGCAGGCGGACCGGAAGAGATAGTCGCGTGCATCCTGCAAGATCGCAGTCCCTCGTGCGGCGTCGGCCGTATCTACGACGGAACCTTCAGCGGCACGCTCACTCCGGGCAACGGTGTTTTCGTCGACCTGCTGCTGCGTCACGGGTACCGTGTGATTCCGGCTAGCGAGTTCGATCCCAGCATGCTGGAACATTGTCCACAGTACTCGAATCCAATACTTCCTCACGGGTGACCGTTTTGGCATCATCCGTGAAGTTGATATTGAGTACGACCCGGTCATCAAAGACGTAGACCGAGTTGACAGGTGCCGTACCCAGGCAGTCCCTCCCCGCGGTCCTCGCGCAGGAACGCGTACAAGGCCCTCCTGCCCCAAACCCTGCTAGGAACGAGTGCAGCAAACTGGACTTTTAAATTAGTCTTTGCAAATAACCTTTGAACCTTCACCATCAATTACAATTCCCTGA
>UQIN01000027.1 GCA_900541035.1 uncultured Collinsella sp. | reverse complement strand
AGCTGCGGGAACGTCCTATCCGCTCAATGTGTTCGGCTGAGATCGGAAATCAACCAGGCATACCAAACGCTGACGTATCCGTGGCATAGAGCCGGATGAGCACAGTGGGACAAAACGATTAAGACCGCCCTAAACGACCAGTCGTTTAAGAACGTCCCCAATGACTACTCTGTGGTGTCGTCGTCCTCGGGGAGTTGGGGGAACACGGCGTTTTTGGGCATGGAAACCTTGGTGAGCGAGGTGAGCTTTTTGCTCAATGCCTTGTCCGTCTTGACCAGGTCGCTGAGCGTCACAATCTTGTAGCCGTCGGCGACAAGGCCATCGATAATCTGCGGCAGCGCCTCGAGCGTCTGCTCGGCGCACTCATCGCTATCGGTAAGCAGCACAATATTGCCCGGCGTCATCGAGTCGAGCACGGTCGACACTTGCTCGTCAGCGCCGTTGAGCAGCCAGTCGCCCGAATCGATATTCCACGAAACCACGGCGGACACCAGGTCCATCGAGTCAATCCAGTTTTGCTCGTCAAACGCGGCGTAGGGGGCACGCAGCAGCATCGTCTCGACGCCGGTCGCCGACTTAATCGACTCGGTGCCCTTCGTGATCTGCTTGCGCACCGTCTCGCGATCCTCGCCCTTGAGAGAATCATCGCTGTAGCTGTTGGAACCAATCTCGCACCCGGCATCGACAATCGCTTTGGCAGTAGCGGACGAGGCTTCCGCGGCATCGCCCGAAAGGAAGAACGTCGCCGTGACGCCCTTTTCCTTGAGCACCTGCAAGATCTGCTTGGTCGCGCCGCTCGGACCCTCGTCAAATGTCAGGGCCACGTACTTTTCGTTGCCCTTGGGCGCTACGCTTGCGCACTCGACCACGCAGTCGGTGGCGGGCACGACCTCGCCGCGGTCCTGCGTCTTGCCCGACTGCTCGCCGACCCATACCTCGGAGCGACCCTGAACGCCCCAGGTTTTGACATACTCAATGGCACCCGTGCCCTCGACCTTAAGCTTTGGCTCGATAGTCGTGGCCTGGACCTCGTGCTTTTCGTACACGTTGCGGCCGTCCTTGACCGTCACCTTCTCGCCACCCGTAAGCTCGCGACTATCCCATTTGCCCTGCTTCATACGCTTGCCGTCGACCTTCACCGACAGCTTTTCGCCGCCATGGCGCTTGAGCACGCTGTCGTCGACGGCCAGCAGGTCGCCGGCATCGTACGTTTCGGTCAGGCTTTGATCGTCGATAAGATTCTGCAACGTAGAGCCCACGCGCACCGCGGTCTTTTGCCCGTTGAGCTCCACGTCCACGCTGCGGTTGACGTAGCCCACGACGGCAGCGATAAACAGCACGAGCGCGCAACCCACGGCGATGAGCGCATAGGGCAGGCGGGACGGTCGGCGCGGTGAGCGCCCGTTGCCGATGCGCGCGCTGCGATCGCTAAACCCACGGCTATGGTTGAGGTACATCGCGCCGGGCTTACGGCGACGTCGACGCTGACCGCTGGGCAGCTGCCCCAGGTCGCGGCGCGCCGTCGGACGCGCACCCGAGGGCCCGTTTAAGTTAGATCCGTTTTGGCGCATATGCCCTCCCCCATAAACACAGCGAGCCGGAGCAACATGTCTCCGGCTCGCCTCCCATCATTTGGTACGTCGCTATTTGCTAGCTTTTGACGAGCCCCCGCTCGCCTTTTGATATTCGTCCTTAAAGGCCTTGAACATACCGCGCGTCTTGCCGAGCTGCTTGCCCAGTGCGCGGCTGCCCTTGTCCACGGCGACCGATCCCTTGTCATCGAGCACCTTGGCGCCCTTCTTGACCTTATCGCCCACCACGACACTGGCCTCGGCAGCCTTGGCGGCCGCGCCGCCCGAATATCCGAGCGCCTTGACCTCGTCCGAGACAATCATCGCGCCGTTCTCGTAGCCGCGCAGCATCGTCGGCGGCACCTGCGTGTCGCCCACCAGCACGCTCGAAGCGGCACCGGCGGTCACGTAGAACATCTGCACAATACCCGAGCGCGGCTTGAACTCAACGTCCGAGCAGTAGCCCACGACATCGCCCGATTCCGTGCGCACGTCCATGCCAACCCAGATGATGCAATCGTCCAGGTTGATATCGAGGCGCTTGGCCGCGGCGGCATCGTAGGTGCCCTTGACGTCGTCGACCGCGACAGCGCCCTCATAGACGCCGATGGCATCGAGCGCCACAAACCGGTCGGGGCGCTCGATCATACCCGCGATATCGGACTGGCGGACCATAAAGCCCACCACGCGCGTACCGCCCGGGGTAAAGACGGGAAAGTGAATCTTGCCGAGCTTTTTGGGGCTGCGCGGCGTGCCGTCCTTTTTGGTGCGCTTATCTTCGGCAGGCTTACGATAAACCTTGACGCCGACAAAATCCCCTGCGCGCATTATGCCTCGGTCGAGGGCTCCGTGGCCTCGGTGCCGGCCTCGGTGACGTTCTCGACCACGACGTCGGCAGCGGGCGTCACGTTGCCGCCCGAGATGGCGTCGTTGAGCTGCTCGCGAAGCTGGTCCATGCGCTCGCGGGCCAGGTCGACCTTGGCGCGCAGGTCATCGGTCTTGGCGTCGACCATCGGACCAAAGTCGCTGACCGCGGCACGAGCCTCCTCGGCACTGTGCTCGTAGGTGTCACGCATGTTGTCCCAGGCATCGTTGGCGATATCGGCAGCCATGGCGCGGGTCTCGGCGCCCGAGCGTGGGGCCAGAGCAACGCCGACAATAGCGCCGGCAGCGGCACCAAAAAGTGCACCGGAGACAAAGCTGAAAGTCTTACCCATGATCATTCCTCTCCTGCGGGCACGTCGGTGCCCACCGTTTGAATGCTGTCCATTATACCCGCAGCGCATCACTTGCCGCTCCGCTCATCTGCGTACGGCAAAGGCGCAGGTACGTGATGGTGATAAACGCGTAGGCCTACTCCTGGGGCATAGCCGGCATGGCCACCGTGGCACCCGGGTCCTCGCCGGCGCCGTCCACGAGCGGCAGGCCGCCCTCATGCGCAGGTCCTGCCGGAACCGTCGCCGCACCGCCAAAGACGGCAGCGGAGGCCTCGTGGTTCTCGGCAACTGCGCCCTCGGTATCAATCGCCACCTGGGGCTCGTCGTCAAAGTTGGGGACACCCTGGGGCTCGGTGGGAACGGGCTCGGCGGTCGCATCGGAAACGGGCTCGGCGTCGACCGGCGCATCGCCCTCGTCAGCGCCCTCGTCCTCGGCAGCATCTTCGCCGTTCGCAGCGGCGACGGCCTCGTGAGGATCCTTGCCCTCGGCCTCGGCGCGCATGCCCAGCACCAGGTTGCGCAGGCCCGCGACCGTGCCTTCCACGTCAGGGGCAGGCTGGTCGGCGTGCAAGTACGCCCAGTCCATCATAAAGGTGGCCGAAGACAGCGCGCCGATGGCCAGCGCGTCGTCGGGGCACGAAAGCTCAACCTCAAAAACGCGCTCGTCGTGCTCGCTTACGCGCGTGCGGCCGCACGAGATGCTGCCGGCAAGCCCGGTCTCGTTCATGAGCTCGACCGTCACATGCTCAAGCAGATGGCAAAGCTCGGTCTGACCCATGCAGTCCTGGAACTCGCGACCGGAATCACCCAGGCACAGGTGCTTGGCAATCGCCGGCACCAGGTAATACACGCGCGCCGTGGCCTCGATATCCTCCGAGGTCATGAGCGGCATGCCGGGGTTCACCAGCACATGCGCGCAGATCTTGTCCTCGCTGACGGTGACCTTAAGGATGTTGAACAGGCCTGCCATAACTCTCCCCTACTCTTCCTTGCCCTACTCGTCGCCATCGTGCGGATCCACAGAGCCCGCACCCGACGCCGCCGGCTTCTCTGCCGAAGACTCGGAATCCTTCTTATCGGTTTCGGCCGGAGCGATCACGCGAATGAGCGAGATGCGCTGGCCACGCATCGACTGCACCTTGAACTTGTACCCCGCAACCTCAAATACCTCTCCGATGTCGGGCACCGAGTCGCAAAGCTCCAAAATCCAGCCGGCGATGGTCTCATAATCATCGCTTTCCTCGAGCGGCCAACCAAGCTCAATCGCGTCATCGCACGAAAAACGCCCATCAACGAGCCACTCGCGGCGCGAAAGGCGCGTGAGATACTTGTTGTCGGGGTCGAACTCGTCCTCGATCTCGCCGACGATCTCCTCGACGATATCCTCGATGGTGATAATGCCGGCCGTGCCGCCGTACTCGTCCACGACCACCACGATCTGGTCGTGCGAGGTCTGCATCTCGGACAGTAGCGGCAGGATGTCCTTGGTGTCGGGCACAAAGGTGGCGTCGCGCAAAAAGCCGGCGATGGGCTGGTCACCCTTGCCGTCGAGCGCGGGTTGGATCAGGTCCTTGATGTGCGCAATGCCGGCGACGTTGTCGGGATCCTCGTGATAGACGGGGATGCGGCTGAAGCCGGTCTGGCGCATGGTGGACAACACGTCGGCGACCGTCTCGTCGTCCTCGCACATGGTGGTGTCCACGCGCGGCACCATGACCTCGCGGGCAACGGTGTCGCCCAAGTCAAAGATCTCGTGGATCATACGCTTTTCCTCGTCGAGCAGGTCGTCCTGCTCCGAGACCATGTACTTGATCTCTTCTTCCGAGACGTTTTGGCGGTCGTCGGCGCTCTTGATGCGCAGGATGCGGGCCAGGCCATCGGAGCAGGCGCCGGTCAGCCACACGAGCGGACGGGCGATCTTTTGGAAAAACGACAACGGTCCCACGACCTGCTTGGACACGCCCTCGGCATTGGCCAGGCCGATGCGCTTGGGGACGAGCTCGCCGATCACGATGGACACGAAGGCGACCGCGACGGTGATGATGACCGGCGCCAGGCCGCGCGCGATGGCGGAGAGCGGCGCGATGCCAAAGCTCATGAGCCACGTGGCGAGCGGGTCGGACAGACTCGTCGAGGCGACGGCGGACGAGGCGAAGCCCACGAGCGTAATGGCAACCTGGATGGTGGCGAGCAGCTGGTCGGAGTCGGCAGCCAGCTTAATGGCACGCTCGGCGCACTTGTCGCCTTCCTCGGCCTCGTGCTCCAACACGGCGCGCTTGGCCGTGGTGAGCGCCATCTCGGACATAGAGAAGTAGCCGTTGATGAGGGTCAAAACGAGGGTGGTGATAAGGGAGATGGTTATGTCCATCGGGAGTTTCTCGAACCTCCAAGATTCGGGACGTCAGGTTAAAACGTTGATGGCGGATACGGCAATTGCACCGGCGCCCAAACGAGAACGCGGGCGCGCAGGCATGGTCGCTAGATTACGAAGAGGATCACCGCCATGAACTGGAAGATGCTGCCGGCGAGCACCCACAGGTGAAACACGCTGTGCAGATAGCGCACGTTTTTGGCGATATAGAACGGCACGCCCGCGGTGTAGCACACGCCGCCGACGGCGAGCAGGGCAAGTGCCACGGGGTTGAGCAGCGCAACAAGTTCGGGCAGCTTAAAGACAACGAGCCAGCCCATCAGCAGGTAGACCAGGCCGCTTACCCAATGCGGCTGGCGCTCGCGTAGGAAGCACTCGAGGGCGATGCCGATGATGGCGATGGCCCATACGGCAAAGAACAGCACAGCGCCGCCGTCGTTTGCGAGCGTGATGAGGCAAAACGGCGTATAGCTGCCGGCTATGAGCAGGTAGATGCAGCTGTGGTCGATGATGCGAAACACGTGCTTGGCGCGCGCGGGCTGAATCGCGTGGTAGAGCGTGGAGGCCAGGTATTCGAGGATAATGCTGACGCCATAGACAATCGCCGCGGCCATATGGGCCGGGCCTCCGCCGCGCAGGGTGGCGAATACGATCAGGAGCACCAGGCCCGCGATACCCAGCAGGCAGCCGACACCATGGGTGACGGAGTTCATGATCTCCTCGCCCACTGTGTAGTGTGGAACGGCCGCGGTCTTGGGTCGCGGCTTAGAACTGTCGCTCGAATCGGACATGCCGGTTACATCCTCCAACGTAAAGAGTTCTCAACACTATATCAAAGCGTCTAGGTACGTGCGAAATTTGCACCATACGTGACCCTTTGTTTACCCATTCTTTGCCTGTTGACGCATCAACGGCGAACGTCCATAATGCGCTTGCATTAAATGTTGATGTATTAACATCTTATAGGAAAGCTTCTTATGTCTCAAAACGCACGTTCCCATCGAAAGCTCAAGATAGCCGGCGTCGTTGCACTGGTGCTCGTTGTCGCGCTGCTGGGGTTTGCCGGCAACTTTCTGTTTGACTTCGCGCTGAATCCCCGCGCGCCATACACCATGAAGATGATGCAGAACGACAAGGACGCCGAAAAGGGCGAGCAGATGGATGCCGAGGAGGGCGAGGCACGGGCGTGGTTTAAGGAGAACCGCGAGAGCAGCAGCCTTACCGCAGATGACGGAACCGAGCTCGCCGCTTGGTATTTTGCCGCCTCGGAAAGCACGCACGACTATGCCGTCTGCCTGCATGGATATACCAACGAGCCCATCGGTATGGCCCGATACGTCAAGCGATTCCACGACCGCGGCATGAACGTACTCGCACCCGCCGCCCGCGCCCACGAGCGCTCCGGCGGCGACTATATCGGCATGGGCTGGCCCGAACGCCTCGACATCGTCGCATGGATCGAGCGAATCGTTCAGGCTGACCCCAAGGCGCGCATCCTGGTCTTTGGCGAATCCATGGGCGCGGCGACCGCCATGAACGTCGCGGGGGAATCTCTGCCCGCAAACGTGAAATGCATTATCGAGGACTGCGGTTATACGAGTGTTTGGGACGAGTTTTCTCTGCAGCTCAAGGACGTGTTCGGCCTGCCCAGCTTTCCCTTGCTCGATGTAGCAAACTTGGTGTGCAACGTGCGCGCGGGCTACGACTTTCATAAGGCGAGCAGCGTGGAACAGCTCAAGCGCGCGACGGTTCCCATGCTGTTTATCCACGGTGACCAAGACACCTTTGTGCCGTACAGCATGCTCAACCAAAACTACGACGCGTGCGCCAGCAAGGTCAAGCAAAAGCTCACCGTCCATGGCGCCACCCACGCCAAGAGCGCGCAGGTCGACCCCGAACTCTACTGGAACACGGTCGACGACTTCCTCGACGAGTATTTTTAGGCAAAAAGCAACGTCTGGGGTTTTGTTGCCAAAAATCGGTTTGTGGTCGGCGCTATTCGATTTTCCTCGCACTTCCAAAAAGCCGCCCGTGGGCGCTGTGCTCACGGGCGGCTTTTGCTCAACTTACGCTACAAAGGCGCTTATTTTGTCCAATAGCTAGGCGCTACTTGACCTCGATAAGCTCGTACTTGCTCGTGCCCAGGCCGATCTTCTCGGCATGCGCGATGCACACTCGCCAGTCGGTGTCGGGATGCGTGATGCAGAAGGGATCCTTGGCCTGCTCGCCCTCCAGATGCTCGTGGTTATGCTCCATCTTGGCCGCGCTATCGGTGAGCTCGGTGTTGGGCAGCGGCTCGGATGCCATGACGGCATCGGCGCAGGCCTGGTCGATGGCGACCGGGTCGAAGCTCGCAAACATGCCGATATCGTTGACGATAGGCGTGTCGTTTTCGGGATGGCAATCGCAATTGGGGCTGATGTCCATGGCAAGCGAGATGTGGAAGCTCGGGCGGCCGTCGACAACGGCCTTTGTATACTCGGCGATCTTGCAGTTGAGCACGTCGGCCGCGGCGTCATAGCCGGGCTTGATGCAGTCCTGGTTGCATGCCGCAATGCAGCGTCCGCAGCCCACGCAGCGATCGTGGTCGATGGCAGCGACGTGAACCGTGCGGGTGTTGCCGTTGGCAAGCTCGCGCTCGCGGGTGTCGTCGAACGAGACAGCGTTGTGCGCGCAGATCTTTTCGCAGGCGCGGCAGCCAACGCAGTGCTCGGCCGCGACGTTCGGCTTGCCGGCGGCATGCTGCTCCATCTTGCCGGCACGGCTGCCGCCTCCCATGCCCAGGTTCTTCATGGCGCCGCCAAAACCGGCCTGCTCATGACCCTTAAAGTGGGTGAGGCTGATCACGATATCGGCATCCATGAGCGCCTGACCGATCTTGGCCTCGTGCACGTACTCGCCGCCCTCGACCGGGACGAGCGCCTCGTCGGTGCCCTTGAGGCCATCGGCGATGATGACCTGGCAGCCCGTGGCATACGGGGTAAAGCCGTTCTGGTAGGCGGTGTCAATGTGCTCGAGCGCGTTTTTGCGGCTACCGACGTAGAGCGTATTGCAGTCGGTGAGGAAGGGCTTGCCGCCCAGCTCCTTCACCACGTCCGCGACGGCGCGGGCGTAGTTGGGGCGCAAAAAGCTCAGGTTGCCCAGCTCGCCAAAGTGAATCTTGATGGCGACGAACTTGTTCTCGAAGTCGATCTGCTCAATACCGGCGTGACGAATGAGGCGCTTGAGCTTGTCGAGCTGGCTCTCGCGAGCATGCGTGCGCAGGTTGGTGAAGTACACCTTAGCGGGTGCTGCGGGTGCAGTTACGGTCATAGATATATCCCCTCGGTCTATATGGCGTTACAGACATAGAGGATGGTACCAGTTAAAGCAGAGTTAAAGTCAAGTACGGCACCTAGTCATTGGGGACAGACTTAAATGACTGAAACCACTCATTGGGGACGGACTTAAATGAGTGCCTCGCCACCTGGCAGCTAGGGACGTTCCTTTCCTGCCGGCAGCTGGGGACAGTCCTTGCCAGCACGGCCGGCGAACCGGCGAATCGGCAAAGACTGTCCCCGATGACTACTCCTGCACCTTGAGAGCTTCGGCCAGGCCCACACGTTTGATGGAGCGCGTGTGCAGCAGCGCCACGACCAGGTAGGTCGCAAAGCCAACGCCGACGCAAGCAACCATGGACCAAGCGGGCACGTAGATCTCGATATTGCCGTTGTAGGCGAGCAGCATCGAGCGGAAGATGGCCGTGAGCGAGCCGATAATGACCGGCAGGCTCAGCACAAGCGACGCCGCCACGCACAGCGTAATCGAGCGGATGTACAGATGCGAGATCTCGCTATCGCGATAGCCAAAGACTTTCATGTAGCTAATCGACCGGGCGCTATGGTCGATCACAGCCTTGGTCAGCAGATACATAAACAGCAGGAAGATGAACACCGCGAGCCCGATCATCATGCCGATCATTTTGCTCATCATGCCGATGAACTGGTCGCCCACGGCGCGCATGTCGTCGGGCGTGGTGTCGCCGGCAAAGTAACGAGCATCGAGGTCGAGCTTCTCGTCGCTCACATAGCCGTTAAAGTAGGCGGCGTCGTTGTCGAACAGCTCGTTAAAGTCGTCGATACTCATATAGATATTCATGTCCGACTTGGAGCCCCAGGCACAGTCCTTGCCCGCGTACTCAAAGGAATAATACTCGCCCTCGTACTTGTCGCTGAGTGTGACCTTCTGGCCCTCGCTCCAGCCAAACTTATCGAGCAGACCGCCGCCAATGACGACGCGCTCATCGCCGACGTCCAGCCCTTTCCAATAGCGCGAATCTGGTGAAATGCCGTAGACGGAAATCGTCTCCTCGCCATTGCCATCGCCGCGGTCGTATTGCAGCTGGTAAACGGCATATTTCTCGGCCTGCTCGATTGCGCCCGCGCCGTTGTCGGTCGTATTGACCGGGTGGATATCGTCGTTGTCAATGTCGATCTTAGAGGCCTTGTCGATCAGGTCGATAGCCTCGTCGCGGTTGCAGCCGAGAGCATCGGCAAGGTCATCAAGGCGCGCGTAAAGCGCATCTTTCTTGTCCTGGACCTTGGCGAGCGCGTCCTGCGCTGCGGTCAGGCTCTCGGCAGACGGAGATGCGGTCGCGGCATCGGCTGCCGTCTGCGCCGCATCGGCCGCGTCGTCAAGCTCGTCATCGGCATCCTGGGCGGCGGAAAGCAGCGCGCCGTCAACCGACTGCAAGCGCTCGAGTGCCGACCACTGCTCGCGTTCCTCGGCAGTGCCCTCGAGCTCCAGCGGAGCCTTGAGCGTGTACTGGTGCTCGGCGACCAGGCTTGTCTCGAGGTTGTCGGCGTAGTGCGTCATCGTGGGTAGAATCGCCAGGCCAAAAAGCAGCAGCAGCGATGCAAATGCAATGCCCACGAAGAGCGTGGCGAAGTTGCCCAGATTGCGCAGGAAGATACGCAAGCGGAAGCGGGAAACAAAACCCATGCGCTCCGGCAGCTGCAGGCCGCGCTTGGTGCCCGATTTGCCGCTCGCCTCGTGACGAAGGAATTGCAACGGCGTCTTGCCCATCTTGCGAAGCAGGCCCACCAGCGTGATGAGGATGAGCGCGGCGGCGGGAACCACGGCGCACTTCACAAAGATCTCCCAGCTCCAGTACACCTGGAAGGGCGGCAGGCTGTACGAACCGTAATAGAGGCTGCGCATGGGCTCGGTAAAGAACACAACGCCGAGTGCAGTGCCCAAAAGCGCCGCGAGCACACCCACGATGGCGGGAAGCGCCAGGTAGTGGAGTACAATCTCGCGACGACGATAGCCGCTGGCGAGCAGCGTGCCGATGATGGCGCTCTCCTCCTCGATGGTCGCGTCGGTAAGGACCACAAAGACGAACGCCATAATCACGATAATAATGTCGAGCAGCGTCATCCACATCATGGAGTCGCCGTCCACGTCGTCGCGCGCATAGCCAATGCCCTGATTGGAATCGGCGTCGATCAGATCGTCCACGCGCGCATCGGCGTCGGTCAGTGCCTCGACCATATCTTGCTCGGCGTCGATACGGTCTGCAGTGGAGAGATCGCGATTGGCAAAGGTGAAGGAGTAGGTGTAGGCGGGTGCGCCACCGGCATCCTCGAGCGCGGCAAAGCCGGCGTCGGTGACCTCGGCCACGCCATAGGTGATGGTGTTCACCGTAAAGTCCGAATTGTTGAGGAACAGCGCCTGGCTGTCGGGCTGGGTCATGATGCCGCAGATGGTGTAGGTGCGCCCCTCGAGCTCGACCTTATCGCCCACGGCGAGGTCGTTGTTGGTGGCAAAAACGCGGTCGATTGCTACCTCGTCGTCCGCCTTGGGCTCCTTGCCCTCACAGTAGGACGCGATATCGACCTTGGTGCGGTGCGCATAGGTGCGCAGCGTGCGCTTGGTGCCGTCGTCGCCGGCGGTCTTTTTGATGATGGCGTCGATGGAGAAATTCTTGTAGAGCGTGACGCCGCCGGCATCGTCAGCTGCGCCCTCGGCTGCTTTGAGTTGATTGTCGGTAGCCTCGAAGGAGGTGGTCACGCGGCCGTCTTCGATGATGTACTCGTCGCGCATGCCGTCGATGAGGCAGCCGATGGAGTGGGCCGCGAGCAAAAAGCCCGAGGTAAGGGCGATGCTTCCGCACATAAGCAAAAAGATGCCCAGGTACTTGCCGATATTGCGGCGCAGCTCGCGCGGGAGACGTTTTGCGAGAGGTGTCATGGTGCCGCCTACCAATCGAGCTCGGCGGCCGCGACGGGCGACTCGTTGAGCCCATCCTCGACGATGCGCCCGTCGCGCAGGCGCAGCACGCGATTGGCCATGCGCGCGATGGCGGCGTTGTGGGTGACGATGATGATGGTGCAGCCGTAGGTGCGGTTTACATCCTCCATGAGCTGCAAGATTTCCTTGGACGTCTTATAGTCGAGCGCGCCCGTGGGCTCGTCGCACAGCAGCAGGCCCGGGTTTTTGACGAGCGCGCGGCCGATGGCGCAGCGCTGCTGCTGGCCACCCGAGACCTGGCGCGGGAACTTGTTGCGGTGCTCGTAGAGGCCCAGCGAACGCAGCAGGTCGTCGACATTGAGCGGGTTTTTGGACAGGTGCGCCGTGACCTCGATGTTCTCCTTGATGGTGAGATCGGGCACCAGGTTGTAGAACTGGAAGACAAAGCCCAGCTCGCGGCGGCGATACTCACCCAGGTCGGTAGGCTTGAGCGCCGTGAGATCGCAGCCGTCCACCAGAATAGAGCCGGCGTCGGCATCCTCCAAGCCGCCGATCAGGTTGAGAAAGGTCGACTTGCCCGAACCCGAAGGCCCCAGCATGACGCAGATCTCGCCGCGATTGATGGACGTGTCGATGCCGTCGAGCACCGTCAGGCGCGCATCGCCGTCGCCGTAGTGCTTCTTGAGCCCCTTGACCTGGACGTAGGCTTGCTTCGTCGCCATGCTATCCCCCATTGTTAGCCTTGTACTACTTTATGAGGGTAATAGTAAACCTTGGCGAACTATTTTTGGGCGAGGCCTGAAATTTATTTCAGACTAGTCATTGGGGACGTTCTTAAATGACTAGTCGCTGGGGACACTCTTTCGCCGCCCGGCAGTTGGGGACGTTCCTTTCCTACCGGCAGTTGGGGACAGCCCTTGGCAACCCGGCCGGCAAGCCGGCGGTTCGGCAAAGACTGTCCCCAATGACTAGTCGTTTAAGTCTGTCCCCAATGGCCACTCTTGGTCGTTTAAGTCTGTCCCCAATGAGTACCCAGTGACTAGGTGGCTAGGCGCGGGACTTGGCGCGTGCGAGGGCCAGGCCTACGGCGGCGATGGCCACGGCAAAGAGTGCCGTGACGCCTAGGTCGCAGGCGATGTCGCCCAGCACGGCAGACGTCAGGTCCGAGGCAAGCGCCTTGCTGATCGCGTCGTTCACCCAAAACGTCGGCACAAAATGCGCCACCGTCTGCACGGCTGGGCGCATCATCGAAAGCGGCATCCAGGCGCCGCCCAAAAACGTCATGAGCATGCCGAGTAAGTTACCCACACCGTTGAGCAGCTCCTCGCGCGCGCCCAAGCTCGACAGCGTAAAGCCAACGGCCAGAGGCGTGCACGCCAGGGCAAACGTTGCTGCCAACGCCAGGCACACGCGGCCCACGCCAACCTCAGCGACCGCGCCAGCAAAGCCCACGACGCCCATCATGCTCGACACAAACCAGATGCAGACGGTGAGCACCGCGGCAGCCGCGAACACGGCGAGCGAACGCCGGCGCTCGGAGATTGGGCCGGCATCCATACGACGCACGCGCTCGGGCTCGTTCATGCCCGAGAACACCAGCCCCACCGATACGATGACCGACGAGATAATCGCATACGCACCAAAGTTGAAATACGACTCGAGCGTAGCGGCGGCCGTCGAGTCGACCTTGACCTGCTCAATCTCGACCTCCGCGCGCTTGGCGGCGGCATGCTCGGCGGCCTTGGCGACGCTGCCATTAGAAGCGGCGGGCTCAAGTGCGGCCGCAGCGCCCGCGAGAGAGATCCAGCGCGAGGCCTCGGCAGACGAAAGCGCTGCCGCCATGGTGCCGGCACCGTAGGTCACATCGAGCTTGGGCAGGGACTCCCCCGCTCGGGCGGCTGCAACGAGGTCGCCCTCAAACCCCTCCGGGATAAAGAACACGCAGTCGGCGCTGCCCTTGGCGCTGTTGCTCTTGGAGAGCGCGTCCGCAAGATCGTACGTATCGTCGCCGACGCCCGTGACCAGGTCAAAGCGCGAACCCAGATGCCTGGTGAGTGCCCGTGAAAGATCGCTGTCGTCGCGGTCGACCACGATCACGTTGGCGTCGTAAGGCTTGTACTCGGTGAGCTGCGACGAGTTCCAACTCACCGAAGCCGCGATGAACACGCCCATCAGCGAGATGAACACCGTGTAGATGAGCAGATAGAGCGGGTGTGTGAGCGCCATGCGAAGCGCGGTCTTAAAGGTGCTCATAGCGGCTCCTTCCAAAGATCAGCGTGGCGGCGGCAACGAACAGCAGCGCCATAAGGACCAGCGCGCCGGCGCGAACGGCAAAGGGACCCAGGTCCTCAAAGAAATACAGGCGGTTGAACATGTCGCAGACAAGCTTGACGGGGTTGAGCCAACACTCGGCCGGGCAGGCGCGGGCGACGTCGTCGGCAAGCGCCATCGCCGGCTCGCCGTAGAGGCCGGCGAACAGGGCGCACGTGGTGGCAAAGCCCGTGAGGATGCCCGACTTGGACGCCTTGCCGCCCTTAACGGGAAGCGTGCCCACAAAGAGTCCCAAGCCCGTGGCGGCAAGCGCGGAAGCGGCGGCGCCCACCAAACACAGCCCCTCGCGCCCGCCAAAGTCGACGCCCACGACCAGGCGCACGTAGCCGATCGCGATCATCATCGAGGCAAAGGAAACCAGCCACGAGCCCACAAAGATACCGGACAGCGACGCCGTCTTGGAAAGGCCGCCCACGCAGCGACGTGCACCAAGGCCGGACAGATTGGGTTGCAAATCGACGACGCTCAAGGCGGCAAACTCAGCAGACATCATCGCAACCAGGCCAAAGAGCGCGTAGTAGTAGATGACCGTGCCATCGGGCGTGGCACGCGTCAGGCTCACGCGGCGGGTTCCGCCCTCGAGCGACAGGGCGCGCGCAACCGCCGCCGAATCGGCAAGGGCAGCCGGGTTGTCTTGGGCAATCTGGGACATGAGCTCGGCATTTTGTGTATACGAGCTTGCCACCGTCTCCAGAATACTGCGGTCGGTGAGCACCGACGACGCACGCGAGCTGTCATAGCTCGAAAGCAACGTGAGTTTGGGCGTGCCCGCGTCGTCAACCGTATAGATGCCCGCGACCTCGCCGGCCTTGAGTGCACGGTTCGCAGCAGCCGCGTCGTCGCACTCGTGAATCTTGAGCAGCTGGTCGTCGCCCTCCTTAGCAAGTGACGTCGCCACATCCTTAAAGGTCGAAGCGTCCCAGGCCCCGTCCGCCACGACGGCAACCGGCACCGGGTCGATCTTGCCGTCGGAGCTGAGATTCGCAAACATAAACATGAACATCGTGGAAAGCGCGATGGGAAAGACCGCGCCCCAGACCCATGTGCTCGGCCGACGCAGCAGCGTCTTGACCGCAATGATAATGGTGTTGAACATGGCTGCCCCCTAGTCGCGCAGCTCGCGGCCGGTGATCTCGAGGAACACGTCGTTGAGGGTCGGCGGTTCGCTCCACACGCGGCCGAGCGCAACGTCGGCAGCGCGCAGCGTGTCGAGGATGTCGACCAGGTTATGCGGGCTCGCTTCGCAGGTGCAGACGAGCTCGCCGCCGGACAGCTCAACCGAAAGCACGTGCTCGAGAGCGCGCAGTCGCTCGACTGTGGTGGGCTCGACGGCACCGACCTCGACAGTCACGCGCTCACCCATCTGAATCATGCGCTTGAGCTCGTCGTTGGTACCCTGCGCCAGCACGCGGCCGCCG
Organism: uncultured Collinsella sp.; assembly: GCA_900541035.1. GTDB lineage: Bacteria > Actinomycetota > Coriobacteriia > Coriobacteriales > Coriobacteriaceae > Collinsella. Next base: position 10,617 of record UQIN01000027.1, on the reverse strand, counting down.
TCCATGATCATGATGCGGCTGCAAATCTGCTCGACTTCCTCCATGTAATGGCTGGTATACACCACCGTGACGCCCTCGTCGCGCAGGCGGCAGATGCCCTCCAGGATGGCGTTGCGGCTCTGTGGGTCGACCGCCACCGTGGGCTCGTCAAAAAAGATGAGCTCGGGCTTGTGCGCGATGCCGCAGGCAATGTTGAGACGGCGCGCCAGGCCACTCGAGAGCTTGCCGGGGCGGAACTTGGTAAAGTCGCCCAGGCCGACAAAGTCGATCGCCTCGTCCACCAGCGCGCGGCGGCGCTTGCGGTCGTTGACGTAAAGACTGCAGAAATAGTCGATGTTCTCGCGCACCGTGAGCTCGTCAAACACTGCCACCTGCTGCGGCACCACGCCCAAGCGGCGCTTGAGGTCGTAGCGGGCGGGCGTCATGGGCTCGCCGAACAGCTCGATGGTGCCTTTGTCGTAGGCAAGCAGCTGCAGAATACAGTTGATGGACGTGGTTTTGCCCGAGCCGTTGGGGCCCAGCAGGCCAAAGATCTCGCCGGGGGCGATGTTCAGGTTAAAGTGGTCGAGCGCGATAAGGTCGTCGTAGCGCTTGACGAGGTTTTCGACGTGGACAATGTCTGTCATGAGGCGGCCCTTCTGTTGATTACGGCCCGGTACGATTGCATCATCGCAGGACCCGCCGGCGCGCGCCAGTGAGCTTTGTCACGAGTGCGGAGAGGTCTTGGTCGTCGGCCTGCCGACGCCCCCGTTTTGCCGCGCGGGAGGAATATCACGGTTGCGCAGGCGGCCCCTCCGTCGCACGCCGCTTCGCGTACAATACCCGTATGAACAGGCTTTTCGACAAATCGATCGTGCTGGCGTGCTGTATTGCGGCCGCCATGGGTCTTGCCGTGGACGCTCGCCTGGTCGCGGCGTTTTGCCTTGGCGTTATTGCCACCTCACTGGCCGAGGTCGCACAGGGAAACCGTGCCCGCCGTGCGAGCGAGGCCATGAGCTACGCTTTCATTATCGCGGCTGTCTGCGTGCCGCCGTTTGTACCGTTTGTGCCTCTTGCCCTCTATGACATCGCTCGGCGCGTGCGCCGTGAGCACGCCTGGGGCGCGCTGGGCATTGGCTCCGTCTTTGCCATTGCGCTCGTCGCGGACCTTCGCGCCGACGAGCTCACCGCCCGAACGCTCCTGCTGGCCGCCATCCTTTCGGTTGCCGCCACCTTGCTATCGCTACGTACCGCCCAGTTGGAGCGCGAGCAGCAGCGCATGCGCCGCATCCGCGACGAGCTGCAAGAACGAACCCTCGCGCTCGAAACGCGCAACCGCGATCTTGCCGACCGCCAGGACTACGAAGTCGAGCTCGCGACGCTCGCCGAACGCGCCCGCATCGCGCGCGAGATCCACGATAACGTCGGGCATCAGCTCACGCGCGCCTCGCTGCAGGCCGAAGCCCTGCGCGTGGTCCATGTCGACGAGCCCGGCGTCGCCGCCGATTTCGCCGACGTCAAACGCACGGTTGACGAGGCGCTCCAGCTCGTACGCGCCAGCGTCCACGCGCTCAACGACAACGCTGTCGACCTTTCCGTGCAGCTCGAACGCATTGTTGAAGGCGCGCGCTCGGACGGCGGCCCGCAGATTGAGCTTGAAGTTATGGCCGAACATGCGCCCGCAAACGTCGCCAGCTGCTTTGCGGCGGTCCTGCGCGAGGCGCTCTCCAACACCATGCGCCACGCTTGCGCCCATGCTGTCACCGTACGGTGCATGGAGCATCCGTCGTTTTACCAGCTCATTGTTAGCGACGATGGCGCGGGCGGGGCTCAAGCAAGCGGCCGCGGCGCCGCAGAAGGCATGGGGCTCGGCTCCATGCGCGAGCGCGTCGAGGCGCTTGGCGGCACCTTCACCGCCGGCCCGCGCGCCGGCGGCTGGCGTGTGTTTGCCACCGTTCCCAAACAGCAAGGAGATGAGGGCCGATGAGGCTCATCGTTGTCGACGACGACCGCCTAGTGGTCGATTCGCTCAAGATTATCCTGGGCGCCCAGCCGCAGATCGAGGTAGTGGGCACCGGCGCCAACGGCGACGACGCGGTCGTGCTCTACGCCGAGCACTCGCCCGACATCGCGCTGCTCGACATTCAGATGCCGGGGCGCGACGGGCTTTCGGCGGCACGCGAAATCCTTGAGCGTGACCCCGCGGCACGCGTGGTGTTTCTGACGACATTCTCGGATGACGAGTACATTGTGTCGGCGCTCAAACTGGACGCCCGCGGCTACCTGATCAAAACCGATGTCGCCGCCATCCCGCCGGCGTTGGCGCAGGTCATGAGCGGCAAACGCGTGCTCGAGGGTAAGGCGATCGAAGATGTTGACTTTGATGGGGCGGGCGTCGAGGCCGGCACGACCCGCCGGCCCGCGGCCTTTGCCGGCCTGACCGACCGCGAGTTCGAAGTCGCCGAGCTCATCGCCCGCGGCCTCGACAACAAGGAGATCGCCGCCACCGCCTATATGGGCGAAGGCACCGTACGCAACCACATCAGCTCGATTCTGGCCAAAATGGGGCTTCGCAACCGTACGCAAATCGCCATTGCGTACCTGCGAGGGTAATTACCCAACGATCAACCGCTCCGGGCTAGAAAAATGGCTGCTAGCGATTTAATACCATTTCAAAACTATGCCGGTTTACGGGGCTAAACTCAGGGCCCCGTCCATACCCGCGTTTTCTGCAAAATGACGGCTCGCCTACCTGCGGTTTTATTTTCACGCTTTTCGGTATGGTTGGGGATTCGGAATCCGGCCCCGTAAACCGGCATAGTTTTGTTCGGGCGGCCCTGCACGAGTGCCTCCGCAAGCCTTGCGGGACCAAAATGATCCGTTTTCATCCGTCCCCGGGGGATCATTTGGCGGCGCCAACCACGAAATCGGCCCATCTACTACGTTTGACTCGATACCCCTGACCATGCCTTCGTTTTGAACAAAACCGCAGGCGTTCTACCTGCGGTTTTGTTTTCGCGTTTTTTGGCATGCTTGGGGGTAAGGGGTTAAACGTAGTAGATGGGCCGATTTCGTGGCAAGCCCTTCTCGCCTACGCACAAAAGCGCCGCCACGGAGGAGGGAGATACCTCCCCGGGGGGCGGGGGGGGGGGGGGGCTATGTTCTGGCTCCCCGCCGGCCGCCCGGGGCCTTTTGGCCCCGGGCGCTACCAGCGTGCCTAGCGCTTACGGATGCCCCAGACCAGGGCTCCGACGCCGGCCATGGCAATAACAAATGCCATGAGCAGTGCGGCGGCCTGCTGGTCACCCGTAGTGGGCAGGAAACCCTTGACCGTCTTGACGATGTTCGTCACGGTCTTGGGCGTGCCGGGATCGGGCGTCGGCACGGGCGTCTCGGGCTTCTTGTACGTGTTGTTGAACACGATACCCTCGACGCTCTTGTCGCCCTTGGTAAAGGTGACGTTCGCCTTGAGGTTGCCCTCTCCGTCGTCGACCACGTTGACGGTCGCGGTAAAGACGGACTTGTCGTAGGTCATACCGGCCTCGTCGCCCTTGACCTCGCTGATGGTGTAGACGTACGTACCGGGCTCGTCGTACTCGAACTTGTCGAAGTTGATCTTGCCGTCGGCATCGTTGGTAACCGTAGACTCGATGTCCTCGCCAACGAGCTTAAAGCTAAACTCGTCCTTCTTGAGCTCGCGTCCCTCGAGCACCTTGATGGCACCGATGGAAACCTGCGTGGGCATGGCGTGATACTTGTTAGTAAAGCCAGCCGACTCGGTGGTTCCCTCGAGCTTGTGCGTCGCGGTCAGCGTGCCGTCGCCGTTGTCGGAGACGGTGGTCACGACGGTGTAGGTCGTGCCGTCATAGGTGACGCCCTTGTACAGGCCGAGCGCGTTGGGGCAAGCCTCGCGCAGCATGTACGTGTGCGTGCCGGGCGCCTCGTAGCGAATCGGGCTCAGCGTAACGGTGCCGTTGGCGTCGTTGGTGCCACTAGCGACAGTCACGCCGTCCTCGAGCAGCTCAAACGTGAACTCGCCAGCTGCAAGGTCGCGGCCGGTCAGACGCTTAACCGTCTTGACCTGATCGGTCACGACAGAATCGGTGGGCGTCACGCTGTAGGTGTTGGTGAATGTGAAGGCCGCACCGTCGCCGCCGTCGCGCTTGACGATCAGATGTCCAGCACCGTCATCGGTCACGGTGTAGGAAACCTTGCGCGTGGCGTTGGTGTCGTTGGTCACGCCAGGGGCGCTACCGGACTCGGTCACCGTATAGGTAAAGGTGTGCGAGCGCGGGGCGGTGGGGACCTCGGGCTTGGACTCGTCCTTGGTCTCGTCACCGCTGGCGTCAGCGTCAACCTCGGCCTCGTCGGCGTTGGCTTCAGCGTCGCTCGATGCATCGCCAGAAGCATCGTCCGTCACGCCCAGGGCGCGGTTGAGGTCGTCGAGCGTAAAGTGGATCTTGCCAAAGTCCACGTTGCCGGCCGCGTCGTTGGTTGCGGTCGTGCGCTCGGGCATCGGGGCACCCGCCTCGTCAGCGGTCACGGTAAAGGTAAACTTACCCGCGATGTCGGCCGGGGTCAGGCCCTCAGCTGCCTGGAGCTTCTTGGTGCCGGCAAGCGCGGCATCAACGGCATCGGCGCCGTAAACGTTCTCGAACAAGGGCTGAATGCCGTCGTAGGCGGGCGTCGCCGTCAGAGTCCCGTCACCGTTGTCGACGACGATGACCTTAAAGCTAAAGCTCGGTTTTGCGGCGGTAATGCCCTTTGCTGCGAGCGGAGACGTATACTCGAAGGCCGTGTAGTTGATGGTCCATGCAAGCTTGGCATCCGTGTCGGTACGGATGGCGCGGTTGGCGTTTACCAGGTCGGCGAGCATCTCGGTCGTGTAATGCAGAGCACCAAAACTCACTTGGCCATTAACGTTGGTAACGCACGTACCCTCGATGGCTTCCTTCTCGCCCGCATAGGCGATGCCGAAGTAGAACTCGCCGTCGGCCATCGGACGACCGGTCAGGGTCTTGGTGGCAACGATCTGAGCAACGTCACCACCGTGCGCATCGGTCGTGGCGCTATAGCTGTTGGCGAACGGGACCAAGGCGCTCTCGACCTTATTCTCGCCGCTCTTGTGGACCGTCACGGGCGTGCCATTGGGTCCGCCAGAGACGGTCGTGGTGGCAGTGAGCGTGCCGGCACCATCGTCGGCGATAGCGATCGTCACGGTGCGCTCGGCATCGTCGTAGGTGTAGCCGGGCTGGCCGTCGTTCTTCTCGGCAACGGTGTATGTAAAGGTCTTACCCGCGTCAGCCTGCGTAAACTTGACCTCATGGCCGGCCAGAATGTCAATCAGGCCGACGGTTCCCTCTGTCGCTGCAGGGGACTTGTACACGTTGGCGCCCTCGTGCAGGCCGAGCGCCTTGGCAGAAGCTGCGTCGGCGGGCGTCACGGTAAAGGTAAACTGGCCCTCAGTCATGGGACGTCCGGAGAGGGTCTTGCTGAGCTTAAGGCCGCCGGCCGCGGCGTAATCGAGCTCAGTGCGGTACGTGTTGGTGAAGCGGCCGCTTTCCTTCTTGGTGACGTTGGCGGTCAGCTTGCCCTCGCCGTTCTCGGTCACGGTCACTTCGGCGGTCGCGACGCGTTCGTCATACGTCATGCCGGCCGCATTGCCCGCGTTCTCGCGGATCTCGTACTTGTAGGTTCCGGCAGCCGTGTAGCGGATCTCGCCGAACTTGATGGCGGCGACGCCTTCGTCGTTCGCATCGCTCTTGCCCACGTTTACGGTCGTAGGATCGGGCAGTGGGGTACCCTCGGGAGCGCTGATGGTAAAGCTAAACTTGTCCGCATCGGTCCAGTCGCGACCGTCGATAGCCTTGCTCAGACCAAAGTCGAGCTCTGCATCGAGCGGGGTCACGCTGTAGGTGTTCTTGAACTCGGCGGGCTCGGTGCCCTTCAGGACATGCTCGGCCTTGAGAGTGCCGTCGCCGTTATCGGTGATGGTCGTCACGATGGTGTACTTGGCATCACTGTAGGTGACGCCCTTGCTGGTGGTTCCGCCGTTGACCTCGCGCAGCGTGTAGGTGTGCTTGCCGGGCTTGTCGTACTTCACGGCGCTCATCGTGATCTTGCCATCGGCGGCGTTCTTGCCGGTGGCGACGACCTTGGCGTCCTTGCCCTCGCCCTCGACGAGCTCGAAGGAGAACTCGCCCTCAGTCATGTCGCGGCCGGTCAGGACCTTGGTCGCGGTGATCTGGTCGGTGACGCTGAACTCGTCAGGATTCGGCTTGTAGTTGTTGTTGAACTTCGCCTCGTCGTCGCCCTTCAGGACATGCTTCGCCTCGAGCGTGCCGTCGCCCTTGTCGGTGATGGTCGTCTCAATGGTGTAGGTCTTGCCATCGTAGGTGATGCCGTTGCCGGCGTCGCCCTTGACCTCGCGCAGCGTGTAGGTGTGCTCGCCGGCAGCGGTGTACTCGATGGGGCTCATCTTGATCTTGCCGCGGGCATCGTTCTTGCCGGTGGCAACAACATCGTTGCCCTCGACGAGCTCGAAGGAGAACTCGCCTTCCTTGAGATCGCGCCCGGTCAGGACCTTGGTCGCCGTGATCTGATCAGTAACACTGAAGCTCTTGGGGGTTACGGTGTAGGCGTTCTCGAAGGTCGCCTTGTCAACATTCTGCAGCTTGTGCTCCACGCTGAGGGTGCCATCGTTGTTATCCTTGACGGTGGTCACAATAGTGTACTCAGCGGTGCTGTAAGTAATGCCATTTTCGGTGGTGCCGGCCTTGGTCTCGCGCAGTATGTAGGTGTGCTCGCCAGCCGCAGTGTAGGTGACAGGATCCATTACGATCTTGCCGTCGGCATTGTTGGTACCGGTGGCGACCACGTTATTGCCCTCGACGAGCTCGAAACGGAACTCGCCAGCCTTGAGGTCGCGCCCGTCCAGGACCTTGTCCGCGGTGATCAGGTCGGTGACGCTGGAGCTCTTGGGGGTCACGTTGTAGGAGTTCTTGAACTCGGCAACCTTGACGTCCTTCAGAACATGCGTGGCACTGAGCGTACCGTCGCCGTTATCGGTGATGGTCGTCACGATGGTGAACTTGGCATCACTGTAGGTGACGCCCTTGCTGGTGGTTCCGCCGTTGACCTCGCGCAGCGTGTAGGTGTGCTTGCCGGGCTTGTCGTACTTCACGGCGCTCATCGTGATCTTGCCATCGGCGGCGTTCTTGCCGGTGGCGACGACCTTGGCGTCCTTGCCCTCGCCCTCGACGAGCTCGAAGGAGAACTCGCCCTCAGTCATGTCGCGCCCGGTCAGAACCTTGGTCGCGGTGATCCGATCCTCGACAGGCTTCACGTTATAGGCATTGGTGAACGTAAATGCCACATCGCCGTCTGGCTTGTGGGATACGCTCAGATTACCCTTGCCGTCATCGGTCACGGTGTAGGAAACCTTGCGCGTGGCGTTGGCGTCGTTGGTCACGCCAGCAACCTTACCGGACTCGGTCACGGTGTAGGTAAAGGTGTGCTCGCGCTTCTCGCGCTTCTCGCCCAGAGCCTTGTTAAGGTCGTCGAGCGTAAAGGCGATCTTGCCAAAGTCGACCTTGCCCTTGGCATCATTGGTCACGCTCGCGTTCGCGGGCATGGGTGCGCCCTCTTCACCGGTCACGGTAAAGGTGAACTTGCCGGCAATGTCAGCCGGGGTCAGGCCATCAGGAACCTGCAGATTCTTCTTGCCCACAAGCGATACCTCGACAGGCGCGGCAGTGTAGGAGTTCACAAACTCGTTGCCGGCGTCGCCGTAGACAGCCGTCGCCGTCAGGGTACCATCGCCGTTGTCGGCAACGGTCACATATGCGTCAATTGCCGCCGTGGTAGCGCTCACGCCCGCAGGCAGCTCGCCGGTCTGCTCGGCAGCAATGTAATGAATAGTCCACGTGGGCTTATCTGCGCTGGCGTCAAACAACGCCTTGTCTTCCTCGACAAGCTTGACAAGCGACTTGGTCGTGTACGTCAGCGGACCGAACTCAACCTTGCCACTCTTGTTGGTTGCGTTCAGCAGGATCTCGTCGTGCCCCGCGTAGCTCAACGTAAACTTGAATTCACCGTCGGCCATCAGGCGCCCCGTGAGTGTCTTGGTAGCCTCAAGAGTCAGCGGGGTTTCCGTCTTGGCGCTATAGGTGTTCGTGAACTTAGTCTCACCTGAGGTCTTTTCAACGTCAGCCTTAAGCTCGCCCTTGGCGTTAACCGTCACAGTCACCTTGAACGTGACAACGTTCTTGCTGTAGGTAATGCCACCGGCGTCGCCCTTGACCTCGCGGACCTCATAGGTGTACTCGCCCGGCTCGACATAAGTAATCTTGCCAAAGTTAATGGCTGCCTTGCCCTTGTCGAGATCGGCATTGGTCACAGTTACGGTCGCGGGGTCGGGCATCGGGGCATTGTTGTCGGACGTCGCGGAGAGCTCAAACTCAAACGCATCCGTATCCGCCCACTTGCGGCCCTCGAGCACCTTGGTCAGACCAAAGTCAGTCTTGGTATCCACCGTTGTCGGCTTGGTTGCAAGGCTAAAGATAATCTTGCCGTTGTTGCCCAGGTGCGAATGCACGTGCGTGGAAGTCGCAACGGAGGAAAGGTCATTCCACCTGGGGTTAAGCACGTCGCGCGCGGTCTCGGTCTTGTTGCCGTTCGCCTCCACATCGTCCTTGGTGGTATGCAGCTGGTCGATATAGGCCAAGCGCGCGGTTCCCTTATTAAAGGACCAATAGCCGTCATCTTTGACCAGAGCGCCGTCGTAGTTGGCGATCTCGTGCCCCTCAAACTCCACAACGGCATAGTCGTCCTTCGGCTTGCCGTTTGCGCCCATCGCCACAAACTCGTCCTTGTAGTAATAGACGTCGTTGCCCTGCGGCTTTACCGTCGCGCGCTGGGTGCATTCCTTGTCCGTGTAGATAGGCGTGATTTTTTGGAAGTAATAGTAGCTGTTGGTATCGGCGGGCTCAAACTCGGCGACAACATCGCCCAGCTCGCCGCCCGACCACTTGTTGGCCAGGAAGTAGACCGTCTGGTTGTCGGCGTCCTTGTGGTCATCGATATACTTCTTGAGCACCTTATCGGGCGTAAACAGGTTGTTGCGTGCTTCGTCCTTGACGCTCGAGGTGTATTTAATCTGAATAGGCTTGATGTCATTGAGCGACGTGCGCTCAAAGATCCCGTTTTCCATGTCCACGTGATAGCGGATCAGCGGAATCAGCGATGCGGGGATCTTAACCGTCACGATATCGCCCTGCTGCGCATTGGCAGAGCGCTCGACGGTGATGACCAGGTCCTTGGCCACGCCCGAAAACTCGTACGTGTCCGTATTGCCCTTGGTTGTCTTGGTCACTTCATCAAAGGGGACGCCATTAATCTGAGCGCTGACAAACGTATCGACCTGCATAAAGTCGCCCAGCTCATCACTGAAGGTGATGTAGCCGGACTTGCTCTCGTCGTAACCATCCTCGATCTGAGTGGGAGAGCCCTTGCCCGAGGTGATAGAGCTCGAGATATCATCAAACACCTTCTTGAGCTCATCGGCATTCGACGCAGCCTTGTAGAAATCGGAATTCTCGGTGCGCTTACCAAGCTCATTGGTTGTGTAGGACGTGGCGTTTGGATAGTTGCTCGACACGGCGTGCATGAACTTGTTTTCGTCGCTCGTCCAGTAGTTCGTAGGCTCGTCAGCGGGATTCGCATCATCAAAAATGCCGATGGTGTAGACCGTAGCGCCTTTCCCCTTCATTTTCTTGGCGGCGACTATGGCATTATTGGCAACCGTAGGGTTAAAGTTCCTGACGTCTGTGGGCGTGCCGTCCGTAAAGAACACAACTACCTTCTGGGCATCCTCGCGGCCCGACATGTCGCGAGCAAGTTCAAGGCCGTAATCAGCCCGCGTGGCACCGGCAGGTTCGATGTAGCCGACCGTATTCTTAAGTTCCGTCGCAGCGCTATCAACACACGGCGTCAGGCTCTTCATGGTCTGCGAGTAGTTGTGCGTGTATCCCTGACGATCGCGATACGTATCGTTGCCGATCTCGTTTTTCTTTGCACCCGAAAACTTAACGATGGCAACCTGATGCCGCTTATGTTGAGACACGGCGTTTTCGCAGGAAAACGGGTGCGACTCAAAAGTCGTGAGCGCGCACAGCGGCAAACGGCGCTATGTGGGGCCTTGCGGGAGCAAAATGATCCGTTTTCCTCCGTCCCCGGGGAATCAGCTGGCGATGCCCGCCACGAAACTGGCCCATCTACTACGTTTGACCCGATACCCCTGACCATACCCACGTTTTACTAAAAACCGCAGGCGTTCTACCTGCTGTTTTGTTTTTGCGTTGTTCGCCATGGTTAAGGGCAGCGGCTTAAACGTAGTAGATGGGCCCATTTCGTGGCAAACGGGTCACGCGGCAGCTCTCGCAAGGCCAAAATGATTCGTTTCCCTCCGTCCACGGGAGTTCAAGGCTGTTACGGATATGATGCCATTTCAAAACTATGCCGGATTACGGGGCTAAAGTCGGGACCCTCATCCATACCCTCATTTTTTGAAAAACGGCAGGCTATCTACCTGCACTGATAATTGTCCTTGGGGGAAGCGGGCACTGCGGGGGCGCGGCA
>UQIN01000026.1 GCA_900541035.1 uncultured Collinsella sp. | reverse complement strand
CGTTGCCGCGCCCCGCAGTGCCCGCTTCCCCCGAGAACAATTATCAGTGCAGGTAGACGGTGTGCCCTATTTCGAAAAATGCTGGTATAGTCGGCCCGCGCCAATCTAGCCCCGTAAACCGGCATAGCTTTGAAATGGCACTTCGGCAGTATTGATTCCCGCCCCGGCGAACCAGCCCTACAGCCCGTATTTCACGACGACACGGTTAATGCGACGGCACCAAGGCTTGTACAGGGCGGCCAAAAACACGCAGGTCGCAAGGCCGTGCGTAATATCGAACGGCACTGCCGTGGCAAGACGCGCCACGGCACCCGCCCAAGTAAGCGGCTGTACAAAACCAATGATGTCATACGCGTTGATCACGACGCCATAGAGCAGGCCCGACGCAAAGCCGTACGCCAGCAGCGCTGGCATGCGCACGGTGCCGTCGACGCGGTCGAACGCACCCGCATACGCCAGCGCGCCGCCGACATAGCCAACCAGACCCCAGGCGTACATCTGCCACGGCGTCCACATGCCCTGCCCAAAAAAGAAATTGCTGGTCAGCGCCGCCAGCGCGCCAACCATAAAACCGTTGCGGCGACCAAGCGTCGCCCCCGCGATAATGGCGATGGCGCTCACCGGTTTAAAGTCGGGAATGGGGCCAAACAAGATGCGCCCCGCCGCGGCCAACGCCGCCAACACCAGCGTGGGCATAATCTGGCGCAGGCCCGGGCGCGACGCCTCGTAACCCGCAAAGAACAGCGCAAGCACCAGTGCCACCACGACAAGCATGGCAAGCGCCGCCTGCTCAACGCCCGCCAGCAACGCCGCAGCCATCACCGCAGGAACCGCCAGCAGCAGCGGGATCTCCAGTTTTGCAAGCAAGCGTGAGAAACGACAGTCCGTCATCCCATCACGCCCTATAAAACACGTTGTCGGCGAAGAAGTCGGCCGGGGGCTCCACGCAGGCAATCTCGCCGTCAAACATCATGGCGACGTCGTCGGCTACCTGCTCGGCAAAGTCCAAATCGTGCGTAGCCATGATGACGGTGCCGCCAGCCTTCGCATGGTCGCGCAGGGCGCGGGCGATGATGCGGCGGCTGGCCAGGTCCAGACCCTTGGTGGGCTCATCGAGCAATAGCAGTTCGGGGCCGATTAGCAGTAGCTTTGCCAACGCAAGCAGTTGGCGCTGTCCGCCCGAAAGGTCATAGGGGTGGCGTTCCCCTAAGCCCGCGAGCCCCAGACTCACCGCGCGCTCCCGCGCCATAGCCTCGTCATATCCGCAGGTCGAGGCCCATTCCATCAGCTCATCGCGAACCGTCTCGGCAACCAGCAGGGCCTTGGGGTTCTGCGGCAGCAGCGCAGCCGAGGCCGCCCCGCGCACCATGCGGCCGCGCTGCAGCTTGGCGGTCTTCGCCAGCACCGAAAGCATTGTCGACTTGCCGCAGCCGTTACCGCCCACAACCGCATGCACCGCGCCAGCCGAAAACGACGCATCGAGCCCGCGCAGCACCCAACCGCCCGCGCGATCGTAGCGAAACCAGCTCCCTGCCAGGGTGGTAGCCGACCCAGCGTGCATTTTTTGGAGTATTCTGCTTCCATCCGTGCGCGGGAAGGCTTCCGAGCCGTTCTCGAGCGACGTTTGCGCCACAAATTCGGACGATTTGTCCAATTCCGAACTTTTTTTCGCGCTCGATGCGTCCCCGGGCGGCTCCAGAGAGCCCAAATTGTCCTCACGCCTGCTGAATACTCCTTTATTTGCACATCGGATGGCACCCCACCCCAACATGTCATCGGAAAACAGCGATTCTCGGCGTCCCAAAGAAGCCATATCCGCCACCTCGCGCACGCGACCGCCCTCAATCCGGTACGTACACGTCGCATACTCGAGCATCGGCCGCGGCTGATGCGTAGCCACAACAACCGTGCAGCCCAGCTCACGGTTCACGCGAAACAGCGCGTGCAGGAAATTCTTCTCGGCAACGGGATCGAGCTGAGACGTGGGCTCGTCGAGCAGCAGCACGCGCGGGCGCAGCGTCAGAACGGCCGCCAACGACAGCAACTGTTTGCGACCACCCGAAAGCGTGTCAGTATCGCGGTGAAGCCAATCTTCCAGCCCAAAGAAATAGCTGGTCTCAGCTACGCGACGGCGCATCTCGTCGCGCGCTAGCCCCAAGTTTTCCAGGCCAAACGCCATCTCGTGCCACACGGTTTCGCACACGATCTGGTTCTCGGGATCCTGGAACACATAACCCACGCGCTCCGCCGATGCCCGCACGTCCATGTCGGCGACGGGCTCGCCCAGCACGCGCAGCTCGCCGGAGCGCGTACCCGCCGGAGCGATCTCGGGCTTGAGCAGCGACAGCAGCGTCGATTTGCCCGACCCGGTACCGCCAACAAGCAGCGCAAACGCACCTTGGGAAACACGCCAATCAAGTCCCTCGAGCACCGGTGCCTCGGCCCCGGGATAGGCAAAACTAAGGCCTCGCACCTCAATCGCCGGCGCGGCCGAGCCATATGCCACACCCGCCGCCGAGCTCCTATCAAACCGAGCCATCAGCCAAACCTCTTCTCATCAATCGCATGCAACGCACAAGGCAGCACCATCCAGGCAGCGTACACGACATAGCCCGGCCACGGCGCCGGCACCGAGAGCTGCGGATAAAACGAATACTGCGTCGTCGCGGTCCACGCCACTGCCGCCGTGGCCACGCCAAACAACGCAAGCCCAACCAGCGCGGCAACGTCGCTGCGCCCCAGTCGATACCGCGCATACGTCGTACGACGCGTCGCGGCACCCCACCCGCGCGAGCGCATCGCGTCCGCGCGCTCCAGCGAATCTTCCATGCCCCAGCCCATCAACACACTCGATGCCCGCAAGCGCGAACGCACGGGGTCGGCCGGCGCGCGGCCCGGCACATCAATCGCATCCTGCACCGCCAACACCGTACGACCACGGCGCAAAAACTGCGGGATAAGCCTCATGCACATCGAGATCATGAGCGCAATCACCGGTGCGGCATTGCCCAGCAGCGCGAGCACCTTGTCGTATTCGAGCATCGACGCCGCCGCCTCAAACCACAGTATGCTCGCCACAAACAGCCCGCCCATGCACAGGCCGTATACCATGCTCTCCAGATACACCGCGCGCATGCCAATACGGAACAGCTCCGTCGAGCCCGAGGCGCTAAACAGCGGATTGAGCACCGCGACGATCAAAATCACCGGCAGCTGCCAGCGAAGTGCACCCAGCGTGCGGGCAGCCCCACGCGTCGCAAATCCATACGCCAGCCCGCCCGCAAGTGACAGCGCAATCAGTACCGGCTGCATCGAGAACATAGTGAGCCCCAGCGTCAGCACTATATAGAGTGCCGGCACAGCCGGATGCGACATCGAGAATGCCGCGACGGGCTCGCCGCCAAACCCCTCTCGTATGTTGTCCACGGGTACCCCCGTCCCCTCGCTCAAACGACAGCTCCACAGCACCGCCAACGCCGCACGCAAGCAGCGCAAACGCCACGCCGGCGGCGCAAGCCTCAACCGCCGCAAACCAATCGTTACGCGCTCGTCATATGCCTGCGGTATCATATTGCGCCGTGTATCGTTTCCAAACACACGTCTCTATAACGTAACAGGAGATCACATGGACGCAACCGCAATTATCCTCGCTGCCGGCGAGGGCACCCGCATGAAGTCGAACCACTGCAAGGTTTCGCACAAGATCCTGGGTAAGCCCATGGTCCAGTGGATCGTCGACGCTACCATCAAGGCCGGCTGCAGCCGCGTCGTGGTTGTCATCGGCAGCCACGCCGACGAGATGCGCGCCCTCATCGACGGCGCCTACGCCAACAGCGCCACCAAGGTCGAGTGCGTCGAGCAGACCGAGCGTCTGGGCACCGGTCACGCCGTGAAGGTCGCGCTCGAGGCCTGTGGCATCACGCAAGGCCCCGTCGTGGTGCTCAACGGCGACCTGCCGCTCATCACTGCCGACACCGTCGCCAAGTTCGCGCAGACCGTCGCCACCGGCGAGCTCGCCTGCACCGTCATGACCATGACCCCGCCCGATCCTTTTGGCTACGGCCGCATCAAGCTGGGTGCCGATGGTCAGATCGAGCGCATCATCGAGCAGAAGGACTGCACGCCCGAGCAGGCCGCCACGCTGCTGGAGTGCAACGCCGGCTGCTACGCCTTTGACGGCGCGCAGCTCGCCGCCCACATTAACGAGATCGGCAACGACAACGCGCAATCCGAGTACTACCTGCCCGACATGCTCGAGATCCTCAAAGGCCACGGCCAGGCTGTCTCCATCTTCCACTGCGACGACTACCGCGACGGCCTGGGCGTCAACAGCCGCATCCAGCTCGCACAGCTCACCGCCATCGCGCGCGACCGCATCAACGAGCACTGGATGGCCGAGGGCGTTACCTTCATCGACCCCACGCAGGCCTGGATCGGCCCCGATGCCACCATCGGCCGCGATACCGTCGTGTGGCCGCAGGCGCACCTGATCGGCCACGTCACCGTGGGCGAGGAGTGCCAGCTCGGTCCCAACAGCCGCCTCACCGACACCACCGTCGGTAGCGGCTGCACCATCGATGAGACCATCGCCATTGAGGCCGTCATCGAGAACGGTGTCGACTGCGGCCCGCGCGCCTACCTGCGCCCGGGCACCCACATGCTCGACGGCTCCAAGGCCGGCACGCACGTGGAGATCAAGAAGTCCACGATCGGCGAGGGCTCCAAGGTGCCGCACCTGTCCTACATCGGCGACACCACCATGGGCTCCGGCGTCAACGTGGGCGCGGGCTCCATCACCTGCAACTACGATGGCGTGCACAAGCACAAGACCGTCATCGGCAAGGACGCCTTCATTGGCTCCGACACCATGATGGTCGCGCCCGCCCAGATCGGCGACGGCGCACTCGTGGCCGCCGGCTCCGTCATCACCGAGCCGGTCCCGGCCGACGCACTTGGTCTGGGCCGCGCCCGTCAGGTAAATATTGAGGGCTGGGCCGCCGATTACCGCCGCCGCCTGCACGAGGACGACGAGGTATAACGTTTTACCAAGCACAAAAGGAGCTGCTCCATGGGGGCGGCTCCTTTTTCTATCGTGACCTGCGCAACCGGATGAGTGGTCGGTTCGTGTCCGTTGGCGGTAAAGACGTTATCAGGACCCGATTAACCCCGTCGCGCGGTTACAATGCAACAAGGCATCTATATGGCATTCGATATAAAGGAGAAGGGTAATGCCGATTAATGATCCCGAGAAGTCGGAGAATATGCGCAAGTCCATCCGCGTGTATTCCGGTTCCTCCAACCGTCCCCTCGCTCAGAAGATCGCTGAGTACCTTGGGGTCGAGCTTTCGGGCCTTACGCTAAAGCAGTTCGCCAATGGTGAGATTTACGCCCGCTACGACGAGACCGTCCGCGGCGCCGACGTCTTCCTGATTCAGTCCGTAGCCGGCGGCAACGTCAACGACATGCTCATGGAGCTGCTCATCGCCACTGACGCTGCCAAGCGCGCATCCGCCCGCTCCATCACCGCCGTCATCACCCACTACGGCTATGCCCGCCAGGACCGCAAAGCCGGCCCGCGCGAGCCCATCACCGCCCGCCTCGTCGCCAACCTGCTCGAGCGCGCCGGCGTCGACCGCATCATCACCCTCGACCTGCACCAGGGTCAGATCCAGGGCTTCTTTGATATCCCGGTCAACCACCTGTCCGCACTGCCGCTGTTTGGCCAGTACTACAACGACATGCACTTCGACACCGACAACCTGGTTGTCGTCTCCCCCGACGTGGGTCGTGCCAAGGCCGCCAAGAAGCTGTCCGACATGCTCGGCTGCGACCTGGCCATCGCCCACAAGGGCCGTCCGCGCCACAACGCCGCCGAGGTCATGGGCATCATCGGTGACATCAAGGGCAAGACCTGCGTCATCAACGACGACATGATCGACACCGCTGGCACCCTGTGCGCCAACGTCAAGGAGCTCAAGGCTATGGGCGCTGGCGACATCTACGTCTGCGCCACCCACGGCATCTTCTCCGGTCCGGCCATCGAGCGCCTGAACGACGCCCCGATCGTCGAGTGCGTCGTCACCGACGCCATTCCCGTCGAGGTCGGCGGCAAGATCAAGACCATCTCGGTCGCCGAGGAGTTCGCTCAGGCCATCTCCGCCGTTTACCACGAGGAGCCCGTCTCCACGCTCGTCGGCGGCGACTTCGCGCTGTAGTCGCTTGACCCTCGCATCCCACCGGAAGCCCGGTAGGCCTGCGGAGTTATCACGCCGACGTCCTCGCCGCTTCGCGGCTGCGGGATGTCGGCTTAGATAACCCCTCCCGGCCTACCGGGCTTCCTGCTGTCTCGGGGCAGCTGTTTTCTGAAATGACTTTGCCGTGCCCTTTCCTCGCCTTCGGCGGGCGTGGTAGCCTTTGTCGTTGAACGAACTTCTTATGTAACGAAAGGAAGCCTATGGCAGCTGCACAGCCGCTTAAGATTCGCATGGTTGCCGGGCTTGGCAACCCGGGTGAGGAATATGCCGAGACCCGCCACAACGCCGGCTTTAAGGCGATCGATGAGCTGGCCCGTCAGGCCGGTGTCACGTACTGGAAAAACCAGGCCGGCGCCGAGGTCGCGCTCATCAACATCAACGACCCCGAGGAAGAAGGCGGCAAGCGCCAGATCGTGCTGGTCAAGCCGCAATCGTACATGAACACCTCGGGCGGTCCCATCTCCAAGCTCTGCCGCGAGTACAAAATCAAGGCCGAGGAGCTACTCGTAATCCACGACGAGCTCGATATTCCCGCCGGCGATGTGCGCGTCAAGGTGGGCGGCGGCCATGCCGGCCACAACGGCCTTCGCTCCATCATCGACAAGATGGGCAGTCGCGACTTTAGCCGCATCCGCACCGGCATCGGCAACCCTCCCGGCAAGATGGCCGTCGCCGACTACGTGCTCAAGCAGCTGCGCGCCCGCGAGGCCGAGGATTTCCAGGACACCTGCGCCCGCGCCGCCGACGCCGCCGGCTTGGCGATCGTGCACGGCGTGGTCTACGCCCGCGACCACGTCAACGGCGCCGCCTCCGCCAACGGCAAACACTAAACCTACCATTTAGGGACAGGTTTATTTTGGCAGGTTTTATCTGCGGAAACGCCGCCGCGACTGCATCGCATTAAGCGCTGTCCTGCCATACAAACACAGCATCCCAAAGGGGGCCGGTCTCACCGCAACGTGAGACCGGCCCCCTTTGCCGTTTTGCCTGATAAAACCGACCAAAATAAACCTGTCCCTTTTTGGTAGGTCAGACGGGATAAACCGTTTTCCCACCTGCCGAAGAAACACGTAAACGGCATGGCCATGAGGGTATAATTTGCACCGTATGTTTGCACAACGCCTGTGCGCGTACGGTTTTATTCGGGCTACCGTCCATTTCCGTGGAGGCACGGTTCGGCAGCCCTTACAAGAGAGGGGTTCTATGTATAAGATCCTGGAGAAGACGCAGTTCTCGGAGAAGGTGTTCAAGTTCCGCATCGAGGCGCCTGCAATCGCCAAACATGCGCACGCTGGACAGTTCCTCATGGTTCGCGCCAACGAGACGGGCGAGCGCGTCCCGTTTACCCTGGCCGGCTGGAATGGTGACGAGGGCTGGGTCGAGTTCATCTTCATGGTGATCGGCAAGACCACCGAGATGCTGTCCACCTACGAGGCCGGCGAGTCGCTGCGCGACGTCGTGGGCCCGCTGGGCGTTCCCACCGAGATGGCCGAGGGCCCCTGCGCCGTCATTGGCGGCGGCGTCGGTCTGGCAATTGCCTTCCCGGTCGCCAAGCACCTGGTCGAGACCGGCCACGAGGTGCACGCCATCATGGGCGCCCGCACCAAGGACCTCCTGCTCATGGAGGATCAGTTCCGCGAGCTCCTCGACGAGGACCACATCCACATCACCACCGATGACGGTTCCTACGGCGAGCAGGGCGTTGTCACCGCTCCGCTGGAGCGCCTGCTGCAGGACAAGGCCGTGAGCCAGGTCTTCTGCGTCGGCCCCGTTCCGATGATGAAGTTCTCGACCCTCACCGCCCAGAAGTACGACACCCCCATCACCGCGTCGCTCAACCCCATCATGGTTGACGGCACCGGCATGTGCGGCTGCTGCCGTGTCGAGGTGGGCGGCGTGACCAAGTTCGCTTGCGTCGACGGCCCCGACTTCGATGCCACCCTGGTCGACTGGGATGACCTTCGTGCCCGCCAGGCCGCTTACCGTTCCGAAGAGGGCGAATCCCTCAAGGCCTATGAGGAAAAGAGCTGCGCATGCCACTAGTTAACGGTCGTTTCGTTGCCGATATGAAGTCGCCCCGCACCCCCGATAACGAGGAGCCGGCTGCCGAGCGCGCCTGCGACTTCCGCCCCGTCGACAAGGGCTTCACCGAGGAGATGGCGCTGGCCGAGGCCGAGCGCTGCCTCAACTGCAAGAAGCCGTTCTGTGTTGAGGGCTGCCCCGTCAACATCAACATCCCCCGCTTTATCGAGCAGATCCGCGCGAAGGACTTCGGCGGCGCTCTCGATACCATCCGCGAGGACTCCATGCTTCCCGCCATCTGCGGCCGCGTCTGCCCGCAGGAGAACCAGTGCGAGGGCAAGTGCATCCGTGGTAAGAAGTCCGAGCCCGTGGCCATCGGCCAGCTCGAGCGCTTCCTGGGTGATCGCCCCGAGCTCGCCTCCACGCCCAAGATGGCCCCCAAGAACGGCAAGAAGGTCGCCGTCGTCGGCTCCGGCCCGTCCGGCATCACCTGCGCCGGCGAGCTCGCCCGTAACGGCTTTGACGTTACCGTCTTCGAGGCCTTCTTCACCGGCGGCGGCGTGCTGGTCTACGGCATCCCCGAGTTCCGTCTGCCCAAGGCGGTCGTCAAGCGCGAGATTGACGGCCTGGAGGACATGGGCGTCAAGTTTGAGTACAACTCCGTCGTGGGCAACATGGCCACGGCCGAGGAGCTGTTCGAGCAGGGCTTCGACGCCATCTACGTGGCGACCGGCGCTGGCCTGCCCAAGTTCCTCAACGTCCCCGGCGAGAACCTGCCCAACGTCTTCTTCGCGAACGAGTACCTCACCCGCGTGAACCTGATGAAGGCCAACAAGTTCCCCGAGTACGACACCCCCACCAAGCACGGCAAGAACGTCGTCGTCTTTGGCGGCGGCAACGTGGCTATGGACGCCGTCCGTACTGCCAAGCGCCTGGGCGCCGAGCATGCCATCATCGCCTACCGTCGTACCGAGGACGAGATGCCCTGCCGTCGCGCCGAGCTGCACCATGCTAAGGCCGAAGGCGTCGAGGTTCTGCCGCTCGTCTCCCCGCTCGAGTTTGTCGCTGGCGAGGACGGCTCCGTGTGCGCCGTCAAGGTCCAGAAGATGGAACTCGGCGAGCCCGACGAGTCCGGCCGTCGTCGCCCGGTGCCCATCGAGGGCGCCATCGAGGAGATCCCCTGCGACGTCGCTATTTCGGCTATCGGCACCAACGCCAACCCCTTCGCAAAGAAGATCGGCGGCAAGATGGAGCTCAACAAGTGGGGCTACATCGTCGCCGACGAGGAGACCGGCCAGACCACCGATCCCCGCATCTGGGCTGGCGGCGACATCGTCACCGGTGCCGCTACGGTCATTCTGGCGATGGGCGCCGGCAAGAAGGCCGCCGCTTCCATCACCAAGAGCCTGTTGGGCGAGTAATCACCTACAGCACTAGCCACCAAACGGCAAAGTCCCCGTCGAGCACACGCCCGGCGGGGACTTTTTTCTACGCCGGCCGCCCGACCGCCACAAAGGGGACAGGCACCTTTGTGGCGGTTTGTGGTTTGATCGGTCGTTTTGTCTCGATCTGTAACACGTGGAGCCCGTTGAGCCTTGCAGTTGTTACAGATCGAGATATTGTGCCGGCCGCCCACGCTGCATCTCAATCTGTAACAGTTAGAGACCAAATATGCCGCCTGATGTTACAGATCAAGACGTTGGGCTGACGGCCGAACGATTCATCTAAATCTGTAACAGTTAGAGCCATTTTCGCTGGCTTGGTGTTACAGATCGAGATTTTGCAAAAGCCGAGGATAGGCACTGCCGCCAAGGCCTTCCCCTCGGCCTAAAAACAAAAACCACCACAAAGGTGCCTGTGCCCCTTTGTGGTGGTTCTCGCTCGGCTGCGGTTAGCCCTCGAGCTGTGCCAGCTTGTAGCGGTAGGCCGCCGCGATGACGTCTTTGCAGCCCTCGCGGCCCAGCTTGGCGCGGTTGACGACGATGTCCTTACCGCTCGTCATCTTCCACTTTCCGGCGCTATAGCGCTTATAGAACGCCTCGCGCGCCTTCTGCTGCTGCTTGACCAGCTTGGCGCCTTTCTTTTTGTTAAGTCCGCGCTTCTTGCGCACGATCTCGACGCGGTCCTCAAAGGGCGCAGTCACCAGCACGGCGATGTGGTTGGGGTTGTTGCGCAGCAGATAATCGGACAGACGGCCTTCGATAATGCAGCTCTCGGTCTCACCCAGATCCAAAATCACCTGGCTCATCTTTTGGAACAACTTGTCCGAGTACGAACGCGCATCGTAGCGGTCGGGCAGAAACGCCATGTTCTCCACGGCCAGGCGCTCGTCGTAGGCGGCCATCTTGTCGAGCGACTCGCCCGCGCGCAGCGAAGCACGCACCAGCAGCTCGTTATCGTACAGCGGAATCCCCAGCTCATCGGCGAGGATACGACCAATCTCGTGGCCCTCGGCGCCAAAGTCGCGCGCGATGGTAATGACCACAGGATTCTTCTTGTTCTCCAGATCGCTCATCGCGATTCCTTTCTCTATGTGACAAAGGGGCTGTCCCTTTGCCACATTCTACGCTGCCACCATTCGCCTCTGATATGCGCGAACCAGCAGCGAGATACCAAAGTTGAGCACAAAGTACATCGCAAACACCAGGCCGTAGAGCATAAGCACCTGCGACAGGTCGATCGCGTGGGCCATCACGACGTTAGCCGTGTACATGAGCTCGGCCACGTTAATGCCCGAAAGATACGAGCTGTCCTTGATGACGGTCGTGCACTGGCTAAACAGCGCCGGAATGATCGTCTTAAACGTCTGCGGCAGAATGATGTAGCGCATGGTGGCAAAGAAGCCAAAGCCCTGGCTCTGCGCCGCCTCAAACTGGCCGCGCGGAATCGAGTTGAGGCCGCCGCGCACAATCTCGGCCATAACGGCGCTGGTAAACAGCGTAAAGGCGATGGTCGAAATCACAATGTCCAAACCCTGCACCGTAAAGTAGATAAACAGGATCCACAGCAGGTTTGGCGTGCAACGGAACAGCTCGATATAGGCGCTTACCAAAATACGGAACGGGCGGGGCGCATAGCTCTTAACGAGCGCCAGTACCGTGCCAAAGATGAGCGAGAAAAAGATCGACAGCGCCGAGATCTCGATGGTCTTAACAAAGCCGCCCCAAATGTAGAGCAGGTTGGTCGCGTTGAAGATTTCCATGCGCTAGGCCTCCTCTACGTTGTCGAGCCCCAGCTCGGCCAGGCTCACGCCGCGCGGACGCTCCTTGGAGCGGCGCTCGAGCCACTGCACCAGCATGGCGAGCGGAAAGCATATGATGAAGTACATAAGGCAGCAGACGATGTATCCCTGCAGGTAACCATACAGACTCACAAAGTTGTCGGAACGGTACATAAGGTCGCCGCCGGCCACAAGTGCCAGCACCGACGTGTTCTTGACCAGGTTGAGCGCCTGGTTACACAGCGGCGGCAAAATGATCTTGAATGTCTGAGGCAGCACGATGTACCAGTACGCCTGCGCACGGGTGAAGCCCTGGCTCTGGGCCGCCTCCATCTGACCGCGCGGAACCGCCTCGATACCGGTGCGGATGACCTCCGAAATGTAGGCCGCGTGATACAGACCCACGCCCAAGAAGCCCAGCACGAACGGCGCGATGCGCACCGGCTGGTCGGCACCGGTTATGGCCTGCAAAAACTGCGGTCCGGCCATGTACATAAAGAGCACCTGCACGGGCAACGGGGTGTTCTGGTAAAACTCCACGTACACGCGGCTTATGGCGCGCAACACGCGCGAGCGAGTGGTAGAGAACACACCCAGTAGCGTGCCCAGCACCAGCGACAGCAGCAGACCGGCAACGACCACCTGTAGCGTCACGCCAAAGCCCTCCCAGAAGGGCCCCATGTTTTGAAATGTCGTCGACCAACGGTCGGCGTCAAATAATCCTTCGAGCATTTGATTCCTTCCTTGGACGATGCGCCTATACAAGACCCCAGGTCTTGACCTCTTGGTCGAGCCAGCCGTCGGCCAGGCGATCGCAAATCACCTGATCGACCACGGCCGAAAGGTCGCAGCCCTTCTTGGTCGCCACGCCGTAGCCCTGCTCGCCAAACTTGACCTCGGGCTGCAGCAGCTCAACGGTCTCGTTCATGTAACCGGCCAGCGTGGAGCGGTCCATGGCAAAGACATCGATATTGCCGGCGTCGAGCGAACTCTTGATGATTGGGTAGCCGCTAAAGGCCCTAAACTCGGGCTTACAGCTAAAGCCGTTGTCCTTAATCATCTGCTCGATCAGGCCCTGCGTGGTAGCACCCTGGCTCACGCCGATGATCTTGCCGTCCAGGTCCTCAATCGAGGTAAAACCCGAACGCTTCTTGACCATGAGTCCCACGTAGTCGGTGCGGTACGGCGTCGAGAAATCCCAGCTCTTCTTGCGCTCGTCGGTGATAGTGTAGGTCGCCGCGACCACGTCGAGTTGGCCGTTATCGATCAGCGGGCCGCGCGTCTTGGGCGTTACGTCGGTAAACTCGACAAGCTCCTGGGCGCGGGCCTCCTTGTAGCTCACGCCAAAGACGGCAGCGGCGATCTGGTAGCACAAATCGACTTCCATACCCTCAAAGCGGCCCTTGGCGGTGTCGTAATAGCCATAGCCGGGAACATCCTTCTTAACGCCGGCATTCAGATGGCCACGCGACTTGATGGCCGCAAGCTTGGACCCCTTGTCGGAGCCCTCGCCGCTGGTGGAGGTGCCGCAACCGGTAAGCGCGGTCCCCGTCAGCGCAAGCATACCGGCGCCCGCCAGCTGCAAAAAGTGACGGCGCGACACGGCCGCCCTCGTCATATCCGTCATGTCCATCACCGCACCTAGTGCAAAATCTTGGACAGAAACTCGCGGCAGCGCGGGTTCTCGGGGTTATCGAAGAAGTGCTCGGGCGTGCCCTCCTCCAGAATGCGGCCGTCCTCCATAAAGATGACGCGGTCGGCCACCTGGCGCGCAAAGCCCATCTCGTGCGTCACGCAGATCATGGTGATGTCCTCCTGCGCGAGCTCAATCATAACGTCCAGAACCTCCTGGACCATCTCGGGGTCGAGCGCCGAGGTCGGCTCGTCAAACAGAATGATGGGCTGCTTGGTGCACAGAGCACGGGCGATGGCGATGCGCTGTTGCTGACCACCCGAGAGATTCTGCGGATACTCGCCGGCCTTATGAGCCATGCCGACGCGCTTGAGTGCGGCGATGGCGATCTCGGTCGCCTCCTCCTTGCTCTTCTTTTGCAGCTTGATGGGCGCGAGCGTCAGGTTGCCCAGCACCGTCATGTTGGGATACAGGTTGAACTGCTGAAACACCATGGAACTATACTTACGAGCCATCTCCAGGTGATTCTTCTTGGTGAGCGGCGTACCGTCGATGACGACCTCGCCCGACGTGGGCTCCTCCAGATAATCGACGCAACGGATGAGCGTCGACTTACCCGAGCCGGAAGGCCCGATCATTACGAGCTTCTCGCCGCGCTTGACGGTGAGATTGATATCTTTGAGCACATGCAGGTCGCCAAAGTACTTGTTGAGATGCTTGATCTCGATCATGTCTGCCATGAATGTCCCTTCCCTGCGTTTACACGAGTTGAACTATTGTACGGAAAGAACCACGTTTCCGCAGCCCACGCTACATCCCCGTAAAGAACCCGCAACCTTCCACCCACTCATTGGGGACAGCCCAGCAAAAAGGGGCGCGACCATGACGGCCACGCCCCTCAACATCAACTATGTACCGCTCGGCCCCTACGCAAGCTTTGCGCCGACGATCTTTGCTGCTGCCGGCTTGTCGAAGTTGCCGCCGGTGGCCTTGCCGAGTGCGCCCATAACCTGGCCCATCTGCTTCTTGGACGTGGCGCCCAGCTCGGCGATGACCTGCTCGATCAGAGCCTCGAGCTCCTCGCCCGAAACCTGCGCGGGCAGCAGGCTCTCCAGAATCTTGACCTGCTCGGTCAGGTTGTCGGTACGCTCCTGGTCGGTACCGGCCTTAATGGACATCTCCAGCGTCTCGCTCGTCTGCTTAATCAGACGCTTGATCATGCTGTTGACGTCTTCCTCGGTCACATCACGACGCTCGTTAACCTCGATGTTCTTCACCTCGGCCTTAACCTGGCGAATGATAGACAGGCGAACCTTGTCCTTGGCCTTCATGGCCGAAATCATTTCCTTCTGCAGCTCTTCGTTGGTCATCTGCAAATCCTCCTCAATAGTGCGGGCGGCACTCGCACGAGCGCCGCCCCATGATTACTCAGTCGTCGACGAATCGTCGGTCGAACTCTTGGTGACGCCCTTCAGGCTGACGTTGTACGGCACGTCCTTGGGCATGGGGTTAACGGTGATGTCGGCGTCCTTCTTGTACTGCTCCAGCCACTCGCTGTACGCGGTGCTTGCCGCCTGCGTCTTCACCACGTTGGAGACGTACTTCTTGATCTCCTTGGGCACCTGCTTAATGTCATCGACCTGATTATCGACATGGAAGTAGTCGGTGCACTTGATGATGTGATAACCATAGGTCGACTCGACGACGTCGCTCACATCGCCCTTGTTGAGCCCCTCGAGCGCCGCCTGGTAGCTGTCGACGAAGGTGGTGAGCTTGTCCCAGCCCACATCGCCCTTCTTATCCTTGGAGCCGGTATCGTCGGAGTACTGCTCCACGGCATCCTCAAAGCTCAGCTCGCCGGAGTTGATCTTGTCCAGGCACTCCTGCGCCTTGGCCTTGGCGGCAGCCTTGTCCTCGTCGGAAGCGTCGGAATCGACCTTGATCAGAATATTCGACGAGCGACGGGCGTCATTGTAGTTGGACAGGTTCTCGTTGATGTAATCGACAATCTCGCTGTCCTTGGGCTTGCTGGTGGGTGCCACGGCATCCTTGAGCTTTTGCTGCGCCAGGCTCTCCTTGAGCGAGTCCTTGTAGGTGTCCTCGGTGTAGCCATAGGTCTTAAGCGTCTTCTTAAAGGCTTTGGCGCCGCCGGCACTCTTGCAGGCGTCCTTCCAAGCCTTCTCGACCTCCTCGTCCGAGACGGTCACGCCGTTTTCCTTCTGCGCCTGCTGAAGCAGGATCTGCTGCGCGTAGGAGTCGATGAGCTGTTTGCGGTACTTCTTGGGTGTGAGGTCGTTGTCGACCAGGTACTGTGCCCAGTCCTTGTCCTTGGTGTAGCCGTAGGACGTGCGCATGCTCATGATCTGCTTGGTCACGGTGTCCTCGGTGAGGTTGGTGCCGTTGATGGTGGCAGCCACGCCACCAGTAAGCTTATAGCCCGAGCTGGCACTTTCGGTCTGCGACATCAGGCCGGAGCACGCCATGGCCGAGACGGAGAGCAGCATCGCCAGCACGCCGATAACCACCAGGACAATCTTGACGGTCTTGGACACATAGGTCTTGCGCTGCTTTTTACGAGAGCTGGAGGCGGCGCGGGACCGTTGCTCGGACGTCGGCGCGACCTCGGGGTTCTTTTTCTTATTTGCCATGTTTGGCCTTTCGCATCACGAATCGAACAAACGCCATTGTGTCACAACGCAGCCCCCGCGGCACACCTGGTGCATGGGGGACGGGTTAATCTGCACCATTTTGGTGCAAAGGGGACAGACCCGGCAGTTAGGGACGTTCCTTTTAGGCCGGAAGTTAGGGACAGTCCCCAAGTGCCGGTCTTAAAAGTGGCGACGGACGGCGTCGACCATGCCCTGCGGCGTGGTTTGGCCGAGTACATCGGCTGCGGCATCGGCATCCATAAAGATATTCATAAGCGCTTGTAGGGCCTCGACCTGGCCGCCCGGCTCGGCAATGCCCAGGTTGATGACGATCTGCGCCGGCACCGGGGCGCCCATGCCCGCCATCGCGTTGAACGTCACAGGTGCGGCGGGCTTTACCACCGCGATATAGGGCTTGGCCACAAATCCCGGATCGGTATGCGGAATGGCGATGTTTGCCGCCGGCATAGCGAGACCCGTGGGATAGGCGTCCTCACGTGTGCGAACGGCGTCGAGCCAACCGGGCGCAATGTAGCCACGCGGAGCGAGCTCGCCCTCGAGTCGCGCAAACACCTCATCCGGCGTCGCACACTCCCAATCAAAAAACACCAGCTCAGGCGTAAACAGCGCTTCGTTATCCGCCATGCGCTCACCTCTCTCACCTAGCCATCGGGGACGTTCTTAAATGACTAGCCGTTAAAGAACGTCGCAGGTGACTACCCAAACAAAGGGTGGCCACGTGCGCCTTGGCGCCAATGACCACCCTGACTACTCGGCTAAATTGTACTGTGCGCCGCTAGCCGCGAGGCGCGTCAATTGCGACCTTGCCGCTCTCCAGCACGTGGACGCGGCCGTCGGCGAGCATTTGCACGACCTCGGGATACAGCACGTGCTCAATCGCATGGATGTGCTCCTCGAGCGTGTCGACATCCCAGCCCTCCCCGACAGCCAGCGCGCGCTGGGCGATGATGGGGCCGTTGTCGTAGATCTCGTTGGCAAAGTGCACGGTCACACCGGTTACCTTGACGCCGCGCGCAAAGGCATCGTCGATCGCATGCGCGCCGGTAAAGCTCGGCAGCAGTGCCGGATGCAAGTTGACCACGCGGTTGGGAAACGCCGCCAGCAGCGGCGTGTGCACCATGCGCATGTAACCGGCCATGACCACATATTCGCAGCCGCGCTCGAGCAGCTCGTGCGCGATGATCTCGTCGGCGGCGATGGGGTCGGCATAGACATCCTTGGACAGCGTGAGCGTCTGGATGCCCGCGCGCTCAGCGCGCTGCAAACCCTTAGCCGAAGGACGGCTCGACACCACAAGCTCAATCGAAGCGTTGAGCTTGCCGGCGGCGATCAGATCGATCAGCGCCTGCAGGTTGGTACCCGAACCGCTGATGAGCACACCGATCTTGAGCGGCTCGGCCGTATCGGTGCCGGTCGGACGGGTGTAGGGCACAAAGCCCAGGCTCGCGGCAGCAGCCATCTGCTCGTTAGCGCTCATCGGAGTACACGACCTTACCGGAGCCCTCGACGCACTCGCCCACGCGGAACGGCTTCTCGCCCAGCGCGACCAGGGCCTCGGTCACGGCAGCCTCGTCCTCGGGGGCGACGATCAGGCACAGGCCAACGCCCATGTTGAAGGTCTTGCATGCCTCGTTGGGCGCGAGCTCGGCCTGGCGCGACACGTAGGTGATGACGGGCGGAACGTCCCAACCCATCTCGGCGCCGTTGCGGGTGACCACGGCGTCGACGTCGTCGGCGAGCGCGCGGTTGAGGTTCTCGGTAATACCGCCGCCAGTGATATGGGCGATGGCGTGCACCGGAGCGCCACCGCGCAGCAGCTCCAGAATCGGCTTGACATAGATGCGCGTGGGGGCCAGCAGAGCGTCAGCCAGCGATGCGCCACCGAGCTCCTCGAGCGGGCGGCTCAGCTCTTCGGCCTTAGCGGCGGCCTCGGGCGTGCCCGGCTTAATGCCGTCGACGCCGATGACCTTGCGCACGAGCGAGTAGCCGTTGGAGTGCACGCCGGTGGAAGGCAGGCCCAGGATCACGTCGCCTGGACGGACATTCGCGGGGTCGAGCATCTTGGGACGGTCGACGACGCCCACGGTAAAGCCGGCAAGGTCGTAGTCGGCCGGAGCCATGACGCCCGGGTGCTCGGCCATCTCGCCGCCCACGAGCGCGCAGCCCGCGAGCTTGCAGCCGTCGGCCACGCCCTTGATGATCTTTGCCATGTGCTCGGCCTCGATGTGGCCGATGGCAACGTAGTCCAGGAAGAACAGCGGCTCGGCGCCCGAAGCCAAAATGTCGTTGACGCACATGGCGACCAGGTCCTGGCCCACCGTCTCGTGACGGTCCATGATCTGAGCGAGCACGAGCTTGGTGCCCACGCCGTCGGTACCGCTAATCAGAATCGGGTCTTCCATATCCTTAAGCGCGGCGGCCGAGAACAGGCCACCGAAGCCACCGATGCCGCCGATGACCTCGGGACGGTTGGTGTCCTTAACCATTTGCTTAATAGCGTCGACGGCGCGGCCGCCCTCAGCGGTATCGACGCCGGCATCCTCATACGTCACATGCTTGCTGTCGCTCATCTGAGCCTTCCTCTCCCACTACCGTCCGCCGCGCGGGCGCCAAACGGTGCTCATAGTTGCGTTCATTTCGGCGTGTGCCATAACAGCACACGCCGTCATATCAACAAAACAGCAGGTAAAACCTACCAGAATAAACCTGTCCCTACATGGCAGGCTTTAGGCCTCGCCGTGCTCCTCTTCCCAGCTGCGGTCGTCGTATTTCTCGACCACGGCGTCGTCGTCAAAGTGCAGCGGCTTATCCAGGTTGCGGGGCTTAAAGCCCTCCATAAACTTATCGCGGCCAAAGCTCTCGGGAATCGCCACGGGGTAGCGGCCGGTAAAGCACGCATCGCAGTAACCGCCCTTGGGCATGACCTTAAGCAGGCCCTCGACCGAAAGGAAGGCCAGCGAATCGGCGCCGATATACTCGCAAATCTCGTCGACCGTCTTGTTGGCGCTGATAAGCTGCGACTGCACGTCGGTATCGATACCGTAGAAGCACGGCCAGATGACCTCGGGCGAGTTGATGCGGATATGAATCTCCTTGGCGCCGGCGTTGCGCAGCATCTTGACGAGCTGCACCATAGTGGTGCCACGCACGATGGAGTCGTCGATCACGACGAGGCGCTTGCCCTCGATGTTGTCGCGCAGCGGGTTAAGCTTCATGCGCACGCCCATGGCGCGCAACTCCTGCGTAGGCTCGATAAACGTACGGCCCACGTAGCGGTTCTTGATAAGACCCTCGCCAAAGGGAATACCGCTCTCGTGCGAATACCCCTCCGCGGGCGGCAGGCCGGAGTCGGGCACGCCGATGACCAGGTCGGCCTCGACGGGCTCCTCATGTGCCAGCTGACGACCCATGTCGTAACGGCAGGCGTAAACGCTCTTGCCGTTCATGATGGAGTCGGGACGGGCGAAGTAGACCTGCTCAAAGATGCAGTTGGCGGGCTCTTCGGCTGCAGGCACGCCCTGCTCGGATACCAGACCCTCGGCGCTGATGCGCAAGATCTCGCCGGGACGGACGTCACGGACGTACTCGGCGCCCACGATGTCGAGTGCGCAGGTCTCGGAAGCAACGACCCAGCCGCCGGCGCGCGTGACATGGACGGCGGAGTCGACCGTCGCGGCGCCGTCTTGCGAGGGCAGCTGCGAAACGGATGCGGCATCGGCCTGGTCCAGACCCTCGTCCACCAGCTTGCCCAGCACGAGCGGGCGAATGCCGTGCGGATCGCGGAATGCGTAGAGCGCCTGCTCGTTGATGAGCGTCATGGCGTAGCCGCCGCGCACGAGCTCCATGGTCTTGCGAATGCCCTCACGCAGATGACCCGTACGCTGGGTAAAGTAGCCGATAAGCTTGGTCGCGACCTCGGAATCCGAATTGGAGAGGAACGGCACGCCCAGCTCGATCAGCTGGCGGCGCAGCTCGTCGGTGTTGACCAGAGTGCCGTTGTGAGCAAGCGCGATAATGACGCTGTTGATGGTAGAAAGATGCGGCTGCGAGGCTTCCCAGCTCTTGGCACCGGCAGTGCCATAGCGCACGTGGCCCACGGCCAGCTGGCCGGAGAGCGTCGACAGGTCGGCGTTGGAGAACACGCGGTCGAGCAGGCCCAGGTCCTTGCGAACCATAACCGTGCCGCCGTCACCCACGGCGATTCCCGCCGATTCCTGGCCGCGGTGCTGCAGTGCACGCAGGCCAAAGTACGTCAGTCGAGCCACGTCGCGATCGGGCGCCCACACACCAAAAATGCCGCATTCCTCATGCAGCTGGTCGGAGTCCGGATCATACGTCGACATGGTCTTCACCTGTCCCGCGGCGCGCTCGGCCGCGTGGATGGTTTCTTGAGACATGGCATCCCCTCAGAGCCTCGTTATTTGGCGTTACCTGCCCTATTATACGCACGGCAAGACAAGCACTCCCGCGCATGAACAGCGCTTTTTAAAAGCCCACCGAGCTTATAATCCGTTTTGCAGCCAAACATTTTATTGGGCAACCGCCTCGGGGCCGACGATCCCGCATACTTCCGTTGCGACGCGTCTCGTCCACCGCTAGGGCTTACATTGCTGCAATTGGGTCGTTTGTCCTGTCTTTTAGCAGGTCGGCGGCGTATCCTTGTACCTACAGCAAAACGAGAAAGGTTCTATATGGATCGAAACGAACTCGACCCCAGCGTCCCCAGCGCCACGGAGGTCAAGAAGATCCCCCTCATCATTAAGGTGTACGCCGTCCTGTGCATCCTGTCCGGCGTGGGCACGCTCCCTTCGGTCGGCGCCTTTATGTGGCAGGTCATCACCGCGCTCATCAACGGCAACGCCGCCGCCAAGCTCGGCGACAACACGCTCGTCGCGGTCGGACTGATTGTCGCCGGCATCATGCTCTCGGCTGCCAGTGCCGTCATCCTGATCATCTTTGGCCTGGACCTTATCAAAAACCAGCGCCGCAACGCTGCCCGTCTGTCCTATATCCTTATCGCGTTTACCGTCGTCGAGCTTTTGGTTGACGTGATGCTCCAGGGCATCGGGCCCTTCTTGCTGCGCCCTGCCATCCAGCTCGGCATCCTCGTCGCGCTTTCGGCCACCGTCGACCCCACGCTGCGCCAGGAGCGCGAGCTGCAGCGCCGCCTGCAGGAAATGCTCGATCGCGACGCCGCCGCCGAGGGCATGCTCGGGCGCGATGAAACCGGCGAAGGCTACATTAAGCTCAACTACTTCAACCTGTTCTGGGTATTCTTTGTCTGCTGCATACTCGGCCTGATCGCCGAGGACATCTGGCACATGACGGTCGACGACCCGGGCGTCTACCAGAACCGCGCCGGCATGCTGTTTGGCCCCTTCAGCCCCATCTACGGATTTGGCGCCGTACTCATGACCATGGTGCTCAACCGCTTCTACAAAAAGAACCCCATCATTATCTTTTTGGTGAGCGCGCTGCTCGGCGCAAGCTTTGAGGTGTTCGTGGGCTGGTTTATGCAGACCTCGTTTGGCGTGGTCTCGTGGAGCTACTCGCATATGAAGCTCTTTGGCATGCCCGATCCGCTCGCCGTCCTTACCGGCGGACGTACCTGCACGGGCTTCGCCTGCCTGTGGGGCCTGGGTGGCCTCATCTGGATCAAGCTGCTGTTGCCGAGGCTGCTCAAGCTCATCAACATGATTCCGTGGAAGAGCCGCTACTCGGCTACCATCATCTTCACCATCATTATGCTGGTCGATGGCGTCATGACGCTGCAGTCGCTCGATTATTGGTACCAGCGCGTCAACGGCACGGAGCCGGATATTCCCGTCGCGCAGTTCTACGGCAAGTATTTCGATAACGACTACATGGAGAACCGCTTCCAGAGCATGACCATGAGCCCCAAGGATGCGACGCGCGTGTAGCGCCAACCGCGCCCAAAACGCAAAATGCCCGCCGGTATCACACGTACCGGCGGGCATTTTTATAAACGAGCCTTCTATCGACGCAAGCCTCTACGCCTCGCGCTCGACCTCACTCACGCATTCATTCTTGATGGTGCCAACGAGCGCCTGCAGCGCATCGACCACGTGCGGGCGAATGTCCCCGCCGATGAGCACGAGCATGATGTCGTCACCTACGGCAAGCTCGCCGCTTGCCAGCCACACGCGCACATAGCCGACACCCGGCATCGCGCGCGTCGCCTCGATGGCGGCCTGTACCTTGCTGGCGTCGTAGCCAAACACCATGCCGCCCACCTTGTGGCCCGGCGCCACGCCATCGGTCTCGACACCGCGCGCCTCGGCCTTGGGCGTCGCGCGCACCACACCGTTATGTGTCAGATACATACCGCACGCAGGTGCCGACGAATCGGCCTTGGCCTCGCGCAGCCAAGCATCAACCGAAGGCATCATTTTGCCATTCTCGAGCATCATTTCTCCCTTACCGTCGTCGAGTAGCCAATTTGGAACGGGGCTTTTTTAGCTACTTTCGAACAACTTATTCCTCGACCGGCGTGAGCACCATGACAGCACGCGTGTTGCTCAGCGATAACGAACGACAGGTCACAAGCGTCACGACCTTGGTTGCCGAAGCGGCACGATCGGTGGCATCGCTCGCCACGGCAGAGGCACCGTCGAGCATCTCGGACAGGTAGTTCTTGAGCCCGTCATCGCCCTCAAAATTGGGCGTGCGCGCCTTGGAGTACGTATCCTCAACGACCTTGGTCGCCAGCGGACGCAGCTTATACGTAGCATCCCGTGTGATGTAGTACACATATTCAATGCTATCGAACGTTGCCTGGTCAGTCGTATCCGAAATCACGTTGAACATCGACCCATCGTTCATATGGTGGCCGTAGATCGTGGTCTGCTGGTCAACCATTCCCGGCGCGGTGTCATCGCTATCCAGGAAAATGGCCCCAGATGCATTGGCCGTACCGTCGAACAGCGTGTTGAGGTATTTGGAGTTGTTGTTGGTCTGCACCACGGGATAGTTGATGTTGGTTCCCGGCACATAAATCCAACCCACAATCTCGGGGTTTGTCTGAGCAAGCGCATCGAAGTCGATAGTCGGCACGCCGCTGGCGTCCTTATCGCTTACATATTGCTTCTCGATTTTCTGATACGACTCGCTCGCCTGCTTGTAGCCAATCTGTGCATTGATAAAGATGGCAGCGGCGGCAACAATCAGACCGATGCCGATGATGATGAGCAGAATGGGAATAATGGAGCGGCGCTTTTTGCGCGGCGGCTCAGTGTAGCTGGACGCCGCGCCGCTCGTTTGCCTCGGCGTCCGGGCCTGCTTCTTTGCCGTGCCATATGACGAAGGGCGATACGCAGCCGGCGCGTCCTGTCGACGATGCGTCGCCGGCGTCACAGGACGCGGCGCGCGCGGCTGCTGAGGAGAGGATGTCCGACCCTGCTGCGCCGCACTGGCAGCACCCGGCTTCGACGGATCGGGAATCTGAGAAGCCTTGAATCGTTTTCCCTGATAGTCGGACATGGCTCTCCTTATACTGCGGCGAAACGGCGGAACGCCTAGGCGTCGGCCATCTCCTGCTTCATCTTCTCGATAACCTTGCGGTACTCGGGGTCGCAAGCGCCCAGAATCTGCGTGGCGTAGATGGCGGCGTTCTTGGCGCCGTTGATGGCAACGCAGGCCACGGGCACGCCCGAAGGCATCTGCACCATCGACAGCAGCGAATCCATGCCGCCCAGGTCACTCGTCTTCATAGGCACGCCGATGACCGGCAGCGGCGTAAAGGCAGCCACGACACCACCCAGGTGAGCGGCCTTGCCGGCGGCGGCGATAATCACTTTGATACCGCGATCGGCGGCAGTCGAAGCCCACTCGTGGACCTTCGCCGGTGTGCGGTGTGCGCTCGCAATGACAAGCTCATAGGGCACGCCCAGCGCCTCGAGCTCGGCGGTGCAGCCTTCCATAACGCCCAGATCGGACTTGGAACCCATGATGATCCCGACAACCGGCTTTTGATCTGCCATAAACAAAGACCTCCTGTTGAGAGCGGCGACGCGGCGGATCCGCGACCCTTAACTACTGAGAGTAGTATAGCTTCTCCCGTCCCTGCGGTCTGCGGGTGCCCCGCGGCGGTCTGGTGTTTTCATCTTCACTCCGGTTGCTTCGCAAAGTCGTTCAGATGAAAACACCAGACCGCCGCGGGGCACCCTCGACCTACCGGGAATTGCCATGACGTACGTTGGCTGAATTATTAACGTGGGATCCGCCGTTCGAATGAACGGCGGATCCCACACTCATTTTCTATTCAGCCCTAGTCATCGCGCAAAGCCCCTTCGGCAGCACACGGTGCAGCCAAGTCACCGCAGGCCGGGGCGGGAGGCGGTCCTTTCTCTCGGAAAACTTCGCGAAGCCCAGTTTCCGAGAGAAAGTGTCCGCCTCCCGCCCCGGCCGGACAGGTCACACTACACCGTGTACTGCGGCAGGTCCTGCAGGGCGATGACGTCCATGCCCATGTCGTTGGCGCTGCCGTGACCCTGCTCGTCCTCGCGCACGGCCTCGATGGCACTCACGTACGTGTTGGCCGCAGACATCGCCGTCACGCAGGTCACGCCACGACGGACGGCCTCGGTGCGTAGCAGGTAGCCATCGCCACGCGAGCCCGGGCCGTACGGCGTATTGATGATTACCGCAATCTTGCCATCGGCGATGAGGTCACCGATGTTGGGCCGCTCGCCGTCGTGCGGGCCGCTAATCTTTTCCACGACCTCGCACGTCACGTTGCCTCCACGCAGCACGCGCGCCGTGCCCTCGGTGGAGCAGATATCAAAGCCCAGGTAGCGCAGGATACGGGCGACCGAAAGGATATGACGCTTGTCACGGTCGCACACGCTGATGAACACCTTGCCGGCGCTCGGGTCGGGCAGCTTGTAGTCAATCGCCAGTTGCGTCTTGGCGTATGCCTCGGGATAGCTCTTGGCGATACCCATGACCTCGCCCGTCGACTTCATCTCGGGCCCCAGGATAACGTCGGCTCCCGGGAAACGGCCCCAGGGCATAACGGCTTCCTTCATGCAGAACCAGTCCAGCTGACGCTCGTCGCTCGGCAGGCCCAAGCTCGCGATGGAATCGCCCGCCATGATACGCGCCGCGCACTTGGCCAGCGGCACGCCGGTGGCCTTGGAGATGAACGGCACGGTACGGCTGGCACGCGGGTTGGCCTCGATTACGCAGACGGTCTCGCCCTTGATGGCGTACTGCACGTTGACCAGGCCGCGTACGCCCAGCGCCATCGCGATGCGGCGCGTGGTCTCGCGAAGCTTTGCCTGCAGGCTCTCGCTAAAGCTGAACGGCGGGATGCAGGTCGCAGAGTCGCCGGAGTGAATACCGGCCTCCTCGATATGCTCCAGAATGCCGCCGATGTAGACCTCTTCGCCATCGCACAGGGCGTCGACATCGGACTCGATCGCGCCCTCCAAGAAGCGGTCCAGATACACCGGGTAGTCGGGGCTAATGCGCGCAGCCTCGGCCATGTAATCGCGCAGATGCTCGGCATCGTAGGCGATCATCATGCCGCGGCCGCCCAGCACGTAGCTCGGACGCACCAGCAGCGGGTAGCCGATGTGCGCGGCAACGGCCTCGGCCTCCTCAAACGAGGTGGCCTGGCCCGCCGGCGGGTACATGATGCCCAGCTTGTCGAGCAGAGCGGCGAAGCGCTCGCGGTCCTCGGCAAAGTCGATGGCATCGGGCTTGGTGCCCATAATGTTCACGCCGCTCTCCTCGAGCATGCGCGCCAGCTTAAGCGGAGTCTGGCCGCCGAGCGTCACCACGACGCCGTCGGGTCGCTCAGCATCGATGACATCCATGACGTCCTCATAGGTGAGCGGCTCAAAGTACAAGCGGTCCGAGGTGTCGTAGTCAGTCGAGACGGTCTCGGGGTTGCAGTTGACCATGATGGTCTCAAAGCCGCGGGCCGCCAGGGCGTAACTCGCGTGCACGCAGCAGTAATCGAACTCGATACCCTGGCCAATTCGGTTGGGGCCGGCGCCCAGAATCATCGCCTTGGGCTTGTCCGCCGGCGTGGTCTCGTCGGGAGCCACGCACTTCTTGGCATCCGGGCTCGTGCGGTAGATGTTCTCGTACGTCTTATAGTGGTACTCCGTGGCGCTCGAGAACTCCGCAGCGCAGGTATCGACCGTCTTCATGCTGGGAACCACGCCCAGACCCTTGCGATAGGCGCGCACAAAGCGCTCGTCCGAGCCGGTCAGTGCGGCAATCTCGGCGTCGCTCGTGCCGTACTGCTTGAGTAGGCGCATCGCGTCGGCGTCAATATCCTCCACACGCAGGCCGCGGATGCTCTCCTGAACCTGCACCATGTCGTTGATGCGGTTGAGGTACCACGGGTCGATGCCGCAGGTGGCATGGATGCGAGCGATGTCCCAGCCACGGCGCAGGGCCTCGACCACAAAGAAGATGCGGTGCTCGGTCGGGGTGGCCACGGCCTGGGCGAGCTCGTCGTCGCTCAGCCTGTCGGCACCCTCCTTGCCACCGGCGCAAATGCCCTGATGGCCGTCCTCCAGCGAGCGCATGGCCTTGCCGAAGGCCTCCTCAAAGGTGCGGCCAATCGCCATAATCTCGCCCACTGCCTTCATGCGCGTGGTGAGCGTGGGGTCGGTACCCTTGAATTTCTCGAAGGCAAAGCGCGGCACCTTGACCACACAGTAGTCAATCGTGGGCTCAAAGCAGGCGGGCGTAGCCTTGGTGATGTCGTTGACGATCTCGTCGAGCGTATAGCCCACGGCCAGGCGAGCGGCGGCCTTGGCGATGGGGAAACCCGTGGCCTTGGAAGCGAGGGCGGACGAGCGGCTCACGCGCGGGTTCATCTCGATGACGATCAGGCGGCCGGTGTTGGGGTTCACGGCAAACTGCACGTTGGAGCCACCGGTCTCGACGCCGATCTTCTCCAGAATGGCGAGCGAGGCCACGCGCATGCGCTGATACTCAAGGTCGGAGAGCGTCTGCGCCGGCGCCACGGTGATGGAGTCGCCGGTGTGCACGCCCATGGGGTCGAGATTCTCGATGGAGCACACGATGATGCCGTTGCCGGCGTGGTCACGCATGACCTCCATCTCATACTCTTTCCAGCCCTCGATGGACTCCTCGACCAGCACCTCGTGGGCGGGCGAGAGCTCCAGGCCCTGGCTCACGATGGAGATAAGCTCCTCGTGGGTATGTGCGATGCCGCCGCCGGCACCGCCGAGGGTAAAGCTCGGGCGCAGTACGCAGGGATAGCCCACGCGCTCGGCGATAGCCTCGGCGTCGGCCACGCTGTAGGCATAGCCCGAGCGCGCGACCTCCAGGCCAATCTCGGCCATGGCCTCGTTAAAGAGCTTGCGGTCCTCGCCGCGCTCGATGGCGGCCAGGTCGCAGCCGATCATCTCGACGCCGTACTTGTCGAGCGTACCGTCTTTCGCCAGCTCGACGGCGGCGTTCAGACCGGTCTGGCCGCCCAGCGTGGGCAGCAGCGCGTCCGGGCGCTCTTTCTTGATCACGCGCTCGATAAACTCGGCGGTGATGGGCTCGACATAGGTGCGGTCGGCAAGACCCGGATCGGTCATGATGGTCGCCGGGTTGGAGTTGACCAGGATGACCTCAAAGCCATCCTCCTTGAGCACCTTGCAGGCCTGGGCGCCGGAGTAGTCGAACTCGCAGGCCTGGCCAATAACGATAGGGCCCGAGCCAATGACGAGGATGCGCTTGATGTCAGTACGTTTAGGCATGTTAGTTCTCCTCGGTCTCAGTCGCGGCGGTCTCGGCAAAGTTCCAGCCGGCAAGGCGGTCCTTCGCGGTGTCGATGTCCAGGTAGTTCTCCTCGCCGTCCATGAGTCGCGTAAAGGCGGTAAAGAGATAGTGGGCATCGGTGGGGCCAGGCGAGGCCTCGGGGTGGTACTGGACCGAGAAGCACGGGGCGTCGAGCAGCTGGATGCCCTCGGCGGTGCCGTCGTTGAGGTTCACATGTGTTAGGCGAATGCGGCCAAAGCGCTCGTTCATCACGACCGGCGCGATTCCGCAGCGCACCCAGACGCGCAGATCTCCATCGGCCGCATGCTCGGTCTCGCCGCCGGAAAGCTCGGGGACAAGCTTGCCCAGGCTGGGGAACAGCAGGCCAAAGCCATGGTTTTGCGCGGTAATCTCCACGCGACGGCTTACCAGGTTCATGACCGGCTGGTTGCCACCGCGGTGACCGAATTTAAGCTTTTCCATCTGGGCGCCGCAGGCCAGGCTGATCATCTGATGGCCCAGGCAAATGCCAAAGACCGGCACCTTGCCGATCAGCTGCTGCACCTGCTCGTAGGTCTCCACCACGGCGTCGGGGTCGCCGGGGCCATTGGACAAAAAGACGCCGTCGGGATTCATGTCGAGCACCTCACTCGCGGGCGTGTCCCACGGCACGACGGTAAGGTCGCAGCCGGCGCGGACCAGCCCCTCCAGAATGCCGCGCTTCACACCGCAGTCGTAGGCGACCACTTTGTGACGGGCAGGAGCGGCAGTCGAAAGCGCAAAGTCATGCGTGGCAGGCAGGTCGACGGCGGCAAACTCGTGAGGCGCGGGGCAACTTAAGGTCTTGACCAGGTTCTCGCCTACCAGCGCGGGCGCTGCGGCCAGACGCTCGGCAAGCTCGTCGACATCGAAGATCTCGGTCGAGATAATGCCCATCTTGGAGCCGTTGTCGCGCAGGTGGCGCACCAGGGCGCGGGTGTCGACGCCCTCGATAGCGACGATGCCGTGTGCACGCAGGTACTCCGGCACGCTGACGGCCGAGCGCCAGTTAGAAGGCGTGGCGCACATGTCGCGAACGATCATGCCGCGCATAGCCGGAGCGCTCGCAGGGCGCACGGCGTCGCCGGGGAAGGCCGACTGGACGTCGGTCTCGTCGATACCGTAGTTGCCGATCTGCGGATAGGTCATGGTTACGATTTGGCCGGCATAACTCGGGTCGGTCATGACCTCAAAGTAGCCCTCGAGCGAGGTGTTGAAGCAGACTTCGCCGGTCGCGGTGCCCTCGGCGCCGCATGCACGTCCATAAAAAATGGTCCCATCCTCAAGATACAGGATGCAGGGACCGCAGGTGCCCTTGCTGGTTTTTGCCAGCATGCGCTGGCAAAGCTCGCTGGGCGCGAAGGTGCGGGCGGCAGCGCCCGCGGTATGGTTGTTCGCCATAATTCTCCTTCCCGGTCTCACAGGACCGGCTTAAAGGTGTGTAGTTAGGCCTCGCGGTATTGTAACCGCAAGCATGCCTCATGGCGTTAATTTCATCGAAATGTTTACGAAATGATAATTATGACTTTCTATGCATAATGATTTCTCTGGGACGGGGATTAAAAAAGGCTCTGTTAGACCAGGATTGACATGCCGACCTGCCGGCTAACTCGCCGTCTC
>UQIN01000025.1 GCA_900541035.1 uncultured Collinsella sp. | reverse complement strand
GCTGCGGGAACGTCCTATCCGCTCAATGTGTTCGGCTGAGATCGGAAATCAACCCGACCCTTTGCACCAACCCATTGACAGCCAAGGCAACGCCGATGTCTTGACAAAGCCAGCGAGCGACGCCCAGAGCGAACAAGTTGGCATGAAAAAGGCAAGGCATAGACCTTTTGGTCATGCCTTGCCTTTTGAATGACAAATTGTCGCTCTGGGCGTCGCGCAGCGTCGAGCCGTTACGCGGTTTGGTAAAACCGCGTAACCACTAAGACTCGATGTAGTCCTTCAGCTTGCTGCTGCGACTCGGGTGGCGGAGCTTGGCCAGAGTCTTGGACTCGATCTGGCGAATACGCTCGCGCGTGACGCCAAACTCGCGACCGACTTCCTCGAGCGTGCGGGGATGTCCGTCGACGAGACCAAAGCGCAGCTCGATAACCTTGCGCTCGCGATCGGCAAGCGAATCGAGCACCTGGGTGAGCTGCTCCTGCAGCATGGAGAAGCTGGCAGCATCGGGCGGAACGATAGCCTGGGAATCCTCGATGAAGTCGCCCAGCTGGGAATCCTCTTCCTCGCCGATCGGGGTCTCGAGCGACACGGGCTCCTGCGAAATCTTCTGGATCTCACGGACGCGGTCGGCGCTCATGTCCATCTCGGCACCGATCTCCTCGGGGGTCGGGTCACGACCCAGGTCCTGGAGGAGCTGGCGCTGGACGCGGACGAGCTTGTTGATGGTCTCGACCATGTGCACGGGAATACGGATGGTACGGGCCTGGTCGGCAATAGCGCGCGTAATGGCCTGACGGATCCACCACGTGGCGTACGTGGAGAACTTAAAGCCCTTCTGGTAGTCGAACTTCTCGACGGCGCGGATCAGACCGAGGTTGCCCTCCTGGATCAGGTCAAGGAACAGCATGCCGCGGCCAACATAGCGCTTGGCGATGGAAACAACCAGACGCAGGTTTGCGCTGATGAGTGCCTGCTTGGCTTCGAGACCGACGTTCTCAATGCGCGTAAGACGACGCATCTCGGCACGCGTGAGCTCGAGCTCACCGGCATCGGCAGCCTCGAGCTTCTCGGTAGCCTCGAGACCGGCCTCGATCTTCATGGCCAGATC
Source organism: uncultured Collinsella sp. (assembly GCA_900541035.1). Classification (GTDB taxonomy): domain Bacteria; phylum Actinomycetota; class Coriobacteriia; order Coriobacteriales; family Coriobacteriaceae; genus Collinsella. Next base: position 29,704 of record UQIN01000025.1, on the reverse strand, counting down.
GACCTCTTCAGATGCGGTCAGCAGGTCGACCTTACCGATCTCCTTGAGGTACATACGAACCGGGTCGCCGGTCAGCATCACCGTGGAAGCATCGATGCCGCGCACGCGCGAACGCGAACGAGACGTGCGCACGGTACGCTTCTTCTTGCTCTTGGAAGAGCCCATCTCGGCATCGGCCTGGCGGGCCATCTTAAGCTCGTGATCGTCAAGCGAGCCGGAATCGTGCTCGTCGTCGTCATCGAAATCGTCAGTATCGGTATCGTTATCGTCATCGTCGACGTCCATGGGGGCGTCGTCGTTTCCGCTCGCGGAGATAATCTGGATGCCGCTGTTGCGCAGCGCGGAATACACCGCGGTGAGCTGCTCGTCAGAAACATCGATATCCTTCAGGGCGACCTGAATCTCGTCCTCGGTTACCGAAGTCCTGTTTGAGCCGTTGCCCATGAGCTTTGCAACGTAGGATTCCAGCCCAGTACCCGTGCTCTCAGTCTTTTTTGGCACAGATTCTCCCTTCATAGTCCACAGGACTCAATACTTTAGCACACACATAGGCGTCTATACCCAAAAAGAGGACTGGATATAGGCGAGAATACGCTGGTTGACCACAACATCTAGGCCTGTTCGGCGCCTGCGGCCTCCAGACCGATCAAACGGAACGGGTCCGCCACGCCGCCGATCGACTTTTGCAGCTCGCGTTGACGCTGCGAATCCTGCGCGGCCTGCACGGTCAGCGCGCGACGGGCTTCATCATCGAGCGAACGGTCCTGGCGCAGCTTGGCCTGTGCGGCACGCATGCGGCGCTTGATGGTGTAGAGCTCGAGCGTATCGAGCATAAACACGATGTTCGTCTCGGTGGGGTGCTTGCTCGTCGCCGAGATGCGCCCGGCACTCACAAGCGTTGCCGCCTCGGGACACACCGAGCGCGCTGCATCCATGCAGGCCGCAGGATCGGTTCCCGGCGGCGTTGCCAGAACGGCCCATGCGATGGACTCGTGACGAGGGTCAACCCACTCGATAGAGCAGATGCGGTCGGCATACGTGCGGAACAGGTCGGGGTAGCTCGTAAGCATCGTCAACAGCTCGCGCTCCCCTGCCAAGGACTTGCGCTCAAGATCAGTAAGAACCATCGGCGCCGCCGCAGCCGGTGCGCCCGAACCGTCAGCCACAGGCACAGCACCCATACCATCAGGCACGTCGATCGGCGGAAGATCGTCGACGACCTCCACGGGCGCGGCACCGTAGGCATCGAGCGGGACATAGTCGTACGGCTCTTCTTCGACCGGAGCGGACACCGGCGGCGTCGCGCCCGATGCCCAAGCACCGCGAGATGCCCCCTGCGAACCAGACGTCCGACCGCCCGCGCTACCAGAGCGCTCGAGTTGCGCCCGCTGGCGTTCATAGTTCTGCTCACGACGTCGTTCCGCATCTTCGCGCTTGGCGACATCGCGAAACACGCGACCCGAACTCGCACGCACTGTCTCCAGATCCAAACCAAGCAGATCGGCAATCTGGATAAAGTATGTATCGATCATATAGCTATCGCGCAGCGGATAGATGAGCGTCAGCGCATCCTCGAGTGCCTTGGCACGACCGCCCGGCGTGGTGATGTCACTCGACTCCTGTAGCGAACGGTACACGAAGTCCATGAGCGGTTCGGCAGCGTCAATGCGTTTCTGCAGCTCCTCTCCGCCGTGCGCCGTGATGAACTCCATGGGATCGTTGCCGTCGGGCAGCACCACGCAGCGCAGATCCATCGAATCCTGCTCGATAAACTGAATCGCACGGCGGGCGGCCTTCTGTCCCGCCGCATCGCCGTCGAACATGTACACGATGCGCTTGGCAAAGCGGGTGAGCGTCTTTACATGATGTTCCGTCAGCGCCGTGCCCAGCGTGGCGACGACGTTTTTAATCCCCGCCTCCCAGCAGGCGATACAGTCGGTATATCCCTCCACCACGATGGCGGTATCCTGCGCGACGATAAACTCCTTGGCCCAGTTAAAGCCATAGAGGTTTCGCTTTTTATGGAACACGCTCGTCTCGGCGGTGTTGAGGTACTTAGGCTGGCCGTCGCCCATAATGCGCCCGCCAAAGGCGATGTTATGACCCTGCTCGTCAAAAATGGGAAACATCACGCGGTCGTAAAAACGGTCGGCAAGCTGCCCGCGACCACGGCTCACGGCCACATTGGCGTCGATCATCTCCTGCGGGGTAAAGCCCGCCTGCGACAGATGCGACACCAGCGCATTGCGACCCGGTGCAAAGCCCAGGCAGTAGCGGCGGCAGACATCGCCGCCCATACCGCGACTGGCGAAGTACTCGCGCGGACGGCTGTCCTTACCGCGCATAAGCATGGTGTGATAGAACTGGGCGGTTTCCGCACATAGGTCGTAGATGCGGGCGCGCTTGGTGCCGCGCTCGCGATAAGCGCCGGTATCGTGCAGCTCAATGCCGGCACGGTCGGCCAGGTAGCGAATCGACTCGGGAAAGCTCAGGTTCTCGCGCTTCATGATGTAGGTGAAGACGTCGCCGCCCTCGCCACAGCCAAAGCAGTGCCACACCTGCGTGGCAGGGATAATGTGAAACGACGGGGTCTTTTCGCCATGGAAGGGGCAGCAACCCCAAAACTCATGGCCGCGGGGCTTGAGCTCAACCGTTTCCTGCACGATGGCAACCAGATCGGACGCAGCGCGTACCTGGTCTTTTTCCTCATCGCTAATCACGGATGCTCACCCCCTGCTCGCCCAAATGATGACGGATATCGTCAATGTTACCCTCGACGGTCGCGATAAGCTCGTCCAACGAATCGAACACGCGCGACGGGCGCAGCCAGCGCGTAAACGCCAGCGAAACCGAGGCGCCGTACAGGTCGCCCGCATACCCGATTAAGTTGGCCTCGAGATGAGCCGAGGCGGCATCGTCGGCATACGTCGGCGGCAAGCCCACATTGACGGCAGCAGGCCACACGGTATCGTCGACCAGCACCAGGCCCTCGTAGACACCATCGGCAGGAACCTGGATGCCCTCGGGCACCTGGATGTTTGCCGTGGGAAAACCCATGTCGGAGCCCTGGTGACGACCTCCGGCAACAACACCTCGCAGCATGTACGGGCGGCCGAGCAGCTCGGCGGCAAGCTCAACATGTCCCTGGCGAAGCTCCTGGCGAATACGGGTGGCGCAGACCGTCTGTCCATCGACGCACAGCAACTCGTGGCCATAGACGTCAACGTCGCGCTCGGCTCCCCATTCTTTCATCTCGGCAACGCCCGAGGCACCGCCGCGACCCAGCCTAAAGTCGCTGCCAACGCGAATCGAGCGAATGTCAACCACGCGCGACAGCAGCGCAAGAAAACCAACATGGTCGAGTACCGCAACCTCTGGCGTAAAGGGAACGGCCACCACCACATCGACCCCGGTCTGAGCCAAGGCATGCAGACGGTCGGCCGTCGTCATCAATTTTTGAGCGGGCGAAGAGCTCACCACAACGTCCGGGTCGGGATCGAAGGTAACTACGACTGCCTTGCAGCCATGGGCACGGGCATCACGGACAAGCGCCGCAATGAGCTCCTGGTGTCCACGGTGCACGCCATCGAACACGCCAATGGCGATTGATGCGGCACCCAGGTGCTCGCACTCATCAAACGCATCGGCAGCAACGATGCGAGCCTCGTCCGACTCGCCCGCGAAAAAGACACGCGCGAGCTCGCGAGCGGACAACATCATCGAACACCGCCGATTGCCTGCGGAAATACGTGCTCCATAACAAAGCGGCCACCCTCAATGCGGGCGAGCGCCTTGAGTCCCCCATCGAGCACCAACGCAAACGGCGCCTTCAAGGCATCGAAATCGGCAAGCGCACGCTCAACGGGAATGCGTCGGCCGCAGAGCAGGTCGTCGGCAAGATTGCCCGGCAAGTCAACACGCGTGGCGCCCAGAGCCGCAATGGGGTCCAGGGCAAAGCCAGCCGCGGACTCGGGAGAAAGCTCCTCGACCGCATGACAAGCGCCGATGGAAACAACACCGGAGGCCGTACGGCGCAGCGCGGAAATGTGCGCGGCGCTCTCGCAGGCGCGGCCCAGGTCGCGAGCGAGCGCTCGGATATAGGTTCCCTTGCTCACCGAGAACGCCACGGTCCACACGCACGTATCACCTTCGCCGCCCACGGCGATCAGGTCGGCGGCATAGACCTCGACGGGGCGCGGAGGTAGGTCCACCGCATTGCCCTCGCGAGCAGACTTATAAGCGCGAACGCCATTGACCGAGATAGCCGAAAACGCCGGCGGCACCTGCATCTGCGGACCCAGCATGGCGGCCAAGTGCTCACGGGCATAGGCAGGATCGCGGAGCTCGTTGGCAACAGCCACCGTGCGGACCGCCTCGCCCTCCGCGTCATCGGTATTCGTCTCGGCGCCAAACGAAATATCGGCGACGTAGCTTTTGGTATCGAGCGTGAGCATGCCCAGCAGGCGAGTGGCCTGGCCCACGCCCACCACCATGACACCCGATGCCATGGGGTCGAGCGTGCCGGCATGGCCGACGCGCCGCTCATGGAGGGCGCGTCGGCATTGCGAGACCACATCGTGGGACGTGCAGGCCACCGGCTTATCGACGGCGAGCAGCATATTCAGTTGTGAAGGCATACGACGAGCCATGTACCATCCAAAAAGTTAAAGCTCGACGGTCACCGAAGCGGGATCCTCCCCTACCAGCTCGGCCAGCATGGGAAGTGCCACGGTGAGCGTCTCGAGAATCGTTCCGTTGTTGGAGAAACCGGCGGCAGCGGAATGTCCACCTCCGCCAAAGGCAGCAGCGATCTCAGACACATTGAGGTCGCCCTTGGAGCGCAGGTTGCCGCGCACCTTGGTATCGCCCTCAATGCCCTTCAGGAACAGGCAGACCTCCACGCCCATCACCGAGCGCACCACGTCAACCAGGCCGTCGCACTCATCCGAAGTGACGCCGCAGGCCTCGAGGTCGCTCTGGTACGCATAACTATATGCCACGCGCCCGTGGGCCACCGTCTTGATGCGGCCCATAACGATGGACTTGAGGTGCAAAAACTCAACGCGCATGCTCTGATATACCTCGAGTGCCACACGCGCCGGATCGGCACCGTGGGCAACCAGACGCGAGGCCGCATGGAACGCGGCGGCATCGGCGTTTTGGTACTGAAAACGGCCGGTATCGGTAACCAAGCCACAAAGCAGGCAGGTCGCAACGCCATCACGTGCGACAATGCCGCAATTGTCCAAGAAGCGGTCGATGATCATGGCGCAGGCTGCAGCTTCGACGCGCCTCAGGCTGAGCTCGGCAAACTCCTCGCAAGCCGGATGGTGATCGAAGCACACCACATGCTTGGAGCGACGAAGCACCTCGGCGGAATTATTGAGACGCTCGACGACCGGTACGTCCACCGAGATGAACAGGTCCGGATTGCCAGTGTACGCAGATGCCGGCACCAGGCGATCGGAGCCTTCCATAAATCGGTAGATGCGCGGAACCGGGTCATCGTCTGCCAGCAGCAGCGCAATGTCCTTGTTGGGGAAAAACTTCATGAGCGAAAGGCCCAGACCCAGCACGGAGCCCAGGGCATCGCCATCGGGAGAAGTATGTCCCGAAATCGCAATGGAGGACGCACCCTCGATGAGCTCGAGGATGCGTCGCTGAATATCTGCAGACTCGCACGAGGCGAGGTCGGCGGAATTAGTCATCTAAAGCTGCCTCCTGGGCGGCATCCGCTATCGGATAGCCGTCCTCGTCCTTTTCGATCGCAAGCGTGGCGGGAACGTTTTCCAGCGCACGCGTGATGCGCTCGGCCTCATCGGTCGAGCGATCGATGCGAAAATCGAGCTCGGGAGTGACACGCCAATCGAGCGAGCGGGCCAACAGGCTGCGAATACGGCCCTTGGCGCTTGCGAGCGCCTCCATGACCTCGTCGTAGCGGCTCGCATCGCACGACACGTACACGCGCGCGAACGAACGGTCCACCGCGACCTCGACCGCGGTCAAAGTAACCAGGTCGAGACGCGGATCGGAAACCTCAAAGAGCAGGATATAACCGAGCTTCTCGCGAAGCTGCTCGCCCAGACGGCGGGTTGCCTGCGTTTGCTTCATAGCGCTACCCCCTACTCGGTACGGGCAACCTGGTCGATACGGTAACCCTCGATCTGGTCGCCGGGCTTGATGTCCTGGAAGTTCTCCAGGCCAATGCCGCCCTCGGAACCGCTCTTGAGACTCTTGGCCTCGTCCTTGTAGTGGCGCATCGAGGCGATCTTGCCGTTGAAGACCACGATACCGTCGCGCACCAGGCGCACGGAATCGGTCGCGGCGATCTCGCCCTCCTCGACGCGGACACCGGCGGCGATACCGACTTTGGGCACCTTGAAGGTGTCCAGGACGGTCGCGGTACCCGTGGCGACCTCGACCTCGGTGGGCTTGAGCATGCCGATACGGGCGGCGTCGAGCTCCTCGAGGCACTTGTAGATGACGTCGTAGCAACGGATCTCGACGCCCTCGCGCTCGGCGGCGGAGCGGGCCTTACCGTCGGGACGGACGCCAAAACCGATGATGATGGCGTTGGAGGCGTCGGCCAGGACAACGTCGGTCTCGTTAATGGCGCCGACGGCGGAGTGGATCGTGTTGATGCGAACCTCGGACTGATCCATCTTGTCGAGCGAGTCCTGAAGGGCCTCGATGGAACCCTGGACGTCGGCCTTGATGATCAGGTTGAGCTCCTTGACCTCGGCGTCGGCGATGGTCTCGAAGAGGTTCTCGAGCGTCACGTGCTTCACGCGGCTCTGCTCCTCGATACGGGCCTTGAGCGAACGCTCGTCGGCAAGGGCGCGAGCCTCGCGCTCGTCCTCGAACACGCGGAACTCATCGCCGGCGTTGGGGACGGACTGCAGGCCCAGGATCTCGACGGCGTCGGAGGGACCGGCCTCGGTGACGGCGTTGCCCTTGGGGTCGAGCATGGCGCGGACGCGGCCATAGGTGAGGCCGGCGACCAGCGTGTCGCCCACGTGCAGGGTACCGCGGGTCACGAGCACGGTGGCAACCGAGCCGCGGCCCTTGTCGAGCTTAGCCTCAAGGACGTTGCCCGAAGCGAAGGTGTCAGGGTTGGCCTTGAGCTCGAGCACGTCGGCCTGGAGCAGCACGGTCTCCAGAAGGTCGTCGATACCGATCTTCTGCTTGGCCGAGATGTTGACGAACATGTTCTGTCCGCCCCACTCCTCGGGGATGATGCCGTACTCGGTGAGCTCCTGGCGCACGCGGTCGGGGTTGGCGCCCGGCTTATCGATCTTGTTGACAGCGACGACGATGGGAACGCCGGCGGCCTTGGCGTGGTTGATCGACTCGATGGTCTGGGGCATGACGCCGTCGTCGGCAGCCACGATCAGGATGACGATGTCGGTCACCTTGGCGCCGCGGGCACGCATGGCCGTAAAGGTCGCGTGACCAGGGGTATCGATGAAGGTGATCTTGCGGTCGTTGATCATGACCTGCGAAGCGCCGATGGCCTGGGTAATGCCGCCCGCCTCGCCGGCAGCGACGCCGGTGTGACGGATGGCGTCGAGCAGGCTCGTCTTGCCGTGGTCGACGTGGCCCATGACGGTGACGACCGGGGCGCGCGGCTTAAGGTCGGCGGGATCGTCGTAGAACGAGAAGGTGTTCTCCTCCTCGGGGGTGATGATCTTGATCTGGCGGCCCAGGTCGTCGGCAACGAGCTCGACGAGGTCATCGGACATGGACTGCGTCATGGTAAGCGGCGTGCCCAGCAGGAACAGGCGCTTGATGATGTCGTTAGCCGGAACGTCGAGCGCCTCGGCGAGCTCCTGGACGGTAACGCCCTGGGAGACCTTGATGGCGTCGAGGTCCTCGGGGTTCACGCCCTGGGCCAGCGCCTCCTCTATCTTGCGCTCCTCCTGAGCCTTTGCGGCCTCGCGCTCGCGCTTCTCCTTGCGCTTTTTGCGGCGACCAGTGGACTCGCGAGAGGCCTCCTCGACGGCGGCACGAGCCTCCTCGAGCACCTTCTCGCGGCTGTACTCCTCGGCCTCGCGAGCCATGCGGCTGTAGTGGTCCTCTTCGTTGTTGTGACCGCCCTTGCGCTTCTTGCCCTTGCCCTGCTTATCGGGGTTGGGGAAGTCCATACCGGCAGCGACGTTGTTGCTGGCATTAGTGCGATGGCTGTGGGGACGGCTCTCGGAGGCGTTGCGCTCGGAGTTGTTGTCGGAGGCGTTGCGATCGTTACGACGGCCACCGCGGCGGTCGTTGTTGCCGCCACGACGGTTGCCGCGCTCGGCGGCGCGCTCGGCCTTGGCCTTCTCCTCGGCGTCCTTCTTCTCCTTGAGCACGGTCTCCTGTGCGGCGATCTGGTCGAGCAGCGAACGGAAGCGCGAACCGGAGTCGGAAGCGGGAACGGCGCGGCGCTGGGCCTCGCGGGCAGCCTCCTCCTTCTCGCGGGCAAGACGCTCCTGCTCGGCCTTCTTCTTGGCCTCGGCCTCAGCGCGGGCGGCCTCCTCGGCAGCCTGGGCGGCGGCGAACTGGCGGCGCTCCTCCTCGCGTGCCTTCTCGGCGGCGATGCGCTCGCGCTCGGCCTCGGCAGCGCGTGCTGCCTCCTCGGCGGCGGCTGCCTGCTCCTCGGCCTGCTTGGCGGCCTCGACTTCCTTCGCGCGGGCCTCGATCACCGAGGCGAGCTGCTTGCGGACCATGGCGACATAGGCGTCCTCCAGGGCGGAGGAAGCGGACTTAGCGGGAATCTTCATTTCGGCGAGATGACCCATCAGTTCCTTGGAGGTCATGCCGAACTCTTTGGCCAGGGTGGACACACGGACTTTTGCCATATGACTTCACCTACCCTTTCTGGCACCTTGGGTGCCTAGAGACTGAACGAGCGTGGGAGACGCGCCGGGACCCGCCCGGCGCGACCGCGCGCTAGATCAGGTCCTCCGCATCATCGAAGGCGTCGGTGTCGTGGACACCGCAGAAACGGGAGCCGGGACGAGCCTGGTTACGGCACTGGATGCCGTCCTCGGACACGTACTCGCAGCGGCGGACGTCCTCGTCCTCCTCGTCACCGATCAGGTCGGCAGCGGGCTCCTCGTGAACAGGAACGTTCTTGAGGATGTCGGCGGCAAGCGTCTCGGACTTGATGTCGATGTGCCAGCCGGTCAGGCGCGCGGCGAGGCGGGCGTTCTGGCCCTCCTTGCCGATGGCGAGGGACAGCTGGTCGTCGGGCACGATGACGCCAGCGTAGGCCTTCTCCTCGTCGATGAGGACGCGGGTGACCTTAGCGGGCGACAGGGCGTTGGCGACGTAGACGGCAGGATCGGCATCCCACAGGATGACGTCGACGCGCTCGCCGCGGAGCTCGCCCACGACAGCGCGAACACGGCTGCCCTTGGGGCCAACGCAGGCGCCCACGGGATCCAGACGGTCGTCGAGCGAGTGGACGGCGACCTTGGAGCGCTGGCCGGGCTCGCGGGCGATCGACTTGATCTGGACGGTGCCCTCATAGATCTCGGGCACCTCCTGCTCAAACAGACGACGCATGAGCTCGGGGTGGGTACGGGAGATGACAATCGGCGGACGGCTGTGCTCGCCGCGAACCGGCTGCAGGTTGGAGTTGGGGTCGCGAACGTCGATGATCACGGCCTTGATGTGCTGGTTGTGCAGGTAGCGCTCGCCCATCGGACGCTCGTTGCGCTCGTTCTCGTAACGACGCTGGTCGAAGTGCGGCAGCTCGGCCTCGACGCCCTCGCGGATCTTGACGATCGTGAAGTCGGGCGTGGACTGCAGCACGGTACCGCTGATGAGGTCGCCGATGCGGCCGGAGAACTCCTCGTAGATCTGCTCGCGGGCGGAGTTGCGCACGATAGCGTTGATCTCGGCCTTAGCGTGCTGGGCAGCAATGCGGCTCGTGTTCTTGGGGGTGACGTCGATCTCCTCGAACTCGGTGAAGTTACCCTCCTCGTCCATGGAATCGTCGATCGGCTCCAGGCGGTAGACGTAGATCTTGCCGGTGGTGCGGTCGATGGTCACCTTGGCGCCCCACTCAAGATGCAGGATCTCGGCATAGCTCTTGGCGAGCGACTGCTCCAGGCGGTCGATCAGGTAGAGCTGGTCGATGTGCTTCTCCTGGCAAAGCTCCATCAGGGCGGACATCATGTCGGATGCTGCCATCTTACTTTCCTTCCTTCGCGGGCTTGAAGTCGTAGGTGGGCTTCAACTTGCACTTTTTAACATCAGAGAAATCGAGGGTAACGGACTCGCCGTCCTCGAGCTCGAGGGTCACGTTCGTCTCGGTGGCGGCGGCAATCTTGCCGGCGTACTTGCGACGGTCCTCGGTGGCGGTGGAGGTGAGCTCGCAGTTCTCGCCCACAAAGCGGACAAAGTCACTCGGGCGGCGCAGCGGGCGCGCCATACCCGGGCTCGACACCTCGAGCGTATAGCTCGAAGAGATGGGGTCGAGCTCCTCAATCACATCGCCGACCCACTTGGTGTTGGCCGTGACGTCGTTGAGCGACAGGCTCTGACCCTCGGCACCCTCGATACGCACGCGCACGCAGGGGGCCTTGGTGGCACCCACGAGCTCGACGTCGACGATGTCGACATCGTGCTGGGGAGCGACGGCCTCGAGCGCGTCAATGATCGCCTGCTCGGTCTTGGTCTTGACCATTGCGGCACCTCCATCCATACAAAAAAGAAGCGGGGCAGAAACCCCACTTCTTTCAATTACAACTTCATTTGCAAGCAAACTATACCAATAGCTGCGGAAACGTGCAAGCACAGTACGAATCTGCAGGTCAGCGTGCGCACAGCTTCTCCACAAGAATAGGACAATTGACCGCAGACATCAGGGCAGGTACATGAAAAACGAGGGACGACCCAACCGGACCGTCCCTCGTTTATTGCATGTCAGCTTTACGCGCAGCGCTTACTTGACAACCAGGTTGACCAGCTTGCCGGGCACGCAGATGGCCTTAACGACCGTCTTGCCCTCAAGCCACTTGGCAACGGCTTCCTCGGCGGCAGCCTGCATCTCCTCGTTGGAGGCGTCGCGGGCCACATCGATGCGGCCGCGAACCTTGCCGAGCACCTGGACGACGATCTGCACCGTGTCCTCGATGGACTCGGCCAGGTCGAACTCGGGCCAGGCGGCGGTGTAGGCGTTGCCCTCGCAGCCGAGTGCCTCGTGCCACAGCTCGTCGGCCCAGAACGGGCAGATGGGGGCAAGGACGCTCACGATATCCTTAGCCACGCCGTAGCACAGCGCCTTGTCGCGGGCGGTACCCTCGGTGGCGTTGAGGTAGGCGCTCGCCGCGTTGACGAGCTCCATGACGGCCGAGATGGCGGTGTTGAACTGGCCGCGGTCAAAGTCCTCGGTGCACTTGGCGATGGTGCGGTGACGCTCGCGATAGAGCTTCATCGCAACCTCGTCGAGCGCGGACTTGTCGAAGGCCACGTTGGCGTCGCCGGACTGGACGAGCTGCCAAACGATACGCCAGGCGCGCTTGATGAAGCGGTTGGCGCCCTCAACGGCCTTGGGATCCCAGTCGAAGTCCTTCTCGGGCGGGGCGATAAACAGGATCGCCAAACGCATGGTGTCGGCACCGTAGGGCTCGATGACCGAGCTCGGGGGCACGACGTTGCCCTTGGACTTGGACATGGTGTCGCCGTTCTCGTCCTTGACCATGCCCTGGCACAGCAGGTTGGTGAAGGGCTCGTCAACGCTCAGCAGACCCAGGTCGCGCAGCGCCTTGGTAAAGAAGCGGCTGTAGAGCAGGTGCAAAATGGCGTGCTCGATGCCGCCGATGTAGTTATCGACAGGCATCCAACGGTCGGCGGCCTCGCGGGAGAAGGGCAGCTCGGTGTTGTGCGGATCGGTATAGCGCAGGTAATACCAGCTGGAGCAGGTAAAGGTGTCCATGGTATCGGTCTCGCGCTTGGCCGGGCGGCCGCAGACCGGGCAGGTGGTCTCGTAGAACTCCTTGCACTCGGCGAGGGTCTCGCCGGCGCCCAGGTCCAGGTTCTCGGGCAGCGTCACCGGGAGCTGATCCTCGGGCACGGGCACGATGCCGCAGTGCTCGCAGTGGATGGCCGGGATGGGGTTGCCCCAATAGCGTTGACGGCTGATGAGCCAGTCGCGCAGGCGGAACTCGACCTTGCGACGACCGCAGCCCATGGCCTCGAGATCGGCCACGATCGCAGCCTCGCCCTCGGAGTGCTTACCACCGCGCATGCCGGTGTACTTGCCGGACTGGACGAGCGTGCCCTCGGCAGCGTGAGCGCAATCCCAGTCGACGGTCTCGGCATGGAAGGTATCGATGGTCTCGCCGCTGGCCTCGACGGCAGCGCGATCGTCATCGTCCAGGATGATCGGCACGATCGGCAGGTCGTACTTACGGGCAAACTCAAAGTCGCGCTGGTCGCCACAGGGAACGGCCATGACGGCACCGGTGCCGTAATCGGCGACGACATAATCGGCAACCCACACGGGGACCTTCTCGCCGTTGACGGGGTTTACCACATAGCGGCCCGTGAAGGCACCGTGCTTCTCGAGGGTGCCCTGGGCACGCTCGACGGCAGAGATATGCTTGGAGTCCTCGACAATCTTGGTGACGGCCTCCTCGTACTCCGTGCCCTCGACGAGCTCGTGCAGGCCGGCGTACTCGGGAGCCAGGACAAAGAAGGAAACGCCAAAGAGCGTATCGGCACGCGTGGTGAAGACGGTGATCTTGCCCTCGTCGCCCTCGATGGGCTCGCCATCCCGGTCGCAAAGGGTAAAGTCGACCTCGGCGCCCTCGGAGCGACCGATCCAGTTAGCCTGCATCTGCTTGACGCGCTCGGGCCAGCCGGGGAGCTTCTCCAGATCGTCGAGCAGCTCCTGGGAGTACTCGGTAATCTTGTAGTACCACTGCTCCAGGTCGCGCTTCTCGGGCTCGGTGCCACAGCGCCAGCACTTACCCTCGGTAACCTGCTCGTTGGCCAGAACGGTCTTACAAGTGGGGCACCAGTTGACCGGGTTCTTCTTACGATATACCAGGCCCTTTTCCCACATCTTCTCAAAGATCCACTGGCCCCAGCGGTAGTAGTCGGGGCTGCAGGTCTTGACCATGCGATCCAGATCGTAGGAGAAGCCCATGCGCTTCATCGTGGCGAGCGCCTGGTCCATGTTCTTATACGTCCAGGCGGCAGCCTGCGTGTTGTGCTTGATGGCGGCGTTCTCGGCAGGCAGGCCAAAGGCGTCAAAGCCGATGGGGTGCAGCACGTCGTAGCCGCGCATGCGGGCCTGACGGGCCATGGCATCGCCGATGGTATAGTTGCGCGCGTGGCCCATGTGCAGGTCGCCCGACGGATACGGGAACATCTCGAGCACGTACTTCTTGGGCTTGCTGTCGTCGGTGTCGACGGCAAAGAGGTTGGAGTCCTCCCAGGCCTTCATCCACCTGGACTCAATGGCCTGCGCGTCGTAGACAGGAATCTCGTTCTTATGATCTGTGCAATCGCACATATCAGCTCCTTTGTTAGCTGGGTTGGGGCGGGGCGTTCTTACCTTTACTCGCTGCTGCGGACAGTCCTGCTCGCACGAAGAGCACATTAAGTGCTCTTCGGCTCGTGCGGAACTTGCAGCGAGCAAAGGTAAGAACGCCCCGCCACATCGTTAACTCGCATGATGATAGCAAATACGACAAGCGAGATGCCTGCGACTTGCAGGCATCTCGCTTTATCTAAATAACGTGGTTGATACTCAACCTTTATGTGCAGCTCTTATCTTAGCGGTAGGACACAGACTGCTGAGAGTCTTTCACGACTACGTCGTGGGCGCCGCCTTCGACGATGGAGGTGGAGCTGACCAGGGTCAGGCGTGCCTTTTCCTGGAGCTCGGGGATCGAGAGGGCACCGCAGTTGCACATCGTGGACTTGACCTTGTAGAGCGTGCCGCCCACGCCGTCCTTGAGGGAGCCGGCGTAGGGAACGTAGGAGTCGACGCCCTCGACGAAGCTGAGTTTCGCAGCGCCGCCCAGGTCGTAGCGCTGCCAGTTGCGGGCACGCGCGGAACCCTCGCCCCAGTACTCCTTCATGTACTGACCGTTGACGTTGACGCGCTCGGTCGGGCTCTCGTCGAAGCGGGCGAAGTAACGACCCAACATCATAAAGTCGGCACCCATGGCAAGGGCGAGCGTCATGTGGTAGTCGTAGACGATACCGCCGTCGGAGCACACGGGCACGTAGATGCCGGTCTCCTCGTAGTACTCGTCACGAGCACGGCAGACATCGATCAGCGCGGTGGCCTGGCCACGGCCGATACCCTTGGTCTCGCGGGTGATGCAGATGGAACCGCCGCCGATACCGACCTTGATGAAGTCAGCACCGCAGTCGGCCAGGAAGCGGAAGCCCTCGGCGTCGACGACGTTACCGGCGCCGACCTTGACATCCTCGCCGTAGTTGGCGCGGATCCACTCGATGGTGCGCTTCTGCCACTCGCTGAAGCCCTCGGAGGAGTCGATGCACAGCACGTCGGCACCGGCCTCGATGAGCAGCGGCACACGCTCGGCATAGTCACGGGTGTTGATACCGGCGCCGACCATGTAACGCTTGTCACCGTCGAGCAGCTCGTTGGGGTTGGTCTTGTGGCTGTCGTAGTCCTTGCGGAAGACGATACCCATGAGGTGATCGTTGTCGTCGACGATGGGCAGGGCGTTGAGTTTGTTGTCCCAGATGACGTCGTTGGCAACCTTGAGGCTGATGTTCTTGTCGCCCACGATGAGCTGCTCACGCGGAGTCATGAACTCAGAAACCTTCTTCTGGTGGTCATCGCGGCTGGGGCGATAGTCGCGGCTGGTGACGATACCCAGGAGCTTGCCCTTGGGGGTGCCGTCGTCGGTGACCGGCATGGTGGAGTGACCGGTCTTCTCCTTGAGCTCGATGACCTGCTCCATGGTCATGTCGGGGGTCAGCGTGGAATCGGACTGAACGAAGCCAGCCTTGTGATCCTTCACGGCCTTGACCATGGCGGCCTCGGACTCGGGGGTCTGGGAACCGTAGATGAAGGACAGGCCACCCTCGGTAGCGAGCGCGACACCCATGTCGACGCCCGAGACGGACTGCATGATGGCGGAAACCATGGGGATGTTCAGGGTGATTGCCGGCTTCTCACCGCGCTTGAAGCGGGTTAGCGGCGTCTTAAGAGAGACGTTGTTGGGGATGCACTGCGAGGACGAGTAGCCAGGGACCAGCAGATACTCCGAAAACGTGTGGGACTCACCGGGAAAGAACGTAGCCATGTTTCTCCTTTTTCCATGCGACCGGTCGGCTGCAGGCCTCGTAGGACCCAGCCCAACCTTGGGCGCCCAATACTGGGGATGTATCTTAGCGCACTTTGACTGCTACAATGCATGATTTAAGAAGAGCACACGAGGGCTTGACGCAGGCTTTGCGTTTGCCCAGCAAACACTTTAGCGGGGAGACGTGAAGCGCATGGAGTACAAGACAACGGCAAAGTTGGTCATTCAAGCGTGCGACAAAGACTTGCCGGGTGTCTTCGGCCACGGCTGCGTCTTGCTGCTGCAGGGCATCGCCCGCGAGCACTCGCTCAACCGCGCCGCTAAGAGCATGGGCATGGCCTATTCCAAGGCCTGGCGCATTGTGAATGAGGCCGAAGGACAGCTGGGCTGCAAGCTCATCGAGCGCGACGGTGCCCGCGGATCATCGCTCACCCCCGCCGGCGAGCGAGCCATAGCGGTGTACGAGGAGCTGCAGGCCGACATCAACAACGTCATCGCCTCAAAAGCCGACGACCTCATCGCCAGCATCAAAGAGTAGCTAACTTGCGAAGGGCGTTGTCTAGGGTGGACGCTACAACCAGGGGATCGTCGGTACCGGCGAAGAGGCGGATGGCGCTCCCCCGCTTACCGCGTGGGGCCGAAAGGCGCGTTGTTGAGCCGCCGGCGGGCGACGTGCGGAACTCCCCCGGCAATGTGTCGAACAGCTCGCCCGCGCTACGATCGATAAGGTCAAACTCAACTGCCGGACCAAAGCCGTGCTCGAGGATTCCCGTTGCAACCGAATGGTCGGGATGCGAGCTCAACCCGGGATAGCGAACGTTACACACCATCTCGTTAGCAGCCAGATACTCGGCCAGCGCACGGGCGCGATCGAAGTGCGCCTGCATGCGAGCATCGAGCGAGGACAGCCCGCGTTCTAGCACGTCGGTCTCCTCGGCAGACAGGCCAAGCACAGACGCACCGCAGTCCGCAAGCAACGCGTGTGCGCACTCTGCGGCGGCATCCACGCGATGGCGCTTGAGCTGCGAGCGCGCCACCGAGACGGCGACGAGCTTGCGCGGAGCTTCGCCGGCACACACACGGTCGAGTGCCTCGAGCGACAGGACGGCACCCAAACGCAGCGGATCGCACCCAAAGACGCTTGCCACGGTGTTATCCACCACAAGCAGCGCACGGGCCTCACGCGCCGCCCGACCCAGCGCACGCAGATCGGGCACGCGCAGACCAAACCCGCCGATGGAGTTGACAAACCACCACAGGTGCGGACCCTCGGCATCAAACGAAGCATCCAAGCCCTCGGACGCGGCGGTAAACGCCGCAACCGACGGCTCCCCCACGAGCACAACGTCGCAGGCATCAAAGCCGCGCGCAAACGCATCGGCAAAGTCGTCCGCAAAGGCCACCAGGCGGTCACCAGGACGCACAATCCCCAACAAAGACAGCGCCGCCGGCACATGCGAGGCCGCAACAAGACGCGCCTCACGCGCACCAGCCCTTATAGCCCAGGCCTCTTCTAGCTGTTGCACGTCCACGCGGCACCATCCCTTACATAAAACCAAACCAAGACCAGCCCACCCAGGTCGAGAAAACGTCAGCGCAAGCAGCGTCGAGCGGTCCGGCGTTCGTTAGAACGCCGGAACAAAATTAGCCGTGATATTCGCCGTTGTACTGGATGAGCGTCAGGTCCTCCACGCCATCGAGCGCGCGGATGGCGTCGGCATAGGGCATATCCACGCCGTCCGAGAACACCTCAACGGCCATCTCGACCTTGTCGCCGCGCATCGTCTTGGACTTGACGGAAAACTTGGTGCGCCCAAATGCACGCACGATATCGTCGCCGGTGGTCTGGCCCGTGTAGTGAATGACAATCATGTACACGCGCGCCTTGTCCTGGTGGCTCGCAAAGCCGGCAATCATCACCACAATCACCACTGCCGTAAGCCCCACGAGTGCGTACATGCCGGCGCCTGCCGTAATGCCTGTGGTAATGGCCCAAAAAAGATACAGCAGGTCGAGCGGGTCCTTAACCGCCGTACGATAGCGGACGATTGACAGAGCACCGACCATACCGAGCGAGATGACCACGTTGGTCGAAATCGCGAGCGTGACCATGCAGGTAAGCACGCACATGCCCACAAGCGTCACGGCAAAGCTACGCGAATACACCACGCCGGTAAAAAAGCGCTTGTACACGTAATAGATCAGGATGCCCATGGCGAGCGCCACGAGCAGCGAAAGGCCAATCTTGGCAGGGTCGACCTGGCCAAACGCCTCCAAGACGGAGTTCTTAAAAAAGTCCCTGGTGCTCATGGTCTAAATATCCCCTCGGTTCTCAAAATCCGATTCCCAGTAATTAAATCCGCGCAGGTAGGCGGTCTTTTCGTAACACAGGCAGTACTTGGAGACCGCCGTAAGCTCGGCCGCTCCCGGCGGCACCATATCGCGCACCAGCTGCGGGCAAAACTCCGTAAACTTGACCTCCATCACCAGCTTGCCGGGCTCCAGGACCGGCAGCGCGGGCAGCGTCGCGTCAAAGATATCGAAGCTTCCCACCGCGGCACGCACGTTCATGTCAAACGTAATGCGCACAGTGCCCTCATCCATCACCCACGGCTCGCGCTCGTAATCCACGATGGTCCTCGGGCGCATCACGTTGCAGATGCACTCGATGTAGAACTCGCGACAGAGCGGATAGGGGCTCCTCAGCAAAAAGTCGTAGTCGCCAGCCAGAATCTGCTCAAACTCGCCGCGCGTAAGTGGCGCATCCTCCTTGTAGATCCAGCTGCCGTACTTCTTTTTGCGCTCGAGCTTAATCACCTTGTCGCTGCCGTTATAGATGCGCACGCGATACTTTTTGCGCATGAGAATACCGGCGTCTTTTTCCTCGTAGGCCGAGTTGCAGTAGTCGTCAAAGTACAGGCTGCGAATGGTGTAACCGCCTGCCCGCGCATGCTTGTCCAGTTTAAACACCGGCGCCATGCGACAGGCAAGCGCGGCGTGCTCGCCCTCGTTAATGAGATATTTGAGCTCGTGGCGGTAACGCTCCTGCGTGGCACGCACAGGCGGGGCCGCCAAGCGCTCAAGCAGCGCGCTAGCCCTCCTCATACGTGTCCTCCACGACCTTACCGCCGTCTTGCACGTAAAAACACTTCATGCCGTAGTGCTTGCCGTCGTCGGTTACATAGTAGTCAAACGCATCTTGCGTATAGCCGTCGGAGTTGGTGGCACGCACGCGCACAAAATACTGGCCGGCATCGGGCGCATCGCAGGTCACCTCGGGAAGCAGCACGTCCTCGGCCTTAAAGACCACGTCGCTAATGGCATAGTCACGAGCAAGCTCCACAGTGTAGCGAATGTCGCGCGCCTCAAAGTCGTAGGACGCATCCCAGTTAATACGCAGCTTACCGTTATCGATCTGCGGCACGCCGATGTAGAAAGGCATGGGCTTTTTAAAACTCTCGCGAAAGCTCTTGTAGTTCTCCTCGACCTCGGAGGGAATCGCCGCAGCGATCTGCTCGTATTGGTCCTTGGTGACAGGCAGATTGTCGATATCGGGCGAAGCAAAGACCAGGGATTCAGTCACATCGCGGTAGTGCTTGATCATCTTGGTCAGGCGAGTCTCGGTCAAATACGAGCGCAAGTCCTTGACGGCACGGTCGAGTTCGCTGCGGAACGACTTGCTGCGCAACGCGCGGTTAAACAGCACGTTGCCCCAGTAGTTGCTTGCACCGCGCTCCCAGCTCGCGTAGTCCGAAAACCCGGTAAGAGAAAGCTCCAGCTTACGCAGCATGCCGTCGTTATCCCAATCTAAAAAGTACCAGGTATTTGAGTTGAGCGGGCTGTACAGATAGCAGTTACGGTTCTGCGTATCGCAGTTGCCCGTCAGGATCTGAAACGCCAACCAATAGACCAGGTTCTCGGTATCAAAGTAGGTGTCGAGCACGTCATCGATCTTTTGCGATTCGTCGTTGAGCGCATCGAGCATCTCGATGAGCTTGGTGTGGTCCGTATCGCCCTTAATCTCAAGCATGCCTTCAAAGCTTGCCTGGTTGTAGTCGGGATCATCGGCAAGCTTAATGGTGTCCTCGTAGCGATGGAAATCAAAGCTGTTCACCTTGTACAAGTGCCCGCTCTTATCCAGGCCATGTGCCTTAAGCGCCGTCTTGTTGAGCTGCTCCACCTGCGTAAACAGGCCGTAGTCCTCAAAGGTATCGTTGGACTTTTCGGTCTGGTCGCACACCCACAGATGCACAAACTGCGTGCGCAGGCCCATCATCTGGGGAATCCCGCGGATAAGGTCATAGGCCATCTTGTTGCGAAAACGCATACCCTCGCCCATGTGCTTGTTGAGCGCAATCGCACGCTGCTGGCGCCAGGTACCTTTTCCTTTTTTGAGCTCCACCTTGTAGTTCTTTTGCGTATAGGTACTCGACGTCTGACCGCGCACCTGCACCGTGGCGTTGGGCGCCTCCTCGCCATAGCCCACCTCGCCAGCGACGGGGCCCTTATCATCGCCTGGCTGCAGCAGGCCCATAACCTGATAACGCGTCACGCCCATGTCGGCATAGTCGTAGACCGAGTACGTATTGATCTCGGCCCAGCTGTGGTCGGTGTTCTCGGAGCTGTTACCGCGCGAGACCGTCAGGTACATGGTCACAATGCCCGAGTCGTCGTAGACCTCGTACAGCTCGTCCTTATCGCGAAGGTGCTTGGTCTCGCCCGAGGCCTCAGCCTTTTTAATCTTGTCCTGCTTTTTGACCTTTTTGGTCGAGGATTCGTCCTGAGACGAGCAGCCCGAAAGCAACAGCGCACCGGCAGCCGCCTCGATCAGGCAGCGGCGAGACATCAACTTATCGATCATCAGAACCTCCCCAATGTTTTTGGTACAGGCGAACCACCATACGTTCAAACGCACTGCGCGGCTCACCGCCCACGCGCTTGTCCTCGTAGCGTTGCTCAACACGGTCGAGCACCCGGCCAAGTTCGGTAAACCAGCCCGTCTTGTCAGTAGCCACAACGGGCTGCTGGCTCAGGATACGATACGGCAAGTTGGCGGTATAGGTATCGAGCCGCAGCAGCGCCACGATAAAAAACACCGCCGCACCCAACAAAAAGCCAAAGCCGTAAAACTGCTGCGGCAAAAGCAACGACACGGCAGTCGCCAGCCCGGCCACACCGGCAAACAGTCCCGAGGCCAGCACGGCCCCCTTGTAGTCGGTAAAGTACAGCAAGATGAGCAATAACGTATTGCCCACGGCATACAGGCCATAGCCCACGCATAACGTGCGGAAATACCCGTGCATCAGGTTGTTAAAGCCCAACGGTAGGGCCGACAGCACCGTGGTCTCGAGCGAGATGACCGCCGCCGTCACAAACAGTTGCTTGAGCGCACAAAAGCGCAGTTCTCGGTTGAGCGTGGCAAGCATTTCCTCCTCGGCAACCACAATGTCGCCCACCACGCCACCGTCGTTGAATAGGCTGTAGTAGTCGCGGTAGCGCGGATAAAAGTTGACCTCGACCGAGACCACAAAGTTGACGGACGTGACCAGGATCGTCAAAAACGCGATGAGCGCCGGAACATCGTGGTAGGGCGCACCATAAAACAAGCCCTTGACCTGCACGCCAATGGGACCGGCCCAAATTATCACCAAGTGCGCAAAGAGACCCAGGTTGGTAAACAAGCCCGTGAGCGCCAGCGGAATAAACTGATCGAGCCACTGCAAAAAGAGCCAGGGGCTGCGTTCGCTCTGCGGAAAATATCGGTACAGCAGCACCACGTCCCAGGCGAGCATGACGCCGTAGCCCAGAGCAATTGACGCCAACAGGCCCTCGACCGGCGGCAGCCCCAGCGCCAGCGCGGCCAGGGCGCACAGGCACGCCACGCCAATGGCAACCGCAAAGCTGCATAGGATACCGCGGTAATCCTTGATGGCCGTGAGGTAACTCATGCCGTTCCAGTTGACAATCATAATGTTAAACAGCCACAGGCACAGCAGTCCCTGCAGCAGCGTGGCGCCCGAGAACAGCAAAAAGACGCCGTAGAGCACGGTGCCAGCAACGAGCATGATGGCATTAGACCCCCAAAACGAAGGCAGGATCTCATCCTCGCGCTCGGCAAAGAGCATGTCGGCCAAAAAGCGCGTGACCGGCATAGAGAAAAAACTCGTGAGCGTGAGCGACGCCAGCAGCGTATAGGTCACCATGCACACCAGCAGATCTTGGTTGGCACGGCCCACACCCCACAGACCGCACAGCACCAAGATACCCACCTGGAGCAGCACGCCCAGCAGCATGGGGCCCGTGCACACAATGCCAGCGTAGCCATAGGCGCGCATCGTGGCAAACAGACCCTTGCGCCTAAACAGGCGCTTGAGCTCAAAACCGATTCCGGCCACCGGCTACTCCCCCTCTCTGGGCAGGTCAAACGCTTGCGCCGTCTCGTCGTACAGCGCGCGATAGTTGGCGAGCATCTGCTCGTGCAAGAAGTACGTGGCAACGCGACGCTGGCCGCGCTCCCCCATCTCAATGCGACGAGCGCGGCTTGTGCACATGCGTTCCATGGCATCGGCCAAGCCCTTGCGATACATAGGCGGCGTCACAAAACCCGCCACGCCAAAGTCGTCGCCCGGGGCGCCTTCGAGAAGCTCGCGACAGCAGCCCACCTCAGTCGTCACGCAGGGACGGCGCGCTGCAAGCGACTCCAGCACGCTGAGCGGCTGGCCCTCGGAGATGCTCGTCAAAATGGTAAAGTCGAGCTTTTCCATGTACTCGACCACGTTGACGCGGCCGGTAAAGATCAGGTCGCGCACGCCCAGGGTTTCGACCAGCGCGTGGCACTCGGCGCCGTACTCCTCGTCGTCCACGCCGCCCATGATGTGCAGGCGCACCTTGGGCAGGCGCTCGTGCAACTCAAAGAAGGCATAGATCATGGTCTTGACGTCCTTGATGGGCGCCAGACGCACTACCGCGCCAATGTCCACCCAGCCGTCATCGGGCTTTAAGGAGATGTCCTTAAAGCGGTCGAACTGGATGCCGTTGGGGATGACCAGGCATTTGTCCGCATCGCAGCCCATATCGATCTGCGTCTTGCGGGCGTTATGGAATAAACTCGTCACACGGAAGGCGCGGCGATAGATCTCCTCCGAAAGCAGGTAGAAAAAGCGAATCCAGCGGTCCTTAAACGACGGCACCACCCATTCAGCGCGAATGATCTCTTCCTCGCGTTCGCGAGTATAGATGCCATGCTCGGTCAGCAGCACCGGCGCATGGTGAACGCTTGAGCCCAGGCAGGCGAGCAGGCCACCGTAGCCGGTCGAGATGGCATGGTACACATCGGCCACCGGCACCTCGCTGCCCAGCAGGTAGAGCACCGGCAGCAGCATAGAACGCATGGTGTGGAATGCATCGGCAAAGGGCGTGTAGGGATACTCGGCCAGGCACACGTCGCGAAAGATATCCATAAACGTGCGGCTCTGCAAAAACGAGAGCGGATGCACGCGACGGCGGTGGAAGATATCGAATAACACGTCCCAGTCAGGATTGGAGAGCGACACCAGACGGCGTAGCGCCTCGCGCTCACGGTCGTTAAAACTGGCTTCATGTTGCTCGCCCGAAAGCCGCAGAGCATCGTCCAGGAACACCTCGTGCACCTCGACCACGTTGCCGGGCAGCTCGTAGACAAACTTGCCACGGTCAGCAGCATGCGCGCCGATCACCCACAGCACAAACTCGTGCTCGGGCATGGCCGTAATGTAGCCATGCATCCAGGTAGATACGCCGCCGTGCACATAGGGGTAGCAACCCTCGAGTACCAAGCAGATTCTCATTTATCGCCACCCTCCTTGCGCTCGATCGTCACGGTCTTATCATTTGCCTTGAGCAGATACAGATTGCCCGTAAGGTGCGACAGTTCGCCACCCGTCACCGCACCCGGCTCGCCATTATTGGCGCGGAACATGAGCCACGCCTCGTCGTGGAAATTGCCCAGGCTGAGCATCCAGGC
The DNA here is from genome assembly GCA_900541035.1 of uncultured Collinsella sp. GTDB lineage: Bacteria > Actinomycetota > Coriobacteriia > Coriobacteriales > Coriobacteriaceae > Collinsella. The sequence goes on along the minus strand of UQIN01000025.1, from coordinate 6,421 downwards.
ATCCGCGCTGGTATCCACGCTCACCGTCACGGACGAAAAACGCTGGATGGCACCGGAGCACTCCGACGCCGTCTGGTGCCGCAGGTCGGGCGCGGATTTGGTAAGCCACTCCAGGTAGTCGACCAGGCCGCCCTTGTAGACCTCCCAGCCCTCCTTGGCTCCGCGATCGGGGTCCAAAAGGTCGTCCGGGTGCATAAAGTGCGTGCTCACGTAGTGCATGTTGAGCTCGGACACGGCTGCCAGGCGCATATAGGAATCGTCGACCATGCCGCCCGAGACAATACGCGGCTGTTCCACAATGCCATCGCTCGCCACGCCAAACTCCTGCACGTAGGGCAGGTCGGTGCCATCCTCAAAATACGTACTGGCAATGGTCTTAATTCGCGGAACATCGGTACCGATAAGCTTGCGCGCGCGAGCCGAAAGAATATTCGACGGCGGCACGTAAACCGAGCCATGAGCATTGGGCAGGACCTCGTCCTGAAACGCGATAAGTTCGTTGAGCGAAGCGACGAGCGTCTCTTTGTTCTTCCAGGTCTTGTAGTCGTACAGCGTGCCGTAGTCGGTGTCCCAGAGTGCCAGAGGCTGATGGTTGTAGCCGTGAAAGCCCAGCTCGCCGCCCATCTGCAGCAGCATGCCGCCAAAGTAGCGGAACTGCGTGGTATCGGGTTGGCGCGCGGGCTCGGTCTGGTTGACCGCGTCCTCGTAGTTTTCGATCATCACGCCGGTATAGCGAATGCCGTATTTTTGCGCGAGCTTTTGCAGATCGGGCCACCAGACCTTGGTGTAAAAATCCGCAATGGAAAGGCCGTAGTCACGCTTGATATAAGTACCATCGCCCGAGGGCACGGGGCTAGGAAAGTCGTCCAAAAAGAACACGGCGCTGTTGATGACCGGATAGGCCGTTGCATCGCCCAGGAGGCTGGTCGCCGCGGCGTAAAAGCCGCGCATGACCTTGTCATAGATACCGATATTGCAAACCACGGTGCGCCCGCTACCGCAGTCATTCGACCAAATGAGTGGGGCGCCCGCATCGCCGGTCTTAGCCCACACACGAGCCGTCTCGCGCAGCGAAACCGAAAGTGACGAATCAAAGGGGTCCGAGAGCTCGTAGCGCTCTCCTCCGCCCAGCATAAAGTCCTCGCTCGGCACAATGCTTTCGGCTTTTACATAGTCATATCCGGCAGATTCAATGCCAAGCTTGGGAGCAATCACTTGCAGATAGCCCGAGTTATCCGGAGGCATGGCGAGCATAAGCGAACCGCCGGCACTCACCCAACTCATAATGTCGCTCAGGTGCGTACCGAGCCCATCGAGCGACGGCATGAGCAAAATCACGCGATCGTAGGAGGTCAGCGAGGGAATGGCATCCGCGCCGTCCAGGGCAAGGTCCACGTCGCGGTGCGCGATCTTCATGTCGAGCAGAATCTAGTCGAACTGCTCCTTTACGTCCTCGACGCCAGCTTGATCGGAATCGGTAATGACCAGGCACGTGGGCTTTTGGCCAAATATTGCCGAGGAAGCCGGCAGCGCATCGTTGGCGGCAAGCATCCCCAGCTTATGCTGGCCCGCACTGTACTGTACGCCGGCGCGCTCCACCAGCAGCACGGCCGCCATGGCAATAAAGACCGCCCACACCACAAGCAGCCCCATCCAGCGAAAATGGCCCGCACGATCGCGGATATGCTGTACCACGCTCATCGGGCCTCCTCTCCATTGCGCCAAAAAGCAAGCTCCTCGCGGTTGGCGGCGCTCAAGTATACATGCTGTTTGTCAATCGCATCGATCACGCGGTGGACTTCGTCACCGTCGCGGCGCATCACCGCAAGGCGCAGGCAAAGCATCCAAACCTCCTGCTCCTCGGGCACGTCGAGCACCAGTTGGTCGGTCACGGCCTGCGCCTCGTCGATCTGTCCGACATCGGCCAGCGCCGACGCGTATCGAATGCGCAGCTCAAGGGTATCCTCGCGCTCGCAGCGACGCGCAAGCAGGCGCGCGTACTGTTGGCGCTGAATCTGAGCCACGCGCCCCTCGGCCAAGCCCGAGCCCAAGTATTCACCAAGAAAATCACAGTATTCGTTGAGGTTTTGCGCGCTCGGGTCCGTCTTAAAGGCACGCTCCAGCTGCTGCAGTTTAAGGTCGGACTCTTTGGAGATCTGCGCCACCGCCGTCGCGGCATAGTGCGCCACCTCAACGTCGTCGTTAAGCTTAGCCGCCTGCAGCTGCGCCAGGTAAGCGTCGGGCTCCTCGGTGAGCATGGAGAGCATTAGGCGGCGCCGGTATGCCGGGTCGTTGACGATGAGCGCCTCCTCGAGCGGCACTACGCCTGCATCGTCCTCACCACTCGGTACCGACATACTGCGATGCAGGTCATCGTTAAAGCGCAGCGACTCCAACGCAGACTCTTTCAGCCCCTCGCCAAACACCGCGCCGCGGACCGATAGCAGAACCACCAGCAACGGGCCCCACAGCGGCACCAGCACTATCACAGCCAGCATGTGTCCGCGCACCGGCAGCAGGCCCAGCTTCATGAGCGTCCACAGCATCAGGCAAACCAGCGCATGAATCAGCAGCAAGACGGCAGCAACGACAAGCGAGATCAAGCGGCACCCCCCTCACCGTCACCGGTGTAAGAGATGTGCTGCAGCAGCTCCACGATGTCCTCGCCGTCGACGGGTTCCACCGCAATCTGTTTTGCGCTCAGGCGCTCGCGGATAATGGGCAGATCGCACGCCTTTGCCTGGCGCATAAGCAGGTAGAGCACGTCGCCGTCGACCAAGCCCGCCGCGTCGCTCTCGCGGATTGCCGACCCAATTGCGCCCACCAGCTCGCCGACAGGCTCCATGCCCGGCACCACGCGCAGGAGCAAAAAACTCCCCATCTTGCTATCTGCCAGCGCCTGCGCCGCCGCGAGCTCTTGGCCAAAGGCAGCCTGCTTGAGCACGCAAGTGCCGTCAACGCAGCGTTTATCCTGTGCCACCGCCTCGTAGTCAAAGGCACGGCCCAGCGCGCTTTCGACCAGGCCGCACAAGATGCGGAACAGATTTTGATAATAGAGGGTCATTTGGTTTTCGGCCGCGCGACGTACAAAGATCAACACGGCGGGTGCCCCGTCGCGCTCGATCGTGTATCCAAACATGGGAAGCCCCGGCGTCAGCTCGCGGTTCACCCACAGGTTCGAACGACCCCCGTCGCCCAAAAGGGGCGCAAGCTGCTCAAGCGTAAGCGAGCGTGCGGCATCTTCGGCAATCGCGGGACTTGCTGCCACCAAGCGTGCAAATGCTCCGCCAGAAACATGGTAGATCGTCACCGAATCGTTCTCGAGGATCTCGCCCAGAAGCTCGCAGCACTTGCGATAGATGTCGCGTGGGTTGAGCACGTCGAGCTCCTGCGTCACGGCAAAGATCTTGCCAAAGCTGTCGTGGCGACCCACGATCTGGCGCCTGTACGCACGCTTGTCCTCGATCGCGTCGTGGTAGAGCTGCGTAAGGAACGTATTGCGGTTGCGCACGAGCTCGTTTTGATCGCGCTCCGCCCTAATGGCTTCGCTGTTGCGCAGCTGCACATAGCCGCACACGGCACCCACAACAAAGTACGCGATAAACGGCAGCCAGTTGGACGGCTCGTAGAACAGGCCCTGGAAGGTATAGCCGTACAAAGTAAAGTAACTCGCAGCCAAACCCACCGACGCCAGCAGCGCAGCAACCAGGCCAAAGTCCAAGCCATACAGCGTGCCGATGAGCACCACGTAGAGCAGGCGATAATCGAGCACGTTGAGCTGGGTCGATTGGGAGAACAAGCGCTCCAGCACTTCAAAGAGCACCCAGGCGGCTGCCGTCTCCAGGCATTTGACAGGCAGCGTGCGCATTTGAATGCGGTCGATGGCCGCGCGCAAGGGGTTGACCTTCTTTGCACGGCCAGCATCCCAGCGGGCCTGAATGGTCGAGAGGTCGCGCAGCAAGTCGTAGCGCTGAAACCAGCCATAGTGCACGCGAGCGACGTCGCTGGCGGGCAGGGCGTAGCCGGCAGAATCGCCATAGGCAACTGAGAGCCCTGGGAACAGTGCCTGAAGGGCCTCGCCCACCTCGCCCGCCGTATGATGGAAGGTATCGGCTACGTCGAGCGTCTCAAAGTTGCCATCCCAGCTGTCGAAGATACGGCGTACCAGCACCGAAAGCTCCTCGGCACACAGCAGGGGAAACGCCGCATCCTGCGCGCCCTGCAGAGCGGCCGATCCGGTTGAGCATGCGTCGAACATCGGCACCAAAAACGGGTCTTCCAGCGCGGCAGACGCGGTATACAGGAACGGCACGCGCAGGATCTTGGTCTGAACGCCCTCGCGAGCAGCGTAGCAGCGGCACAGGTCGTTGGCTGCGTGCGCGATAATGCCCTTGCCCGTTCGCCCCGCGGCATCGGCGGCACCCTCGGCACCCGCGGGCCCCGCTACATACAGCAGTTGGACCCGGCGACCCGCGCACGTACGAAAGACCGAGCGCAGCAGCTCGATATCGCCCACGGTATCGGTATGCGGGGTTAGGTAATTAGACAGGTAGACCACGCGGTCGAACTCGTAGGCCTGCTCCAAGTGCTGAAGCAGCTCTTTCCACGAGGCATGGGGCGACGACTCATCGCGGCGCGCTTCCGCGGCAGCGACGACCTGGACATGGTCCCCGGGGAACGCCTTGGCACAAAAGTCATCGTCAACATATGCGGTGTTGCCAACAACCAGCACTTCCATAGCGCACCCCTCCCCTTAATTCCACATTTGTCATAGTCAAACATGCGTATTGTACGCTGTCAACGCGAGCTGGAGCGCCTTTAAGGCTGTTTTAAGAACTTTTTTAAAGGATGTGGGGATGGCAACTCGTCCGACTCAGGCTCATTGAGAGGCTGCTATTCGCTCTGAAAAGGCACATCGCAATCTGCTGACAGCTCTGCAGGGAGAATGGCAGGCAATGTAAGCGCTCCCATGGGCGAAAGTCCAGTAACAACCATCAAATAGCTCTTTGCATGGGCATATGCCATCGAAATAGCATTTGAAAGAAGGTAGTGACGCGCCTCGTCATCGGGAGAGTTCATTGGCATTTGCGCTGAAACCGAGATGGATACTGTAACGCCAGCGTGCATCTTCTCCTGTGCACCTTCATCTCTGTCAAGGAGGCTGCCAATTACGCACATCTTTAAACTTGCGCGAGCGTCATTACCGTTTTTCCAAAGGTGGACATCTTGGTAGCTAACGTCAACTTTTAATTCCATGTTATCCGAGGGCGAATCCTCGATATGGAAATCGGAGTCAACGACGAACAAATTCACGATCTGAATTGGAGCAATAAAATCCCCACTCATGCTGCCAAACCTCCGGAAATCATCTCGAGATTCACATGCGAGGACGGACGCTCGTTCCTAAAAGACCATTGCTCTCGCACGGAATTGTTGGATGAAAGAAACGGTAGCTCTTTAGAATAGCTAACGGTAACCTTAGGAACGATATTGATACCCAAAGCGAGCTCGAACCTAGCGATCGTCTTCAACGTCATATTGGGCTGAGAATTCAACAGCTTCGAAAGCGACTGAAGGCTCATGCCCATACGCTTTGCCAAATCGCTTTTGCTTAAACCCAAATGCTTCATCTCGCGATGAACAATAAACTCGATATCTAGCGCGTGTTCATAAGCGCGTGTTTCGCTAGTTTCTGTCTCGGCGTAAAAATCAGATAAATCTACTTTTTTCATTGTGTTCTCCGTTTCGAAAGCCAAGTATAAAAGTCAAAGCTCAGATTCCAGAAGCTGACGCGCTATTACGGCTAATCGCTTGGCCCGCTCGATTTCTTTACTGATATTTCCTGATCCCTGATGTCCTTTAAACCAAAACAATAGAACAATTTTGTCTACGCCCTGACATATGGCATAAATCATCTCTCGATTTGCCCCGTCAAACCCTTTTAGTTCATAGAGACCAATCTTAGAATCGATACGTCGCAGCTTTGAGGTCCCGCTCGCAACCTTTAAACCGTAATCGTAGATTTTTGAAATCTGGTCGATCATTTTACGAGCGACAAATATCCGTTTAGGGTCTGACATCATCTTCTGAAATTGAGAGTTGTCAGGAGAAGTCGTCAACTCCCAAAACGGTCGGCCCTTGGGATCTCTGTATTCGACAAGTTCATATCCTTCTGCCAAGGGCCACCTCCATTTCTAGATACACTTAACTTATAAGTTAAGTGTAGCTTTTAAAACAAGAATAACAAGGTTCACGCTAGATTTCACAGCTCCGATTGATAAACATTCAAGTCAAGCTTGCGCTAAATCCGGAAGTGCGGGGAAAATCAGAGCATTGCCGGCCAGACCCCTGTTTTGAGTTCCGCTGACCTGCACTGATAATTGTCCTTGGGGGAAGCGGGCACTGCGGGGGCGCGGCAACA
>UQIN01000024.1 GCA_900541035.1 uncultured Collinsella sp. | reverse complement strand
ACAGGAAGTTCTGGGCCGAGGGCTACTACGTGTCCACGGTCGGCCTGAACGAGGCCACGATCGCGAAGTACATCCGGGAGCAGGAGAAGGCCGACATCGCGCTCGACCGGCTGAGCGTCAAGGAGTACGAGGACCCCTTCGGCAGGGGGCCGGGGCGTAAATAGCGCCGGTTTGACCGGCCCGCCACGGGTCAATCTGCAGTGCGGCCCGAACCCCGTGAGGGCCGGCGCCTTTAGACGCGTGCCGGAAATCCAAGGGTTATACCCTAAGAGCAAACCACCCCTTTTAGGGGTGGTTTTGATTTGGCGATTACTCGAACAATTCGAGGTTCATAGCACAGGTAATCGGGTTGAGGAGAAATGGGGTCATACAGCGGCTCTCAGAGCGCCTGCCGCACTCCCCCGCCATTGCCTCTGCGGCGTCCTCGTATAGAGCCCATCCTGCTTGGCGTTTCGTTGCAACAGTCCACTTGTCCACAGATCAAGTGAACTGCTGGAATAAATACAGCGACACACTAGTTCGTTACAGTCGCCATATCTGCGTAAATCGCCGCGATAAATACAGCCTGTACTCGTCTGTATACCAGCTACGCGTATGTAGATTCATGTCGCGTTAATAAATCGGCTTAAGCGCGTGCAAAACGCGCAAGTAACCGCAAAAAGCGATTATCGCGCAGGTAGATTTTTGGCACCCTGTTGATTAATCAAATTTAAGCAATTACTTAAAACAAAAAAGGTCAGGCACTAGGTGCCTGACCTGCAAACTTCTGGTCGGGACGACTGGATTCGAACCAGCGACCCCTTGACCCCCAGTCAAGTGCGCTACCAAGCTGCGCCACGTCCCGAAGCTTTTGTCTGTTGCTCTGCTCTCGCTCGCAACAGGGAGTATATTAACCCGAAACTTTAGACTTGTGCAAGAACTTTTTTACAAATTTTGAAGCAAGTCCAAAATTGTATCTGCGAGCTGGGGCTTTGTTAGCACGGGAAGTTCTTGCGTGCCCGCTGTGCTCACGATCCAGGCCTTGTTAGTGTCGGTTCCAAAGCCCGAATCGGCGCGCGAGACATCGTTGGCGATAATGGCGTCACAACCCTTGCGGGCGAGCTTACGCTGCGCGTACTCCACGACGTTATCGGTCTCGGCCGCAAAGCCGATCACGCGCCGCTCTCCCTTTTGACGCGAAAGCTCGGCCAAGATGTCAACGGTCTCGACCAGTTCAACTCGATCCAAGGGCTCGTTGGACTTTTTGAGCTTATGGTCCGCTGGGGCCGCTGGAGTGTAGTCGGCGACGGCGGCGGCGCAAATGGCCACGTCGGCCGTCTGGAAGGCGCTCGTCGCCGCCTGCAGCATCTCTGCGGCGGTCTGCACGCGTACGCACGCCACGCCGCGGGGAACATCGAGCGATGCCGGTCCCAGCACGAGCGTGACCGCAGCACCGCGGCGAGCAGCCTCCCCCGCCAGGGCGATGCCCATCTTGCCCGACGACCGGTTACCGATGAAGCGCACGGGGTCTATCGGTTCGTGCGTGGGGCCGGCGGTAATCACGATGTGCTTACCTACCAGGTCCTGAGGCGCGGGGTTGAGCACCTCACAGACAGCCTCGACGATGTCCTCGGGCTCGCTCATGCGTCCCGTGTCCACGTCGCCGCAGGCAAGGTAGCCACTGCCCGGACCCACCACATGCACGCCGCGGTCGCGCAGCGTGGCCATGTTGGCCTGCGTCGTCGGCGCCTTCCACATGCCGTTGTTCATAGCGGGTGCGATCACGATGGGTCGCGGCGTCGCAAGCAGCGTGGTGGAGATAAGGTCATCGGCGATGCCGGTGGCCATCTTGGCGATGATATTGGCCGTCGCGGGCGCCACGACCACCAGGTCGGGTTCCTGCGCCAGCGAAATGTGGTGGATGGGGTCGGAGGGATCGTCGAATAGGCCCACGGCAACGGGCTCGTTGGTGAGCGCACGGAAGGTGAGCGGGCCCACAAACTCCGTGGCATGCTCGCTCATAACGACCTTGACGCGCGCACCGCGCTTTTGCAGCAGGCGCACGATATTGCACGACTTATAGGCGGCGATCCCGCCGGTAATGCCCAGCAGGATCGTTTTTCCCTCAAGTTGCATTGAATTGTTGGATGCCGCCGTCATCGCTAGGCTTCCTTGCTCGGGAGCACCAGGAGGCGGTGGCAGTACGGGCAGTGCGTAATCTCGCTACCGTCGTGGTTCAGGTCGCTCATGGACGATGCCTGCAGCGCGGTGTGGCAGACCGTGGGGATGTTGCCCTGGATGGTCTCGACGGCCAGGCCGCGGAACTGCTTGAGCAGACGCTCGTAGTCGGTGAGAACGTCGGCCGGCAGCGTGGCAGCAAGCGCGGTGCGCTCCTTAGCGGCGGCGTCAATCTGAGCCTGCAGGTCGGCAGCCTTGGCGCGGGCGGCCTTGGTATCGGCCTTCACGCCCTCCTCGAACTTGGCGATGATTGCCTGCGCACGGGCCTCGCGGTCGAGCGCCTCCTTATGGGCGATGACGACATCCTTGCGGGTGTGCTCAATCTTGTCCAGACGCTTGGCCAGGGTGGCGAGTTCATTCTCCAGGTCCTGAACCTCGCGGTAGTCGGAACCGTCGACGTGGCGCTTCTTGGCAGCCTCGATGGCGTTATTGGTCTGAATCTCGGTGGTGTTGAGATCGTCGAGCTCAATGTCCAGATCCTTGCGCTGGGCGTAGAGCTTGGTCATCTCGGACTTGAGCTTCACATAGGTCTTGCGCTTGGAAGCGAGCTCCTTGAGCTCCGGCATATTGGCAAGTTCGCTCTTGTTGCGGGCGAGCTCCAAATCGATCTGTTGCAGCTTGAGTAGCGTAGCGCCGGCGCTCATAAGTTCTCTCCTTTTGTCACAGTCCACCATTGGCAAGGGTTCAGTATTTTAATCGCATGACGGGGGTTGACCCCGGCGTCAACTGCAGAGTTCATCAATATATCAACGAACGGCTCCTCAGAGCGGTCGTGACCGAGCAGGATCACCGGCAGCCCGCGCAAGGCAAGGTCTTGCGCCACGTGGTAGCCCGCCTCGCCCGTCACGACAACATCTGCGCCCGCGGCGATGGCGAGCTCTCCAAAGTCGCCCAGGGAGCCGCCCAAAATGGCGACGGTGCGGCACGGGCGATCGGCTTCGCCCCACACACGCGGGTCGCTGCCGAAGGCCGTGGCAGCACGGGTGGCAAGATCGCGCAGCGTGCACGGGTCATTGAGCGTTGCAAGCGCGCCCAGGCCGGTGGTCTCGGGGTCGTCCACGTGCTCCAGTGAGCTCACGGGTGCGGCGCCCAGCAGCTCGCTCAGGCAGATGCGGGCTTCGTGCGAGCGGTCCAGGTTGGTGTGGAGCGAGATAATACTCACGCTGCAACGCGCTGCCTCGTAGAGCGCCGCGCTGCATTGGGGGCGTGCGGAATCCGACGGACAAAACGCCTCGGGCGCCTTGATATAGATGGGATGATGCGTTAGCAGCACGTTGGCGCCGGCCTCCTGGGCGCGGTGCACATTGGCTTCGGTCGCATCGAGTGCGCAGGCAACACCGGTAATCTCCGCGGCAGGGTCGCCGACGGAGAGTCCTACATGGTCCCAACTCTCGGCATCGGTCTTGGGATAGCGTGCCAGCAGCGCGCGCTCAAGCTCGGCGACGATCATGCGGCGCCTACGATCGAGAGTAGCGTCTGGGCAAATTCGTCCAGATCGCCCGGATTCACGCGGTCATCAAAGGAAATGCGCAGTGCGCCCAATGCCTGCTCGCGACCGATGCCCATCGCGCTCAAAACGTGGCTGGGGTCCATACTGCCGCTCGAGCACGCCGAGCCTGCCGATACCTCAAAGCCGGCGGCGTCGAGCTTGACGATGAGCTCCTCGGAGTCCATGCCGTTGACGTAGATGGAAACCATGCCCGGCAGACGATCGGCCTGTGCGTAGTCGCCCATGGTGGCGTGAATGCGCGGGTGGGCCGTTAGCGTGGCGTAGAGCTTGTCGGAAAGGGCTTGCAGCGTCGCCCGCTCCTGAGCCACATGGGGCGCCAGAGACGAGGCGGCAGCGGCAAAAGCCAGCTGCGTGCGCAGGTCCTGCGTGCCGGCGCGACGGCCGGCCTCCTGTCCGCCGCCGAAGATGCGGGGGCGCAAGGGCGTGCGGTTCTTAAGGTAGAGCGCGCCGGAGGCCACGGGGCCGCCAATCTTGTGTGCGGCAACGGTCATGGCGTCGACGCCCAGCTCGGTGACATCGAGCGGAATATGTAAGTAGCCCTGGATGGCATCGGTATGAAATAAGGCGCCGGCAGCATGTGCGGCTGCGGCAAGCTCGCGGATGGGCTGCACCACGCCGGTCTCGTTGTTGGCGGCCATGATGCTCACGAGCGCGACGTCGTCGCCGAGCAGCTCGATGAGCGCGGCGGGCTCGATGTAGCCCGCACGGCAGGGCTGCACCAGGTCGACGGTAAAGCCGGCGGCACGCAGCAGCGGCAGGTTGTCCAGGATCGAATCGTGCTCGATGGCAGATACGATCACGCGGTTACGCTTGTGGTCGCGCTGGCGAGCGCCTTCGGCAAGACCGAGCAGTGCCAGCTGGTTGGCCTCGGTGCCGCCGTTGGTCAGGACGATCTCGGACGGGCGGACGCGCGCGCCAAAGCTGCGGGCGATCTCGCGGCGAGCAACTTCCAGGCGTGCGGCGGCCTTGCGACCGAGCGAGTGCAGCGAGTTGGGGTTGACGCCGGCAAGCTCACTTTCGTCGTATTCGCGCTGCGCAAGACGCGCCTCGGCGCGCATGGGCGTCGAGGCGGCATAGTCAAGATTCACGGGTATGCGGTTTTGACCTGCGGTCATAAGGGTTTATGCCTCCTGTGCAGCCTTGTTGCCCAGCTTCTGCAGCAGCGCAACCTCGGCGGCGGGATCCTCGGACTTAAATACGGCGGAGCCGGCCACGAGCACGTTGGCGCCAGCCTTGACGACCTCGGCGATGTTCTTGGAAGAAATACCGCCGTCGACCTCGATGAGGGGCGAAACGCCGTGACGCTCGCACATGGCTTTGAGCTCGTGTAGCTTGGCGATGGTACCGGGGATAAAGCTCTGGCCGCCAAAGCCGGGGTTCACGCTCATGAGCAGTACCATGTCGACAACGTCGATGATGCTCTCGAGTACGCACACGGGAGTGGCGGGGTTGAGCACCACACCGGCCTTGACGCCGCGCTGCTGAAGATGCGTGAGCGTGCGGTGCAGGTGCGTGGAGGCCTCATAGTGCACGGTGATCATGTCGGCACCGGCATCGGCGTACCAATCGACCGTCTCGTCGGGGTTCGACACCATCAGGTGCGCGTCGACCGGTACATCGGTGGAGCGCTTGACGGCCTTAAGAATGTCAACACCAAAGGTCAGGTTGCCGGTAAAGTGACCGTCCATGACGTCGAAGTGCACGTAGTCGGCGCCGGCGATCTTGTCGAGCTCGCCCTTGAGGTTGGCCATGTCGGCCGAAAGGACGGACGGAGCGATTTTGATGGAACCCATGGTAGTAGCCTTTCTGCGCTAGTCGGTGAGTCCGTAGAACTCTTGAGAAGGGACGCGGTCGGTGAGAATCTCGAGCGCCCTATCCAAAGTAACACCGTTGTAGAGCGTTTGCTCCACGGCAAAGGTGAGCGGAATGTCTACGCCCAGTGAACGGGCGAGCTCGCTGACGCTGCGGGCCGCGACGGCGCCTTCGACCACCATATGCGTGCGTGCCTGGTACTCGTCGAGCGACACGCCATGGGCGAACTCGTAGCCAAAGGTGCGGTTGCGCGAATGCTCCGAAGTGCAGGTGGCGATAAGGTCGCCCATGCCGGCAAGTCCCATGCAAGTCATGGCCAGACCGCCGCGGGCGTGCACCAGGCGGCTGATCTCGGCCAGACCGCGCGTCATGATGAGGGCGAGCGTGTTATCGCCCGCACCGGTACCGGCGGAGATGCCGCATACGATGGCGATGACATTTTTCATGGCGCCGCAGACTTCGACGCCCGTCATGTCCTGCGACAGGTAGATGCGGAAGGCCGTGGAAAGCAGTAGCTCCTTAAAGGTCTCCCCCACCTGCTGGTCTTCACTGGCGATGACGGCGGCAGAGAGCCCGCCGCGGCAGATTTCCTCGGCATGGTTGGGGCCCGAGAGTGCCGCCACGCGCGACTCGTTGCCGATCTCGCTGGCGATGACCTCGCTCATGAGCAGGCCGGACTCGGGCTCAATGCCCTTGGTGAGGCACAGGACCGGCGTCTCGTCCGCGATAAACGGTGCCGCCTGATGGCACACGCTGCGAAGGTGCATCGAAGGAACGGCAAAGATGATGGCCACGGCGCTGTCGAGCGCCTGGGCAAGCTCCGTCGTGGCGAAAACGTTTTCTGGCAGCTCGTAGTCCACCAGATAGCGGGGGTTGCGGTGCTCGGCGTTGATGCCGGCGGCCGTTTGCTCGCTATGGGCCCACATGGTCACGCGCTCGGCTCGCGCGGCGGCTAGGCCGGCGACGGCGGTTCCCCAGGAGCCGGAGCCAATCAGCGCAACATTCATGACTCTCTCCTACTTATCGTCGGGCTCGGTGACGCGCTTGGTAAACGAGAGCTTGGACTCCTTACCGGCCATGAGCTTTTGGATATTCGAGCGATGGGCCCACACCACGGTGATGCCGATCATCGCCATGCAAAACTTGAGGCCCAGGCTGCTGTACGGAAAGACCGCGCAGGCAGCGATGGGAAGGCCGATGGCGGCGGCAAGCGAGCCCACCGACACATACTTGGTGATGGCAACGGCCACAATGAACATGCCCAGCAGCGACAGGCCAATGGGCCAGTACCAGGCAAGAATCACGCCTAGGCCCACGGCGATACCCTTGCCACCGTGGAAGTTAAGGTAAGGCGAGAAGATGTGACCCCACACGGCTGCCAGGCAGATGACGCCGAGCATCCAGTCGCCGGCGGCGCCGGGGGCCATGATGCTCACGGGGAAGCCATAGCCCACGCTCGCGATGAGCGGGCGGGCGATGATGACACAGATGGCGCCCTTAAGGCAGTCGAGCAGCAGCGTGAGCGCGGCCACCTTGGGGCCGGCCACGCGCAGAGCGTTGGTGGTGCCGATGTTGCCGGAGCCCGCCTTACGAATGTCCGTGTGGTTGAACACGCGGCCCAGGATCAGACCAAACGGAATCGCCCCGATAAAGAACGAGACCACGGCGCAGATGGCGGTCAGCAGAATCGGATTATGCATCCTTTTGCTCCTTCTTCCTAAAGAAGAGTCGAATGGGTGTGCCGGCAAAGTCGAAGGTCGAGCGCATGCGGTTCTCCACGTAGCGCTGGTAGGTGTCGTTGACCAGATCGCTGTGGTTGACGAAGAACGTGAACGTCGGCGGGTTGACGCCTGTCTGGGTCACGTAGTGCATACGCAGGCGGCGCTTGCCGTCCACCACGGTATGACCGAACTCGCGCAGGTCGGTGAGGAACGTGTTGAGGCGCGAGGTGCTGATCTTTTGCGAGCGCGTCTTCTCGGCGGCGTCTACCATTGCCCAGATCTTCTCGACGCTGCGGCCGGTCAGGGCCGAGATGCGTAGGTACTGGGCCCAGGGAGCCATAACGCCCAGACGGCGGTCGATGGTCTCCATGCAGGCCTCGCGCTTACGGTCGTCGTCGAGCAGATCCCACTTGTTGAGCAGCACAACGATGGCGCAGCCGCGCTCGATGGCGAGGCCCATGACCTTCTGGTCCTGCTCGGTAACGCCCACGGAGGCGTCGACGACGAGCAGCGCCACGTCGGCACGGTCGATAGCGCGCAGGCCGCGGACCATGGAGTAGTACTCGATGTTCTCGTACACGGTGCTCTTCTTACGGATACCCGCAGTGTCGACCATGCGGTAGTACTTGCCGTTGCGCTCGACGACCGTGTCGATGGCGTCGCGCGTGGTGCCGGCAATGTTGGACACGATGGAGCGGTCGGCGCCCAGGATGCGGTTGAACAGCGAGGACTTACCGGCGTTGGGGCGGCCGATGATAGCCACGTTCAGCGCATCGGGGAACTCGTCGGCGATCTCGTCCTCCTCCTCGGGCAACAGGGCCACGATATCGTCGAGCAGGTCGCCCGTGCCATGACCATGCAGGGCCGAGAGCGGCGTGGGCTCACCGATGCCAAGCGAATAGAACTCCCAGATGCTGTCGTTCTCGCGATCGGGGTTGTCGAGCTTGTTCACCAGCAGAAAGACCGGCTTGTCGCAGCGCTTGAGCATGCGAGCGACCGACTCGTCCTCCTCGGTGACGCCGGTGCGGCCGTCGACCACAAACAGGATGACGGCGGCTTCCTCGGCGGCGGCGAGCGCCTGGTCGCGGATGGACGTGGCAAACACGTCATCGCTCTTGAGCGGTTCGATGCCGCCCGTGTCGACGATGGTGAACTCGCGGCCGTTCCAATCGGCCGTGTGGTACGAGCGGTCGCGCGTGACGCCGCGGGACTCGTGGACGATGGCGTCCGAGGTCTGGGCCAGGCGGTTAACGAGCGTGGACTTGCCCACGTTGGGGCGTCCGACGACGGCGACGATAGGTTTCATCTGCTCTCCTTTAATGGGTAGGGTCAGTGGAAGTGTTAGAGTCTGCGGGCACAATGCCAAGGATGCGCTCCAGGGTATCGAGCAGCTCATGCGGCATGGTCGACACCACATGAACCTCGGCGCCGCGACTGGTAAGGCTTGCGAGTAAATCGTCACGATGATACTCGTCAAGCGTCATGCCGTCAGCGTTGAACATGAGCTTAGGCACAAAGAGCATAACCCCCGACAGATCTTGGGGCAGCTGCTCCAGAATGTCACACGCGACGATGAGGCCGGTCACGTCCACGTTGCCGCCAAAGTAGCGGTTCTTGATGGCCGTGACGGTGCCGGCGAGACCCTGTGGCGACTCCACAAAGCGGGCTACCGTGTCGCGTGCGCTGGCGCCGGAGAGGCACAGCAGGTGCTGGCTGCGGAGGGCGATGCCAGAGCGGACGCGGGCCAGGCGCGCGGCGTCGGCGGCAAGCACGTCGTCGGTCTCGTCCAGATACGAGCGGATCATGCCGATGCCGTCGTAGTACTGCGGGTAACCGTCGTAAAAGTCCGCCTCAGGAGGATCGATGCCGGCGTCCAGATAGAACTCGTCGCTCATCTGGAAGGTGTGGCGGCCAAAGCGCTCGAAGGCACGGTCCTGGAAGGGCCTGATCATGGCGATGGTCTCGCGTGCCAGCTCGGGTTTGTCGCTGTATGACCAGCTAAAACGGTTCTGATGCTTGGTAAAACCGAGCGGCACGATGCCCAGGCTGGTGATTTGCTCGTGCTCCTCGCAAAAGCGCAGGGTCTTTTCCAGCTCTTCGCCGTCGTTCATGCCGGGGCACAACACGATCTGCGCGTGAATCTCTATGCCGGCGGCCATGATGGCCTCGAGTACGTCCATGCCGCGCTTGGCGTTGCGGCCCATCATGCGGCGGCGGACGTCGGGGCTCACGGCGTGGACCGACACGTTCATGGGGCTCATGTTGCGCTGGATGACATTTTGCACGTCCTCGTCGGTGAGGTTCGTGAGCGTGACAAAGTTGCCCTGCAGAAAGCTCAGGCGGTAGTCGTCATCGCGAATATAGAGCGTGGAGCGGCCGCCCTTAGGGAGCATCGTCATAAAGCAGAACACGCAGGCGTTTACGCAGGTACGCATGCCGTCGAAGATGGGGCCATCGAAGTCCAGGCCCCAGTCCTCGCCGGGAAAGCGGTCGAGCTCTACAGGGGTGACGGTGCCGTCGCGCGGATCGGAAACCTCTAACTCGACGGTGTCGTCATCCGCCTCCCAGAGCCACACAATCATGTCGGTAAGCTGCTCACCGTTGACCGTGAGCACGCGCATGCCCGGCTCGATACCCACATCCCACGCGGGCGATTCGGGACGCACGTTCTTTACGAGCGCGCCCTCACCCGGCTCGGGGTCGCGGCTGCGCCCGTAATCGGCCACCTCGGCGGCGTATGCGGGTACGGTCTGGTCCATGGTTAGCGGCAAAGCTCCTTGATGCGCTCGACGGCGCGCTCGATGTGTTCTTGCGGGGTGGAGGCTCCAGCGGTGATGCCGATGTGATGAGCGTCGGTAAACCACGCGGCCAGAAGCTCGGAAGCTTCCTCGATGTGATGCGTGTGCTCGCAGGCGTCGGCACAGATTTGTGCCAGGCGGCGGGTGTTGCCCGAGTTCTTGCCACCCACGACGACCATGCAATCACAGCGTTTGGCAAGCGATGCGGCTGCCTGCTGGCGCTCGCTCGTGGCGGCGCAGATGGTGTTGATCACGCGCAGCTCCTGCACGCGCGGGGTGATGGCAGCCACGACCTCGGCGAGGTTCTGCGCGGTCTGAGTGGTCTGCACAACGAGGCCCACCTTGCCCTTGAGCGACAGGGCATCGGCGTCGGCGGCACAGCTCACGACCTGCGCATCATTGCCAGCGTGGCCCAGAATGCCCTCGACCTCGGGGTGACCCGGCTCGCCTACGACCACCACGCGGTAGCCCTCGCGCACCAGGCGCTCGGCGGCCACATGGACCTTCTTCACGTAGGGGCACGTGGCGTCGACGACGTTAAGGCCGCGCTCGCGAGCGGAATCGATGACCTGCGGCACCACGCCGTGGGCGCGGATGATCACGGTGCCGGATGTGGCGTCGTCCAAGGTGTCGGCCAGACCGACGCCTGCCTCGGCGAGCTCGCGCACCACGATGGGGTTATGGATGAGCGGACCCAAGGTATGGACCTGAGTGCACTCCCCTGCCTGCGGCGCGGCGGCCAGCGCCATGTCGAGCGCGCGCTGCACGCCGTAGCAGGTGCCGGCGTGGGCGGCGATCTCGATGGTAGGCGCGATTGCCTGGTCGGACGCAGTCGCGGAGGTGTTCGTCACGTTCTCGCTCATGGCTAGAACCTGCCCGGATGCTCGTCGCACAGATCGTCTCGCATGGCGTAGACGCGGTTCATGGCCTCGGACTCAAACCATTCCAGGCGCTCCGTGCGCTTAAGCCCGGCCGGTGCGTCGGAAAGCGAGACGGCCTTGCCGGCGCGGATCCAGCACTTCTTGGGACGCATGATCTTTTTGCCCGAGGGCGTGATGTCGGACCAGCCGCAGATGGCGAGCGGGTTAACGGGCGCCTTGCCCATCTGAGCGATGAGCGCAAAACCGCCGTGGACCTCAGGCTTGATCTCGCGTGAGCGGATGCGTGTGCCCTCGGGGAAGATCAGAACGTCCTCGCCGCGCTGCAGCGCATGCTGGGCGGCGCGCAGGCACTTCATATCGGCAGTACCACGCTCCACGGGGATGCCGCCTACGCGGCTAAAGGCCCAGCGCACAATCTTGCTCTTGGCGAACTCGGACTTAAAGATGGGACGAATGCGGCGCCCCCCAAAGAACAGCGCCGTCTCTACAGCCAGGAGTTCGGCCATCGAGGTGTGGTTGCAGATGACCACGCTTCCGCGGCCTTCCTGGCGCTCAAACAGCAGGTCAGCGTCCTCGACCTTCCAACGCCACATGAGCTTGGAGAAGGCCCAAAGGATGGCCATGACTACGACGACGGTGCCGCGGATGAGCGCCGGAAACTCGTCATAGGGGGCGTTGTAATAGTCCTCGGGCGTCTGCTTAAACAGGCGCATGGGCTACCTCCTTTGGTTGATGAGGCCCTCGATAATGCGGACGACCTCGTCGATGGTATGGGCGGTGGAGTCGACGTGCACGGCGTCCTCGGCGGGGACGAGCGGGGCGACCTCGCGGCTGCTGTCGAGCTTGTCGCGCTGCTTGAGGGCGTCGAGGGTCTCGTCGACCTCGTTCTCGAGTTGCGCGGACGTGAGCGGCTGAGCGTCGTTTTGGTGGCGCTGCAGCACGCGGCGGCGGGCGCGCTCGCGCGGGTCGGCGGTCAGGAAGACCTTGACCTGCGCGTTAGGGAACACGACGGTTCCGATGTCGCGACCCTCGGCCACGATATCGCGGTCCTCGGCGGCGCGGCGCTGGTGGATGAGCATGGCGGCGCGCACGCCCGGGTAGGCCGAGACCTTGGACACGTTGGCGTCGACCTGCGGGGTGCGAATGGTGGCTGAGGCGTCCGTGCCGTCGATGGTCAGGCGCGTGTCCTCGCCGGTGCCGTTGGTAAAGCGGATCTCGATCTGCTCGGCGAGGGCGTCGATGGCCGCCTCGTCGTCCAGATCGATGCCGCGGTCGAGCGCGGCAAAGGTGACGGCGCGATACATGGCGCCCGTGTCGAGCTTGTTAAAGCCCAGCTGGCGGGCGATCTCCTTGGCGATAGTGGACTTGCCGGAACCGGCGGGGCCGTCGATGGCGACGATCATGCAATGCTTCCTTTCGGTGGTTGACGTGCTGGTATGGTTCGCGGGCGCTGGGGTGCGGCGGATTACCTAGCCCGTGTAGCGCTCGCGGTAGGTGTTGCGCTTGGGCGCGGAGCCGTGGCTGCCGTGGTGGCGCGTGCGGCTCGCGGGTGTGTCCTGGGGCTTGCCGCCGCGTTTGGCGCTGGCCTGCTTGGGCGGGATACCCCCGGCCTTGAGGATCTGTACCTCGCGGTCGGTGAGCTCGCGCCACGAGCCCTTGGCTACGCCCTCGAGCTCCAGGCCGGCAAAGTTGCAGCGATGCAGGCGAATCACTGGGTGGTGGATCTTGCTCAGCATGCGCTTGACCTGGTTCTTGCGACCCTCGCGGATGATAACCTCCACAGCGGTGGTGCCGGGCTTGACGCCCTGGGGCGCCACGGCCTCCGCCTCGTGCGCGGTGATGACACGGCAGATGGCCGGCTGGCAGAGGCCGTCGTCGAGCTCGATGCCGCGGCGGAGTGGCTCCAAGTCGCGGTCGGTCAGGTGGCCGTCCACGAGCGCCTGGTAGGTCTTATAGACGTGCTTGCTGGGATGCAGCAGGTCCTGCGACAGGTCGCCGTCGGTGGTAAAGAGCAACAGTCCCGTGGTGTCGCGGTCCAGGCGGCCCACCGGGAACAAGCCCGGAAAACGGTCGCGGGGGACCAGGTCGGCCACGCAGGGACGCTCCTGCGGGTCGCTCATGGTGGTGAGGTAGCCGGTCGGCTTGTAGAGCATCAGGTACACAGCGCCCTGATTGAGCTTGACGGGCATACCGTCGACCTCGATGTGGTCGCGGTCGACATCGACCTTGGTGCCCAGCTCGGTCGTGACCTCGCCGTTGACGGTCACGCGGCCGGCGGTCATCAGGTCCTCGGAGCCGCGGCGGCTCGCCACGCCCGCGCGCGCCAAAAAGCGCTGCAGGCGCATGGTGTGCGGGTAGACGGGCTGGGCGTCGGTTGCGGGCAAGTCCGTGGCGCCGGCGATGCGTGTCTCCCCTGCTTGGTTAGTCCTCGTCATGCATATCCTCCGAGGTCTTGTCGACGACCAGGTTGTCCTCGCCCTCGACTGCCTCAACATTCACAACATCGGTATCGAGCAGTTCGCGCTCCTCGTCCAGGTCCTCGGCCTGCTCCTCGAGCGTTGACTGGATGCTGCGGCCGCTCAGGCGCTCGCGAATAAACTGGCGCGACTGTTCGTCGGGGGCAAACTGCTCTAGATCGGGCAGGTCGCGGGTGGAGCGCAGGCCGAACTTTTCCAAAAAGGCGTTGGTCGTGCCGTAGATGATGGCCTGACCGCGCTCGGGATCGCGACCGAGCTCGCGCACCAGGCCCTTGTCCACGAGCGATGCAATGACGCCGTCGGAGTTGACGCCGCGGATGCCCTTGACCACCTCGCGCGTGACGGGCTGGTGGTAGGCGATCACGGCGAGCGTCTCGAGCGCGGCCTGCGACAGCTTTTGCGTGTCCCAGCTCAGCACATAGGCTTCAACGACATCGTGATAGGCGGGATGCGTGAACAGGCGCCAGCCGCCGGCGACCTCGCGCAGCTGAAAGCCGCGGTTGGCCTCCTCGTACTCAACCTTGAGCTCGGCGAGCAGCGATGCGCACTCACCGGGGGCGATATCCAGCGCACCTGCCAGCGCGGGCGCGCTCACCGGGTCGCTCGAAACGAGCAGCAGCGCCTCGAGGGCGCCTTTGAGGCTGTTTGGCTCCAGCGTGGAAAGGTTAGACATGGGTGCCTGCTCCTATTCGGTGAGCTCGGGGCCTTCGCCGGGCACATAGGCCTCGGCGCCCTCGACGCGGTTGATCTGAATGGTTCCAAAGATCTCGTCCTGGCTCAGTGTGAGCGAGCCACGCTTGGCGAGCTCCAGCATGGCCAGGAAGGTGACGACGAGTTGCTCGGTGGTGGCGTCGCCGTCCAGCAGCTCGCGGAAGGTGCAAGTTTGGTGCGCCATGGTAAAGCGGTCGACCGAGGCCACGGTCAGGTCGAGCGGCACGCGATGCGGCGCCACGTGCTCGGCCTCTAGCAAGAAGGTCTGGCGCTTGCCGTCCAGGTCGGCGCAGATGACCGCCAAGCCGCGCAGGGTGATGCCTGCCAGGTAGTCGGGCATCAGGCCCAAAAACTCGGGGTCGGGACCGGCGACGCGGGGGTGCATGCGGCTTTCGGCCTGCATACGTGCGCCAAGGGCAGCTGCCGCACCCTTAAACTGCTTGTAGGCGATCAGGCGCTGGATCAGGACTTCGCGCAGGGCGTCGCCGTCGAGGGCACTGAGCTCCTCGAGGTCTTCGTCGAACTCGTCCACATCGTCGGCTTTGCGCGGGGCTTCTTGGGGCACCAGCGAGGCGGCCTTGATGTCCAAAAGGGTTGCTGCGACCAGCAAAAAGTCGCTCGCCACGTCCAGGTCCAGCGCCTCGATGCGTTCGGCCTCGGCAAGGTACTGCTCGGCCACCTCGCTGATGGAGATAGCGCCGATATCTACTTTTTGGCGGGTTACCAGCTGCAACAGCAGGTCGAACGGTCCGCTGTAGACCTGCGTCGACACGCGATACGACATCTTCGACCTCCTTTGACGGCGCCTTCGCGGCGCGGTTTGGGTGCATATTACGACCGTTTTGCACGGTCGACCTGTAAGTTTACCTTAGATGCCGGCGATTGCGAAGTTGAGCAGCTGCTCAGCAAGCGGATACACGGTAACGTCGAAATAGCGGCCGATCACGTCGATGCCGGTCCACATGGGCAGCAGATACAGCACAATGATGAGGATGGGCATGGCGTATTGCTGCAGGTGGTAGTAGTTGTTGAGCGCCTTGCCTTTGAGGAACGGCACGATAATCGACGAGCCATCGAGCGGCGGGATCGGGATGAGGTTGAAGAACGCAAGCGACAGGTTGACCACGATAAAGGTGGCGCCAAAGTTCATGATCTGCGATGCCACGGCAAAAGACATGCTGGCGTAGAGGCTGCCATAGGCCAGGTACATGAGGGCCGCGGCGAGGCACGCGAGTGCGATGTTCGATACGGGGCCGGCCGCGCTCACCAGGACTTCGTCGCGCTTGGGGTGCTTGAGGTTGTTGAGGTAGACGGGCACCGGCTTGGCAAAAGCGAATACCGGGCCGCCAGCGGCCAGCATCAGCAGTGGCAGGATGATAGTGCCGAATGGGTCGATATGGTTGAGCGGGTTGAGGGACACGCGGCCGCGCGAACGGGCCGTCTTGTCGCCGAGCGCCCAAGCCGCGGCGGCGTGTGCGCTCTCGTGGATAACAATGCCCACGATGACGGCGACGGCGCTGGCGAGCAGGTTCATTAGGTAGCTGCTGGACATAGCGCTCCCCTAGCGGACGCGGCGCGAGGCGCGCGTGAGCAGGTAGTCGGCCACAAACAGGATGACGGCGACGATGGCGTAATCCAGGCGGAACACACCGCCGAAAGGCGATGTGATGACGCCATAGCCGGCGATGGCGCTCGGCAGCGCGCGCGAGAGCTCGACGACAAAGCCGACGATCTGCAGCTTGGCTGTGAGTCCACTAAAGCACAACAGCACGGTCATCGCGCTCATAAAGATGCCGCAGATGCGGCACGCGATGGCGATGATGCTCATCGCCACGGCAGCGGCCTTACGAGAGTTCACGCGCGGTCTCCTCTTCAATCTGGGTGGAAAGCTCGAGCCATTCGTCCTCGAGCTTGGGCAGCTCTTGCTTTAGGCCGTTATATTCCCCCAGCGCGGCGTTGAACTTATCCTGATCGGCATAAAGCTCTTCGCTTGCCATCAATTCCATAAGCTCGTCATAGCGGGCGCGCTTTTTGTCGAGCTCCGCCTCGATCTTCTTAAGCTGGTTGCGCACGCCCTTGAGCTTTTTGTTGAGTGCGGCGCGGGCCTGGGCCTCGGCGCGCTTTTGCTCCTTGGTCTTTTTGCCCTCGGCCGGCTTGGGGGCGGCGGCGGGGCTGCTGGCCTGGACGGCACTGGAGGGTTTGCTGCTCTTGCCTGCGGCCGGCGTGCTCTCCCCTGCTGCCTCGGCGGCGGCGCGGGCTGCGAGGTCCTCGCGCTTGTAGAGGTAGTAGTCGTAGTCGCCGTCATAGACCGTGACCTTGCCGTCGCGGATGTCGATCACGCGGTTGGCCACAGCGCGCACCAGGTGCTCGTCGTGGCTGATCAGCACGATGGTGCCGGGGAAGTTTTGCAGGGCGTTCTCGAGCATGTCCACCGAGTCGATGTCCAAGTGGTTGGTAGGCTCGTCCAGGCACAGGAGTGCCTCGGGGGCCACGAGCATCTTGGCGAGCGCCAAACGCGCCTTTTCACCACCGGAAAGGACGCGGACCTGCTTTTCGATTGCGTCGTTGTCGCTAAACAGGAAGGCACCCAGCAGGCTGCGCTGCTGGGGCACGGTCCACTTGGGCGTAACGGTGTCGATCTCTTGCAGGACGGTGTTCGATTCGGTCATGCCCTCGAGCGCGTGCTGGGCATAGTAGGCCACACCCACGTTGGTGCCCAGGTCGCGGGTGCCGGTGGTGGGCGGCTCCAGGCCGGCGAGGATCTTCATGAGGGTTGACTTGCCGGCGCCGTTGGGGCCGACGAGCGCCACATGCTCGCCGCGGTAGAGTTTGAGGTCGATGTCGCTGTAGATGTGCTTGTCGCCGTAGGACTTGGACACGCCCTCCAGGCCCACGACCATATCGCCAGAGCGCGGCGGGTCGGGGAACTTAAAGTCGATGTGTTTGTGGCCCTCGGGCAGGATGACGAGCTCCTTTTTGATCTGCTCGATCTTGCGGATGCGCTCCTGCGCTTGGGCGGCCTTGGTGGGCTTGTAACGGAACTTGTCGACGAAGACCTGCATGTGGGCGATGTCGCGCTCCTGGGCGGCGCGCTTGGCGCGCATCTGCTCCAGGTTGTCCTCGCGCTGCTTGAGGTAGCTGCTGTAGTTGCCGGTGTAGGTGGTCACGCGGCGGTTCTCGAGCGCGGCGACGTGGTCGACGCAGGCGTCCATGAAGGCGCGGTCGTGACTGACGATGAGGACGGCGCCGTCGTAGTTGGCGATAAAGCCGCGCAGCCACTGGACGCTCTCGAGGTCCAGGTGGTTAGTGGGCTCGTCCAGAAGCAGCAGGTCGGGGTGGCGCAGGAAAAGCTTTGCCAGCGCGATGCGCATCTGCCAGCCGCCCGAGAACTCGGAGCACGGGCGCTCAAAGTCGGTGACCTTAAAGCCCAGGCCGGACAGAATCTTACGGGCGTTGCTCTCGAGCTCGTAGCCGCCTAGGTGCTCAAAGCGGTCCTGGACCTGGCCGTATTCGTTAAGGAGTGCGTCGACGTCCTTGCCCTGCTCGGAGAGCTCGGTGATTTGTGCCTGAAGCTCGTTGGCGCGCTCGCCCATGCGGCGGATTTCCTTAGCGGCCGCCATGACCTCGGCGAGGATGGTGGTGTCCTTGTGCTCCAGGTTGGTTTCCTGCTCTAGGTAGCCCACCTGGCAGTCCTTGGCGTACTGGACCTGGCCGGCGTCGGGGCTGTCGATGCCCATGATGATCTTGAGCATGGTGGTTTTACCGGCGCCGTTGGGTCCAACGAGCGCAAAGCGCTCGCCGGGGTTGATCTGGAAGGACGCGCCGCTAAAGAGGACGCGCGCGCCGAAGCTTTTTTCGATCTTGTCGACCAGGAGGATCATGGTGCCGCCTTTGACCTTGTGTGCCTATATGAAAAAAGGCCCCAACTTACGTTGGAGCCTCATTCAATGCTCGGGTGGAGACGAGGGGGATCGAACCCCTGACCTCTTGACTGCCAGTCAAGCGCTCTCCCAGCTGAGCTACGCCCCCGTGCGAAGAAGTACTATACGGGAACTCCCCCGCCGATGCAAGGACAATTTTGGAAAAACTTTCGCCCGCGCCGGCTAGGGCGAAACACGACCCGCCCCGCGCAACCGGGTTTCCTGTGCGCCGCCAGTCCCATTATCGGGTCCGATTGCGAACCGCCCCTCCTCTGCGCCTCAGAACTATGCCGGTTTACTACGATGAATCAGGGATGTTCGACCACGCACGCCTTTTCGCGCAACCGTCGGGCTCCCTACCTGCGGTTTTGCAAACGGAGAACACGCGGTGCTCGGGACTCGCCGATCAGTCGTAGTAAACCGGCAATGTTTTGAAATGGCATCAGCTCGATTTCACGAATAAATGTGTTGGAGCCCTGAATTAATGACCTTAGTTTTTTCTAAAACACGTCTTTTCTGCGACGCGCCCAGATTGGTTGTTGTTTAGCATTGGAATTGATCTTGCGTTGTGCGACTTGCTCGTGCATGGTAGTATTTCACGACGTGAAGCGAAGAAATTAGGCCTAAGTTGCTTTATTAGAATTGCATTCACCGTTCATAAGGGCTCTTGGCGCAACGGTTAGCGCAGGGGACTCATAATCCCTGGGTTCTGGGTTCGAATCCCGGAGGGCCCACCAGAGTATTTTGAGGCTGGGCATTACGCCCGGCCTCTTTGTTATTAGCGCTGCAAACTAGCTTTGCCATCCAGAGATGTAAAGTTTTTAACATTCATATTCGTAATTAACAATGGGTATGTCGCCAAGATGCCACCCAACCAACACATGGCGTCAATCGTTAGATAAGAAAAAAGGCCCCAACTTGCGTTGGAGCCTAATTCAATGCTCGGGTGGAGACGAGGGGGATCGAACCCCTGACCTCTTGACTGCCAGTCAAGCGCTCTCCCAGCTGAGCTACGCCCCCGTGCAAAGAAGTACTATACGGGAACTCCCCCGCCGATGCAAGGACAATTTTGGAAAATATTCTGCGGCGCGTGGAACCCGGCGCGTGGAACGGGCATGAGGCCGAAGAGACACACGATGCCCGAAATAGCCCGCGGGGCGCGCCCCGCGGGTGACGGCAAGCCCGCCGCTTTCCTTCCCGGGGCTCGGCATGTCGCCCCAGATGCCGTCGGCCAGACCAAAGCGATCCGCGGTGCTTCCGGGGGCCTGAGCCCCTCAGCACACCTTAGGGCCAATTTGCGGAACCGTGCGTAGCTCGCCCCAGCTGGTCGCTTCATAAACAGACCGATTTACTACGCCGATTCCCGGATTTTCGACCTCACGCCTATTTTCACAAAAATGGCAGGCAATCTACCTGCGGTTTTACGAGCGGCGAATTCGGTGTGCTCAGCCACCCTCAATCCAACGTAGTAAACCGGCATGGTTTTGAAATGGCACTTAATTACTGGCAGCATATAAAGTATTAGAAACGCTCATTTGGGCATTATTACTTACCAATAACAAGCCAATTGCACAGAACGTTGGCCCGCAATCTGGTCTCAGCGCATCTCATCGCTTCAGTTTTTGGTTTGTAGCGCAACTCCAATCGCTCACACACGCTGTGAATGATGGCATCAAGCTGATCGTGATTATTGAGCATGTCATGGGTTACAAGAAATACGTCGTATCCCATGCTTTGCAATGCTGTCATTCGTGTGGCATCGTGGTCAAGCACGGCGCCCGATCCATGGATAACCTCCCCTTGAAGTTCGATAATCACAGCCTTCATTGTTATTGGGTTTACGATGACGATATCGCCGTAACAGTTTTTCTGACCTGCGATTATCCGAGCTGAATTCGACAGCGGTGTTAAGTCGTTGACGTATATGTTCTTAAACTCCGCTCCGCCGGCACGCCTCGGATGACTTAGCAACATGATTCCAGCAACTTCTAGCGGGGATGCCGCAATACCCATTACCTGCTGCGTGGCTTCGTAGAATTGCTTTCCCCACATCTCGCCCTTAACCTTCGCTGCAAATTTGTGAAGTTCTTCTATTTCAATTAGAGGCTTTCTCATCCAGAGCGATGTGCCCCTACCGTTAGCTTTATTTCCTGATCCATCATCCTGCTGTCCACTTTGATTATTCTCTCTGTCCTTCTGGTGTACCCGAGCATAGACTCGCTTCCACGGGGCCTCGTCTTGGGTTTCGTCTAGTTCAAACAGACTCTCTGTGGTGTAATGCTCTTCTTCTGAATTTGCCTGTTCAAGTGCCATGTCGACAGCGGCCGATGGTTTAAAAACAGAGAACCATCCGCAAAACTCGTACATAGCCAGAACGAGATCGCATGAAGAAACGTTTCGAGTCATGGTGAATAGCGTGTTAAGAGGGTCGGTGACGCTAAAGCCCATACCCGTGTCGATGGAAACCTTCTCTGTATAGGCGCTGTTCCATCGGATGGTCCGCCTTGTCTCGGAATGCAGGTTGCTTCGTGTTGATGCTGCTGTGATGACTGGCGTCTTGAGGACGTCGACTACAAAGGGCGATTGAGATAGGGCTCGCCAGCCGTCTTCGGAGTTGGGCAGGCGCGGGTAGAGATCGCGCACCTGCGGTGGGCAGCGCCAGTAGCGGAATGCGGTGTTTGCGCAGACGATTTCGTCCATTTGCGTCTCCCCTGGTATCGGCCATTGACCGCGCGGATTGCGGACATCGCCGATTATCTACTGGGGCATCATGCGGGTAAGTACCGGAAGCTGACCAAACGCTGACCAATAGCTTGACGAGTTCTGTCGAAAATCCCACGTATGATAGAAATCCGCTGGAAGGAGCTCTGGGCGTGTGGTCCCTGTCTCCACACTTGCGCATGAATCACATGGGGAATTCAATGATAATACGCATGCGTTTTATGCAAAACGCGCAATGACGTCAGCAAAATAGTTGTGATATAAAATTACGCCTTAGACGACTATGATTTATTTTTGGTGTCACCCTGGTGTCAAAAAGAAAAAGGCCAGAGGCTAAACACCTCTGACCTGCGCTTTAGATGGTGGGCGATACAAGATTCGAACTTGTGACCCCATCCGTGTGAAGGATATGCTCTACCCCTGAGCCAATCGCCCGTCGCCTTTCGGCAAAAGAGATACTAACATAGCCGCGCGTGGTTTACCAAGAACTTTTTGCCCTCGATTTTAAATTCGTGGGTGCACCCCCCCCGAGCAACGAGAGTCCCGCGTTCCATGACGACCAGGGCACCCAACACGCCTCAAGGGCTTTCCGAGGCCGCGCGGGCTCCCATAGCGTCGTTCGGTCCGTGTCGAGGCCCGGCACGCCACCGAACAACACAGCGGCGGAATCGTTTTTAAAGACGCTGAAGAGAGCCGGTGGAGTGGAAGGATTACAAAACGAGGGAGGAAGCTGCACAAGGCATCTTCAAGCACATCGAGCTGTACTACAACACGGTCCGTATGCACTCGGCGCTCGATTACGATTCCCCCGTGGATTACGAGCGAAGATGCACATAAAGAAGCTTAAAATTTATTCCAATTATCCCTTCCCATTCCAACCCAACCGGACCGATTCGGTCCAACTATTTGTCCTCATCCCCCAACCAATGACTGGTATCATGGGGTCAAAAAATTGCACGGCTTACTGGACGTGTATTATGACCTGTTGTATACGAAAGCCTGAGGTGTCATCGTATGAGCAATAACGCAGATGTGGTAACTGAAATCGCCGAGCAAATACGTGAAAAGAAGCAAGAAGTGCGCTTCAGCACTCGCGAATATGTAGCCGAATACCTGATTGACAAATTCAAAGAAGAAGACTTCTTCATACCCTTTGAATATCAGCGCAACTTTGTGTGGACCGATAAAGACTGCAGCTATTTTATCGAGTCGGTTCTTATCGGGCTTCCAATCCCGTATATGTTCTTTGCGGACACAGATGATGGGCGAACAGAAATCGTAGACGGAGCACAGCGAATGAACGCGCTGGTCAACTTTGTTAACGACGACCTGAAGCTTGCGGACTTGAAGATCCTGACGTCGGTCAACGGCAAGACATTTTCGGAACTGCCGATAGAAGTGCAGAGAAGGTTTTCCAATGCAAGTTTTCGTGTTGTGTATCTTGAAGAAGGCACAACCGTTGAGGTTCGGCAAGAGATATTCCGCCGCATCAATTCTTCAGGCAAACAGCTTCGCTCTCAAGAGATTAGACGCGGCTCTATGGATGGTGGATTCAGCGACCTTGTGAAGAGCCTTTCTCAAAACTCCCTCTTTGGAGAACTCGCTCCATTGAGCGAGACGGCTCGTAAACACTACGAAGACATGGAGCTTGTTACCAGGTTTTTCGCTTACTACGACGGCTATCCCAATTTTGATGGCTATCGTGATCGCGTGGCAAACTATCTTGACAGCTATACGCAATCCATGAATAAGCGGTTCGATGCTCAGAGCGACTTAAGCCAGCAATATGCTGACCGCTTTATCAATATGCTTACGTACGTAAACGAATCCCTTGGGTCACTCGGGTTCAGAAAATCGCCAACAGGCAAATCAACTCCACATGCCAGGTTCGAGGCGATAGCGGTTGGTGTAGCAGTCGCTTTATCGCAGAATCAGAATTTGCCTACACAGGACATGTCATGGGTTAACGCTGAAGAGTTCCTGGGTCTCGTTCGATCCGATTCGGCCAATGTGAAAGCCAAGCTGAAAGCTCGCATAGACTACGTTGCAAATAGGCTGCTTGGGGATTGGTAACAGCATGAATGACAATGACATTGAATTGGGATACGAACAGGTCTATCGAGAGCGACTTGAAGAAACGCGAAGCATGGTAACTCTTGCTACATTACTTG
Source organism: uncultured Collinsella sp. (assembly GCA_900541035.1). GTDB lineage: Bacteria > Actinomycetota > Coriobacteriia > Coriobacteriales > Coriobacteriaceae > Collinsella. Next base: position 10,881 of record UQIN01000024.1, on the reverse strand, counting down.
ATTTTCTTGACCAGGGCGCCGGCGATGGATACGACTATGATTCTGTGATGGCAAAGGCGCGCGCTATTGCAGAGAGGGCCAATCAAGATGGCTTACCTTCGCCGACACCTGAAGTTACCCTGGCTTCCAGCGTTATACGCTCTAATGTAAAAATCATGATTTACAATATCATTGAATTCACTGTGACAAGTTTGATAAGGGCGATTTATGATCGGCTGAAAGACGAGAACTGTGGGTATGCGGATGTTTCCGAAAAGCTTCGTACGCTTTGGCACCGCACACGGATGCGCACACTTAGCGACCCCAATGCCAGCAACGAAACCGCCGTGCGCATTAGTAAACAACTGCTTGATGAGGTCATCGTAAATAAGACGTTGAGACTGGATACCCACAAGACCATTTCCGGTGGCAATCTGGACGGCGAAAAAATCCTGAAGCTTTTTGATGACCATGGCGTATCGGTTCACACTGCGGATGCCAAGTTCAGAGCTGATGAACTCAGGGATATAAAAGACCGACGAAACGATTTAGCTCACGGCTCGGTTTCTTTCGCTGATGCTAGTAACCAAGTTACAACATCCGAGTTGACTGGCTTAATCGATCGCGTCGATTCATTTTTGATGCAGCTCCGAAAAGACGTCATTGACTACTTGGATTTAGGCGTCTACAAAGCCAATCAAGTTTCTCAAATTGCTGTCTAACCCGCGCAAGCAGCAATAATACTCCTACCTACAGCTTCGCCAAGCTTGGGTGGCACAGCATTACCAATATGGCGCGCTATGGCCTTACGACTGATTTTCTCACCAGGACGCGTGAACACGTAGCCTTTAGGGAAGCTCTGCAAGATTGCACCCTCGCGCAATGTGAGCGCACGGTCTTGTTCGGGATGTCCGAAACGGCCCGTACCATACATGTAGAACTGAGTTGTAATGGTCGGCGATGTCTCGTCCCATGCCATCCGTCCGTATACGGACGGATAAGTTTGACCGCTCGTCTTCTTGTGGCAGTCAAGCCTTAAGTCTTCTGGCCAGTCGCGCCACGTTCCGTTTGGTATTGATGCCTTGATGCGGCGAAGATTGAGATTGGAAAGCGCAGATGCAGTCTGCAAGGGATCGCCTTTGCAGAAGCCGCCAGCCTTAACGGGCGGAAGTTTGCCGATTGCTTCCCTAACCGTGACAACGTGTCCCTCATTGCAGGTAGGGGCGATTAAATCAATAGTGCCCTCCTTTGACGCGAGCAAAAGCAAACGCCGCCGATGCTGCGGTACCCCATATTCTTCAGCCTTGACCACACGATATGTGACCTCGTAGTCCAACTCTTCCAATGTTGCTATGAAGTCCGTGAAAATACTCTCTTTCGCAAGCTCTGGCACGTTCTCCATGGAGATATAGTCCGGCATGGCCTCTCTGGCGAGCCGACCGAACTGCGCAAGAAGCCCCCAGTCCTTGTGACGCTCGCGATGCTTCTTGTCCTTGCGGTGCGTCGAGAAAGGCTGACATGGTGCGCAACCGACGAGTACTTTGATGTCAAAGTCCTTGAGACGACCCTTAATCTCCTCGCCCGTGACATCACCCACGTTCTTGCAGACGAAGGTGCCCTCGCCGTTGTTCGCCTCATAGGCGTACTTACAGGAATCATCGAGATCATAGCCGGCAACAACATCAATGCCACTGGCGCGGAGGCCGTAAGTGAGCCCGCCAATTCCGCAGAAAAGGTCAACAGCCCCGATGGTGGGGCCGTCATTGTTCTTGGATATGTTAGCTCTCGCGTCTATGTCGACCCCTAGCTTGCGTCGCATTTTGGTGCTTCCGTGGTATCTGGAAGTCAATTGGCAGACCAGATTCGATATCGACTAAGAATACCAGTTATTGAATATTTTTGCGAACAACAACTCGCTGAATCGCACCAGCTCTCCATTAACGGATAAAACGACTGGCTGTCTTATCTCTAAAAACGACCGTCCGTTCATCCCTGGCTTTTCTCACGAGATTGATTGACAGCTGGTTATGATTTGCCATAAAGAATATAGACAGCAAAACTCTTGGGTTTTGTAAGGCGGAGTTGCGAAAGCGGTTCCGCCTGGTTTTTTATCCGGGCATAAATATTTGACTTGCTGTGCCGGGGAATCTACTGACGTCAAAACCTTCGAGTTTTAGGGTCGCCTCGGGGGCGAACGTTAGAGGGATGCGACTGGTGTTCGCCATCTGCCTGCAAGAGCCGCGGACACGATTGATGGCGGCGAGTGTATCTTCACCCCGCATCCCTAACAATGAGCCGACCCTCGTTAGACGCAAACTGAAGCGCTGCCCAGGACCGCGCACGCAGGCGCTGTTCCAAGCAGGAAAAGTGCCGAGGATGGGGCGATCCAGGGGCTGTCGGCGGTTTTGGGGAGTTTGGTGGTTGTTGTGGTCGAAGCGTTGGGCCTTGAGGGCTTTGTGACGGTGGTCTTTGCCGACGTGGTCGTCACTGTCGTTGCCACTGTGGTCGTCTTGGTTGTCGCGCCCGCAGGTACATCCGTCGCCTCCGCCCCCGGCCTCGTAGCAGGCTCGCCGGCGGTAGCCCCGCCATCCCCCGTCACATCGCGCGCTCCGCTCTCCCCCGCCGGGTCGATAGCGCCCTCGGGCTCGATCGCCACATGCGCGGCCACGGCCCCGTCGACATCAACCACGCCAACATCACCAAAGGCCCCGCCAGCAGGCGTAACCAAGCGCGCGGTCACGAGCGACCCGCGGTCGCAGGCAACGCCGGCATCCGTACCGGACGCATCCAGCCAGGACGCATCCACGACAAGCGTCCCGCCATCCGCGCCAAGGCCCGCCCCCTCGTCGAGCAGACGCACTCCATAACAGTCCAAGCCAGTTGCTGCCCCCGCGCCCGAGACAACAACGCACCCGCCGCCGCGCACGGTCAGGCCGCACGCAAGGATGCCTGCCACCGTCTGGCTGTCAGCATTGGCCCCGTCAGCCCGGGCGTCGACTGTGCAGCCGTCGAACACCAGCGCCTGGGGCACATGGATCCCGCATTGCGAACTCGTCGCCGTCAGCGAGCCGGAGCCGATAAGCGTAAGGTTTCCCCACACCTCCATGCCGCAACGCGAGATGTCCACGTCGGGCGCGCTCGTCTCGACAACAGCGTTCTGCCCGGTCAGCGTCACCACCAGGTCGTCGTCGGAGCCGATGGCCTCGCCCGTGTAGCCGTTAAGCTCCAGATGGTCGGCATCGGTCCAGGCCCACCCGGGGCCTGACGCGCCCGGCTCGTAGTACGTGGCGCCCGCAATGAACAGGCTGTCCGCGCCCGCGGCATAAGAAGGCCCGCCCAGCAAAACGCATAGGCAGGCCATGGCAGTAATCAGGATGTAGTGACGGCTAGTGTGGAACGCGGCAGCAAACATAACCGCTCCGATCTTCACAAGAGCCAATGAAGGCTGCACCAGAAAACTACCTGGTAGCAGCAGTTATTATTGTAGCGAGATCAGGTGAGGGACGATGAAGAAACCTGAGATCGAACCCCGAAATTAGGTGTAAATCGTTTTGCCAATCGGTGAAAGGAGAGCGCCCGTCAAACGATGTTCATAAACGGCCGCGCATGCAACTGAGATCGTCAGCTGCATGCGCAAAGCGCCGAATTGAACTATTACGGAAAGTGTCTGAGAAGACGACAGTCCTCGGATCGCCCTTTAGCAGAATGCCTACGATAAGTTCAAAATATACGCTGAAATTGCCTCTACCGAGAAGCCGCATCGTCACACGGTCAATAGCCCGATCGCTTTGGTTTACGGAACGCAAAGTTATTTGTTCGCATTAGGATAACGGGACTGTATGCATCATGTTGTCATGTTATTAGAGCTTTTCGCGGCAAGCTGGGATTCTTCTACGCATGCGAAGCTCGTGAAACACTATTTATAAAAGCCCATGGGTTTGGGGGCTACATTTTCCAGCCGCGTGAAAACGCTGTGTATGCCGCGCTAATTCGTTTTAAAGCCATGAGCGTGACAAGTAGAAAGTTACCAAGAAAGTAGGCGGCGAGACAGAATAAAAATCTGGAAAATAGCTCATTGATGTTCTTGGTCAATGGGGCAAAGCATAACAAGCCAACAACGAAGAGCCCATCCAAAACAGTCCACATAGATATATGGAACGATTCGTCAACCAACGTAAACTCGCGATCGAGTGGTTTTGGATCTTTTTGAGAGCTCATTTGCAAGCGCAATTGAAAGAGAAGTACCGCAACACCACACATAAGGCCAGAAATTATAGAGATGCAGCTAATGAGATTAGATATTAAATCTTCAAGGTTAATGCAGCCGTCAGGCCAATTAAAAAACAGAGCCACCGACAGCAAAGCAGGAACAATTAGCTGAACAAATATATCGCCGTGCGATATTTTATTAGTTTGATAATTGCGGAGTGTATCAATATATTTGATTAGAAGTTGCCAGAAGTCAATTTTGCCCATGCTACCGACCTTCCGGAGTAACGTAATAGACTATTTATCTCTATTGAAAACATCCTCTGCTCTAGCGAAACTATCAAGACAAACGGCGATAAACTGATCATCAGAAAGTGGCGGCTGTCCTGATTCATTTAATACTTCAGTTATGGGAACTGCGAATTCCTTATCAAGCATAAACGTTTTAGGTTTTCCGTCACGTTGCTTTAGCGTGGCAAAAACTTCTTCTCGACCAGAATAGTTGCTCGTAACGCCAAAATACTCCGCAACCGCTTTCTTGTCTTTAATCATATCAATTGTCGCTAGAGGGATGCGAAGGCCTCTTTTATGTTTTGCAATGAATGACATAGTTCCCACGTTTGCCACGGTACCGTCTTCAATGTTTTTGGAGGGGCGATAACGGCGAAGTTCGAATTGCTCCACTCCCGTAAATGCGTCAAGTGCAGACCTTTCTTGCACTCGTTCTGATTTTAAGGATATTCCTGTTGAATGACTGGCAATATAATTCTTTAGTGCTGTAACTGGCACTGAGGCGCCTCCGCCATTCGGAACTGATTCAATCCCAATCAGCGCATAGCCTAATCCAGGAGTACATTTAATGAGTAGCCTAGAAGGGACCATACCGGCCATTTCCTCTGTGTAGGAAATTCCACTATCGGTCATTGTTCTTGTGTCAACGACATCAACATGAAGTCCCGCGCGACCAGATTTTAGATTGATTAAAACACTGTCATTTATTTGCCTATAAGAATCGAACTGAATGAACCGTTCACCTTCATTTACTTGAAACGGCGCGTTATTGTCATTAACAAAGCTAAAAATGTAGTCTAGTAAAGGTTTGTTGCCGTAATTCGAGACATCAAGTCTTTCCTCCTTGTGCCTATAGGTATTTGCCCAAAGCCTATAGACAACAAGTGAGTGCATCACGAACAATCCGGGCATTAAAGCATCTCCTTAAGCAACCATATTCATGATGATGCAATTCTATTCCTGTTGGTGGACTTATGAGATAACAGTTTAGATAACAGCTGATGATTCGGGGGCCGCAAGGTCCCCGAATGCCATGCCCTTCCCAGCCACCTTGATTATCAACTTCCCAGCCAAACAGAGAATTTGCCCGAGCGCCCACCCGGATCTTTGTTTGGCGACAATCCCTCCAGGTGGGCGTTCGGGCGGATGGGACAGATCCATATGGGAAGAGCGAACCCCTTCAGGGCGCTCGTGGCGGGCCTTGCCGCCGACGAGTTCATGCTGCTCAGAGAAGCCGTCGACGAGAGGCGCTGCCGCGATGAGGTCGGCGTCGGCACGCTTGCCGAGGCCGCCGCGGCCTATCGGCCGGACCCGAAGTGCCCGGGTTGCGGCGCGCGCGGCGCCTGGAGGGACGGGTCCACCGCGGCCGGGGTCCCGAGATGGCGATGCCGCTCCTGCGGCAGGAGGTTCACCTCCCTCACCGGCACCGTCCTCGAGCACTGCCGAAAGCCCCTCGCCACCTGGGTCTTCTTCATCAGGCTCATGCGACACAACGTCCCCGTCGAGTGCGCGGCCGAGCTGTGCGGCGTCACCCACAAGACCGCCCTCGAGTGGCGGCACCGCGTGCTCGTCACGGTGTCCGGCTACCAGGACCGGATCGTGCCGCGCGACACCGTCTGGGTGGACGAGACCTGCATCAACAACACGGATCCCTCCAAGGGCTAAGGGCAGGCTCGCAAGCGCGGCCCATCCCGCCAGATGCTCTGCATCTGCGTCGACATCGACTTGCGCAAGAACCTCGTCGCGGTCGTCTGCGGCCACGGCAAGCCCAGCTCGGCGCGCATGAGGGAGGCCATGGGCGGCAGGATAGAGCCCGGGGCACTGCTGATTCACGACCCGGAGAGGGCGCATAACGCGCTGGTCAGGGACGGCGGGCTCGAGAGCGAGGCGCACAGGGCCGAGTCAACGACTCGGTCTACCTAAATCGGATGGAGATGGTGAACGGCCTGTGCTCCTGGCCCAAGCGCTACCTGTGACGGTTCACGGGGATGTCGCACAGGAACCTGCAGGCCTACCTCGACTGGTACGTCTACCTCTTCCGGGTCAACCAGGAGCGCGACAGACGGGAGCCGACCACAAGGGTGGCAGGCAATATCCTGATGGCTGACGCGACCTACCGAAGCTTGGGGTAGGTGAGACGTCACCCGTTATCTAAACCATTAGAATTCGGGTAAAAACCTAGAAAGCCATTCACACAGTTCAATACGAGGAAAGGATTGAAATAATGCACCAACTAATTATTCTTGGAAATGGATTCGACTTGGCCTGCGGACTGAAGTCCAAGTTCTCAGATTTTACAGCAGTAGGATGAATAAAACATCCTCAATTGAATCGATCCCTGAGGACTGTTAGCGTCGGAATAATTTAGCCAAATATAGTCGGCCGAGATTGACCAATCCCGGCCGACCCATTTTAGCCAACACGCCCGCATCTATGACTTTCCTATCGCTTCCCTACATCCCCTCGGGCTGGATCCCCCTCACCTTCACCGCCTGGGGGACGGCCTCCACCGAGTAGGTGTCGAGCCCCCTGCCGCGGTAGCTCGGGCCCCGCATCACGAACACCGACGCCTTGTCGAACAGCCTGTCGAGGACGCAGAGGAGCGTGTCGTCGCCCGTGAAGAACTCATCCCACCCGCTCGGGGCGATGTTGCTCGTGAGGACCATCGCGTTCGGCCCCTCCTTCTCGTAGCGCCTGTCGACGACATCGAAGAACAGGTCGGTGCACGGCCTGTCGTAGACGCATCTCCCCACCTCGTCCACGATGAGGCACGACGGCTTGACGAGCGAGGAGACGACCCGCGAGGTGTTTCCCCGCTGGACGGCCTTCTGGAACCTGTCCCTGAGCTCGGTCGCCTTGATGTAGTAGGTCTTGAGCCCCCGCATGCAGCACTCGCGCCCGTAGGCCTGCGCGAGGTGCGTCTTCCCTATGCCGCCGGGCCCGACGAAGGCGACGTTGCGGTGCGCGTAGAGGTCGGCCAGCGACGGGAGCTTGCCCAGCGCGGCCGCGTCCCGGCCCTGGATCCTGGAGAAGTCGAAGCCCTCGAAGGCCTTGGGCTCGCGCCTGGGCAGCCTGCTCAGCCTCAGCAGCGTCTCGATGGAGGCGAGCCTCCTCTTCTCCGCAAGGTAGGAGAAGGTGGCGGCCACGGCGGCCATCTCCCCGTCGCCGAGGTCGAGGTCCGAGGCGAGGGTCGCGAGCTCCTCCGCCCCGACGGCGATCCCGAGCCTCGACGCGGCGTCGCTCGCGAGCTCGTAGGGACTCGCCCCCGCGCCCGCCATCATTCGGCCCTCCCGAAGTCGAACCTCTCGAAACCGGGTTTCGTCCTGGGCGGGGCGATCTGCTCGACCACGGTCCCCACCGGCTGGGTCGGCAGCTCCTCGGGCTGCGCCGGCGATGTCTCCCACTGCCCCTCGCACCAGCTGTCGGCGCCGGCGCCGACGGCGTGGGCGACGAGCTCGCGGGAGAGGTCGTCGCTGTATATGTGCACCACGCGCCCCTCCCGGCTCACCCTGCACTCGCGGCGGCCGTACCAGTAGGGCACGCCGTAGCGGTGCCCCTCGAAGCTCACGAAGCCGTCGAAGGAGATCTTCCGGCGCGGGCACAGGTACCGCTCGACCTCGGCCGTGACCTCGAGCGGCCTGGTGTTCGCCGAGCACGCCGCCTCGTGCTCGCGCATCGGGACGCATGCCGCCGCGCGCCGCCAGCGGCCTCCCTGCTCGGCGCACCAGAGGGCGGCCTCCCGGTTGAGGGCGTCAAGGTCGGTGAAGGACCTTCCCGCGAGGAAGTTCCCCTTCACGAAGCGGACGAGTCTCTCCACCTTGCCCTTCGTATAGGGGTGGCGCGGCCTGCACAGCCTGGTGCGGAAGCCGACGACGCCCATGAACTCGGCGTAGTCGGCCTGCCAGACGGGCCGGCCGTCGGCATCGCGGCGGACGACCACGCTCTTCATGTTGTCGGTGAGCACGGTCGCGGGCACGCCCAGCGCCGAGAACGCGTGCAGCATCCCGATGAGGAGGTTCTCCTGGCGCGCGTTCGGGAAGAACTCGACGTGGGCGCCCCCGCAATGGTGGCAGACCATGGCGAAGCAGGCGATCCGCGCCCGCTCCCCGCCGGGGCGCTCGACCGCGACGAAGCCCCAGTCCATCTGGTAGGCCTCTCCGGGCGCCGTCCTGAAGCGCTGGCCGCGGCAGCCCTGCGGGGCCGCCTGCCGCCTCTTCGCGGGCACGAGGTCCCGGTGCGCGGCGATATAGGTCTTCACCGTGGTGAGGCCGCCGGCGTAGCCCTGGCCGAGCAGCCGCTCGAATATCACCTGCGAGTTGGTGACGCCCTTCCGCAGGAGGTCGTCCACCAGGCCGGTGTGGCCGGCGAGCACGCCCGGCGCGGCCCTCCTCCCGCTGTTCCCGTGGGGCAGGGCCCTGAACCCGTGTGCCCTGACCGTCCTCGCGCGGGAGCGGGTGAGCCCCGTCCTCCTGCAGAACTCCGCGAGGTTGCATGCCTGCGGGTCGAACCCGTCGCCCTCCTCCGCGGCCATCTCCCGGAGCGCCGCGTCTATAATCTCCTGTAGGTCATCGTGTCTCTCGTTCACCTCAATGGTCCTCCTAACGCCGGCGTGTTGGCACCACCAGCGTAGTGGCGGCGGGGAGGCACGGTGGCCATTATTCGGTGACCGGGATTGGTCAAAATAGTTTGACTATTAGCGGCTAAAATCGCCCGGCGCTAACAGGACAAAAGAAATGTCTGGGACGTCATTCTTTCTGAGACCGAACAAAACGACCCTTTATGGTGTGATATTGAGGGTCTTATCTCTGAAATCGTTTTCCAGAAAGACGGATCGGGCTCAAGGCTAGACAGCGTGTATAGCCTTACAGGATTGGCTATTGACCCTTCAAACTCTAATCAATCCTTCCGACCAAAAGATGATTTATACGAATTCGTATCGAAACGGTTTGGAAAAGAAGATGTTTCCCAAGAGGAACTAACTGGCTTTCTTCTTTCCTCGCTAAAAGACTATGAACACATCTTTGCGAGCTATCTCAAAGAACAAGTTAAGAAAGATGATGAATATAGGGAAAAGGCTCACGCGCATTTCGCGGCCATTCGTGATGACTGCATTGAGAAATCCCAGCAAAAGAACTACGGCTCTTCCATACTGAACTTTAACTACACGACCCCTTTTATGCTGGAAGATCCGGGGTTGGGAATTGTTGGTGCTCGGAATGTCCATGGCATACTGGGCAGAACAGAAACCATTTTTGGGATTGACGGAAAAGACGTCCCTGAAGATAACCCGGCGTTGTCGTTTACAAAAACATATAGGCTTATGTCGTTAGTGCCATACGAAAACGAAACTGTAAAGCTCTGTGACAGCGATACCAGCTACATTAAGATATTCGGTCATTCTCTTTCTCGAGCAGATTATTCTTACTTCCAATCTATCTTTGATACTGTCAATCTCTACGGTTGTGATACAAAGCTTGTATTTATGTATAAGAGCTATCCAAATAAATCAAATGAATTAATTGATGAGCAAGCGATTCTTGAAGAATTGTATTCGCGTATATCTCACCTATTGAATGAGTATGGAAGTACTCTCGACAATAAAGATCACGGTAAAAACCTCATGCATAAGCTTCTTCTGGAGCAGAAATTACTAATAAAACGCATCGATGTTAAGTCGCATTTGCCTACAAACGTATATTCACATTAGTCATCAAATTCAGAATTGGACAACCTCCTGTTGAGGAATCTAAACAAATAATGCCGGGACGCATCATTTTGAGAAACGAAGCGTTCCGGCATTTAAAAGCTATATAAGTAATCCGCTATTCCTGAAATAATACTTCAGGTCTAGTCGCTACTCTTGTTGGCCCTTCTTCATTGATTCCGTAAGGGAATTTACGAGGAAATCCCGCATCTGTGGCGCTGACATCACATTACCGACCATTGAACCAATCTAACTGCGTGGTCATTTCGTTCTGTGCATTGGAGCTGGCCAGCGGAGGGAATATCTATGCTCAGCTTCGAGCTTCTCCATCTCAAGTTTATGAGTCTCCTTTAAGTTGTCTAAATCAACTTCATGCTGTTTCATGAGCTTTTCGATTTCATACTCAATTGATTCTTTGAGTGTTTGAATAACTGAAGCAGATTTATTTCGAGCAACTAAATAAGAGCTGATGACCGAAGCAATCGAGGCGCTTATCGAAACGATATGCGGCTCAATTATTGATAGCTCCACGATGCTATTCCTTATTGCCCCTGGGCGCGGTAGCGCGCCTCGGTGGCCTCCTTGGCCGGGCGCCACCAGGACTCGTTCTCGACGTACCAGTCGATGGTGGCCTTGAGGCCCCCGGCGAAGTCGGTGTGGGCCGGCCTCCAGCCCAGCTCGCGCTGGAGCTTCGTGCT
>UQIN01000023.1 GCA_900541035.1 uncultured Collinsella sp. | reverse complement strand
GGGTGCCCTTCCTCGGGGAAGTTCGCGAAGCCCACTTCCCCGAGGAAGGGCACCCGCCCGGAGCAGGCCCCAGCGCGAGACCGTCCCGGATGCCTACTTACTCGTTGTCGCCCGCGGTCATCTGGGTTGCGGAGAGCGCGCCGTCGGCAGCGGTTGCAGCTGCTGCGTCGGGCCAGACCCAGTCGGTGAAGGCCGGGTGATCGTAGCCCTCATCGCACGCGAACTCAAAGGCCTCGGTGCGGAATGCCTCCCACTCATCAATCTGCTCGGCAAACTTATCGGCGTCGACCATGCGCAGCACGTCGGCGGCCAGTGCCCAGCGGTCCATGTTGTTCAGGCGCAGCATGTCGAACGGCGTTGTCGTGGAGCCTTTCTCCTCGTAGCCGTGGACGCGGAAGGCATCGTGGCCGGGGCGGTTCCAAATCAGACGGCGAATCGTGCCGGCATAGGCGTGGAACGCGAAGAGGACGGGCTTATCGCCGCAGCCGAACAGCTCAGCCCAGCGCTCGTCACTGAGAGCCTGGTCGTTCTCGCAGACGTTCTGGATCTTGAGCAGGTCGACCACGTTGACGAACCATACCTTGATGCCCAGCTCGCGCAGCATGTCGGTTGCAGCCAGAGCCTCAAGCGTCGGCACGTCACCGCAGGTGGCGACCACGACGTCGGCCTCGGCGAGCGAATCGGCGGTCGATGCCCACTCCCAGGTCGCAACGCCCTCGGCGAGCTCCGCCTTGGCCTCGTCGACCGTCTGGAAGGTCGGAGCAGGCTGCTTGCCGCAGAAGATGGCGTTGACGCAGTCGGTGGACTGGTAGACGCGCTCGGCGACGGCGAGAGCCATGTTGGCGTCGGCCGGATAGTAGGCGTTTACGATGTGCGTGTCGTTGGCCTTGTTGAGCAGCAGGTCGATAAAGCCGGGGTCCTGATGCGAGAAGCCGTTGTGGTCCTGACGCCAAACGTGGCTCGACAGCAAAATGTTAAGGCCGCTGATGGGGGCACGCCACGGAATCTCGCGCTTGGTAGCCTCGAGCCACTTGCAGTGCTGGTTGACCATGGAGTCGACCACATGGACAAAGCTCTCGTAGGAGCTCCACACACCGGAACGGCCAGTGAGCACATAGGCCTCGAGGAAGCCCTCGCATTGGTGCTCGGACAGCTGCTCGACGACCTTACCGGAGCCTGCCAGCAGCTCGTCGTTGGCCTCGTCCTCGTAGAAGCCGGCATCCCACTGCTTCTTGGTCACCTTGTAGGCAGCCTGCAGACGGTTGGACGCGGTCTCGTCGGGACCAAAGATGCGGAAGTCATCCATGTTCTTGGCCAGAACGTCGGCAGTGTACTCACCAAAGACGCGGGCGGCCTCGGTGGAGCCCCAGCCATGACCCTTAGTTGCGACGGGGACCTCGTGGGCATGAATATCGGGCAGCTCGAGCTCGCGACGCACCTTACCGCCGTTCGCGTTGGGGTTGGCGCCGATGCGCAACTCGCCGGTCGGCATAAAGGCCGTCACCTCGGGGCGCACCTGGCCCTCGGGCGTAAAGAGCTCCTCGGGCTTGTAGGAACGCAGCCACTCGCGCAGCACGCGGAAGTGCTCGTGGGTGTCCTTGGCACTCGCCAGCGGCACCTGATGCGCGCGCCAGGAGTCCTCGGTCTTCTTGCCGTCGATGTGCTTGGGGCAAGTCCAGCCCTTGGGCGTACGGAACACAATCATGGGGTAGGCCGGGCGGACCACGGTCTCGCCTGAGGCGGCCTGGGCCTGCGCGGTGGCCTTGATGTCACAGATCTCATCGAAGACCTGCTCAAACAGGGCAGCGAAACGCGCATGAATGCTTGCGTGGCTCTCGTCGTCAAAGCCGGCGACAAAGAAGTGCGGCTTATAGCCCATGCCCTCAAAGAACTTGGTGAGCTCTTCGTCGGACACGCGAGCAAGGATGGTGGGGTTGGCGATCTTGTAGCCGTTGAGGTGCAGGATCGGCAGGACGATGCCGTCGGTTGCCGGGTTCACGAGCTTGTTGGACTGCCAAGAGGTCGCGAGCGGACCGGTCTCGGACTCGCCATCGCCCACCACGGCCACGGCCAGCAGGCTCGGGTTGTCCATGACGGCGCCGTAGGCGTGGCTGAGCGTGTAGCCGAGCTCGCCGCCCTCGTGGATGGAACCGGGCGTCTCGGGCGCAAAGTGGCTCGGGATGCCGCCGGGATAGGAGAACTGGCGGAAGAACTTCTGCAGGCCGGCCTCGTCATTGGTGATGTCGGGGCGAATCTCGCGGTAGGTGCCGTCGAGCAGCGACTGAGCAGTACCGGCGGGGCCACCGTGACCAGGGCCCATCAAGAAGATAGCATTCTGGTTGTGGTCGGCGATCAGACGATTGACGTGACCGAACAGGAAGTTGATGCCGGGCGTGGTGCCCCAGTGGCCAACCAGGCGGTGCTTAACGTCCGGACGACCGAAGTCGCGCACCTCACCGGTTTTCTCGTCGACAAAGTCGGGGCGCATTAGCGGGTTAGAGCGAAGGTAGATCTGACCGACGGACAGATAGTTGGAGGCGCGCCAATACAGGTCGACGCCCTCGAGCTCGGAAGCCGGCACCTCGTGGCCCAGCTTTTGCCACGGCGTCCCCAGTGTTTTAGCCATTGTTTATGTCCCTTCGCTGTGCGGTCGCCCTCCGATACGGCAACCTTTCGTTGGGACTAGTATATTTGCTAAAACGTTTTATCATGGTGAAAAAACGTTTTACCACCCTTATCAATCCCATCAATTAGCAAAACGCGACATTCACCTGCGGCATTGCCCGTCACAGGTGCTCCACATTCGGTCTCTGCAAATTGATAAACGTGTTTAGTTGTGTTTAGTAAGCTCGAGCACGCTGTCCTTAACGATAAGCTCCGGCTCCAGAACGACCTCTTCGGCACGCCTGCCGCCCCTACCGGCAAGACGCTTGGACATGCAGCCAAAAGCATGCTCCGCAAGGACACCAGGGTCCTGCTCAATCGCGGTCAGCGCCGGCTCAAAGAGAACGTCGGCCGCCGAGTTGTCATAGCTCACCACCGAGATATCGCCCGGGATGCTCTTCCCCATCTCGTGCAAGCGCTTGAGCAAACCGAGGGCAATGTTATCCGAGCTTGCGAACACGGCAGTGGCGTCAGTTGCGAGCACCGCCTCCGAGGCCTCGTATGCGCTCGGAATGTAGTACTCGCTCTCAAACTCCAAACGTGCGTCGATCGGCAGGCCAACCTCACGCAGCGCGCGCTCATAGCCGGCAAGTCGCTTGCGACCCGTATTGGAACGGCGCGCGTTAACCAAGCAGGCGATGCGACGGTGGCCTTGCTCGATCAGATAGCGGGTGGCCATGTAGCCGCCCATCTCGTGGTCGAACATCACCTTGTCGCACTCGAGCCCCTCAATGGCACGGTCGACCATTACGGCCGGGATGGGCAGGTGGCTGACTTCTTCGCGCAGGGCGCGGTCATCGGAGAACTCGTCACCCACCACCAGGAAGACGCCATCAACGCCGCGCGTCACCAGCTGGCGCAGCAGCTCCAGATCGTCATCGGCGCTGCCGCCCGAGCTGGTAATGAAGAGCGCATAGCCGTCCTCGCGGCAGCGCTTTTCCAGGCTACCGGCGAGCGAGGCAAAAAAGCGGCTCTCGATGTTAGGGACGATAAGGCCCAGCGTGCGCGACTCGCGCATGACCAGGCTGCGCGCAATCTGGTTGGGAACATAGTGGTTGCGCGCCGCGACCTCCTTGATGAGCTTGCGGTTTTCTTCCGAGATGCGACAGGGCCGATTATTGAGAACAAGCGAGACCGACGAGGGGGAAAGCCCCACCTCCTGGGCGATCTGCTTGAGGGTGACTTTGTTGGCCATCTCGCTCCTTCCGGGTTTACGCGCAATCTCTTGAAAGTATAGCGACTACCCCTCTACCTCGGTGATAAACACTTTACCAATCCGGTGGACGGCTGTTTTATCGCCGCCAGCGCACCAAATCCGTCCGGGTGGGGTATATTGCAATCGATTGATGACAACGACCACCAAAAGGCGGATATTCGTATGCACGAGAACGACTTTTTTAACGAGGACCTGCTGTGCGCGCTCGCTGGCGTTGCCGGCGAGGACAACGTGCTGATGAGCGAGCCCATGCGCGAGCACACCACGTTTAAGATCGGCGGCCCGGCCGACGTCTTTGTCACGCCCGATACCGAGCAGGGCCTCGTCGCCACGCTCGATACCTGCTATCGCTGCGATCTGCCACTCACCATCGTGGGCAACGGCTCCGACTTGCTCGTCGGCGACAAGGGCATCCGCGGCATCGTCGTAGCGCTGGGCGAGGGCCTCTCCGACATTACGGTCAATGGCACGCATGTCACGGCGGCCGCCGGTGCGCTGCTTTCCGATGTCGCCGCGGCGGCAGCCGAGGCCGGTCTCACCGGCATGGAGCCCATCTCGGGCATTCCCGGATCGGTCGGCGGCGCCTGCTACATGAACGCCGGAGCATACGGCGCCTGCATGGCCGATGTGCTGGAGTCCGTGCGCGTCTACAAGCCCGCCCGCATGCTCGACGACGGCACCCGCGGTAGCGGCAGCATTATCGAGTTCGATGTCGACGAGCTCAACCTGGGTTATCGCAAGAGCCGCATCGCCGACGACGGCTTCATCGTGCTTTCGGCCACTTTCAATCTCGCCCCGGGCAACGCCGCGATGATCAAGGCCGACATGGATGACTACCGCCAGCGCCGCGAGGACAAGCAGCCGCTCGACATGCCGAGCGCCGGCTCCACCTTCAAGCGCCCCGAGGGCTACTTTGCCGGCAAACTCATCATGGATGCCGGCCTGCGAGGACACGCCGTTGGCGGCGCGCAGGTAAGCGAAAAGCACTGCGGTTTTATCGTCAACGCCAACCACGCCACCGCCGCCGACGTTGACGAACTCATCCGCCACATCCAAACAACCGTCAAAGACCAATTCAACGTAGACCTAGAACCCGAAGTCCACCGAGTAGGCGAATTTTTATAAAAAGAAGGCCCCGAAAGGGGCCTTCACTTTCTTTAATTCAGACAACCAGTCCGGTGTGCCGCGCCCCGAACCCAAGAGGGCCGCGTGCCCGCCCGCAATATATTTGATTGATCGCGAGTTCCGCACGCAAAGAAGGCCACTTAATGTGGCCTTCGTCTTGCGCAGGACTGCCCGAGCAGGCAATCAAATATATTGCGGGCGGGCACGCGGCCCCGTCGGCTTTACGACAGCGCCACGCCGCCGAGCCAGCCCCAACGCACGCCAGAGCCAGTACCATAGAAGCTAATAAACGAATCAAGCGACTTAGACGTAATGGCACCCTCGTTGCTCATAACGATGCCGCCGCCAACGTAGATACCCACATGACCGTAGATAAGGCCCGGAGCACCCGTGCCGCTGTGCGAGGAATCGGCCACGATCATGCCCACCTGCAGCGCCGAGCGGTCGGAGCTATAGCACCAGGCGTTGAACATGTCACACGCGTTGCCGCCAAAATAGCCCACGCCGGCATTGCGGAAGACGTTGGTAACCCAGGCAGCACACCAGCCCTGGCCGGGAGAAGGCGTCGAGTAGCACGCATTGACGACGGCCTGCTGCTTGCCCGAACCGCCCGTCTGTTGCGGGGTGCCGCCGGCATACGAGCCGCCACCCGAGCTCGAGCCACCCGAAGAAGAGCCCGTGTTCGCAGAGGCCGCGGCTGCCGCAGCCGCCTTCCTAGCGGCCTCCTCGGCCTGGGCGGCAGCGAGGATCTCGGAATCGCGCTGAGCCATGAGCTCCTTGACGTCGTCGGAAAGACCGTTCAGCACGGTCTGGACTTCTTGCTGCTTGGCCTGCATATCCTGCATCTGAGCCGTCTGCTGGTCCTTGAGTTTCTCCAGGTCGGCCTTTTGTGCTTCGAGCTCGGTCTTCTGTGCGTCGAGCTCAGCCTGAATCGTCTGGATATCCTCGATGGCATCGCGGTCGCTCTTGTTGATCTTCTCAACGTAATGCGCGTTGGCGACGAGTTCCTCAAACGAGCCAGAGGCCAGCAGCAGCGACAGGATGTTCGTGCCGCCGGACTTGTAGCTGGCGGCCACGCGATCGGAAAGGTCGTTGCGCTTCTTCTTGAGCTCGGCCTTCTTTTCATCGATCTGGGCCTGCGTGTCGTCAATCTTGCCCTGGACATTCTCGATGTCGTTGAGGGTCTGGGCATTCTTGTTGGCCAGCGCCGCATACTCATTTGCGATGCTGTCGAGCTGGGCCTGAACCTCGTCGAGCTGGGCCTGGGCGGCATTCAATTTATCGGTGGTTTCTTTGGAAGCCTCCGCCGCATGGGCGCGAGTGGGCAGGCCAAAAAGAACTGCCGCAGAAGCGGCGCCGAACAGGGCCTTAAGGGCAGTGCGGCGCGAGAGCTCCTGGGAAAGGATGGAATCGCTGTTTGGTGACATATGTACTCCGTTACATGCTTATTTATATGTCGCTCAACTCATACATATTAGCGTACATATGGCGCGTCCCAACGATTTCCACGAACGGCAGGAAACTACAAGGTCGGCGGCTCGTAAGCAATTGTCAAATTTGAGGTAACAATTGAGCAAGCTCTTATATGAGTACGTTAACATAATCCTCTGCTTTTCCTACAGTGCACCATTTGGGCGTCCCCGCCTGCGCTATACTCCCCTC
Organism: uncultured Collinsella sp.; assembly: GCA_900541035.1. GTDB lineage: Bacteria > Actinomycetota > Coriobacteriia > Coriobacteriales > Coriobacteriaceae > Collinsella. The sequence continues at coordinate 29,014 of UQIN01000023.1, read as the reverse complement.
TAGAAGTGTTCCTGATTCGATAGGAGACTACATGTCCAAAGCACTCGACCCCAAAGACACCTGCGTCCTCGTTACCGGTGGCGCCGGCTTTATCGGCTCGCACACCGTCGTTCAGCTGCTCGAGGGTGGCTACCAGGTCGTCATCGTCGATGATCTCTCCAACTCCAGCGCCGTCGCCGTCGACCGCGTCAAGACCATCGTGGGCGACGAGGCCGCCAAGAACCTCACCTTCTACGAGGCCAACGTGCTCGACTGCGATGCGATGAACAAGATCTTCGATACCCATCAGATCGACCGCGTCATCCACTTTGCCGGCTTTAAGGCCGTCGGCGAGTCGGTGAGCAAGCCCGTCGAGTACTACCACAACAACATCGAGAACACCCTGGTGCTCATCGACGTCATGCGCAACCATGGCTGCAAGTCCATCATCTTCTCGAGCTCCTCGACCGTCTACGGCGACCCGGACAACCCGCCCGTCACCGAGGAAGACCCCAAGAAGCCCGCAACCAACCCCTATGGCTGGACCAAGTGGATGATCGAGCAGATCCTTATGGACGTCCACACCGCCGACCCCGAGTGGGACGTCGTGCTGCTCCGTTACTTCAACCCCATCGGCGCTCATCCGTCGGGCCTGATCGGCGAGGACCCCAAGGGCATCCCCAACAACCTGGTGCCCTATGTCGCCCAGGTCGCCGTGGGCAAGCTCGAGGCCGTTCAGGTCTTTGGCAACGACTACCCCACCCCCGACGGCACCGGCGTGCGCGACTACATCCACGTGTGCGATCTGGCCTCTGGTCACGTTGCCGCCCTTAACTGGATGAACGGCAAGACCGGCGTCGAGATCTTCAACCTGGGCACCGGCACCGGCACCTCGGTACTCGAGGTCGTCGCCGCCTTCTCCAAGGCTTGTGGCAAGGAGCTGCCCTACGTGATCCGCGAGCGCCGCGCCGGCGACATCGCTGCCAACTGGTGCGATGCCTCCAAGGCCGAGCGCATGATGCGCTGGAAGGCCCAGTACGACATCGCGGACATGTGCCGCGATAGCTGGAACTGGCAGAGCCACAACCCCAACGGCTTCGCCGACGCCGAGTAGCAAAAACCTACATACCGTTCTTGCCCCGATCTCACGTTGTGAGGTCGGGGCTTTTTCATGGCATGTAGCCATTCGCCGAAAATCGACCAACTTTTTTATCTTGCCTGTACATGTTTAAACAACATGTTTTACAATAGGCGTATCGAATCAGAACATCGGAGGCGGACTGCATACCCATCGGCAGGCCGACCCCACAACAAGAAGGTTGGTGAGCGCATTCATGGAGCGTGCAAGCGGCGTCCTCATGCCCGTCTCATCTCTGCCCGGACCATACGGAATCGGCGGCTTTGGCTGGAATGCCTACGACTTCGTCGATTTTCTCGCCTCGTGCAAACAACATTACTGGCAGATTCTGCCCCTTACGACGACCAGCTATGGCGATTCGCCCTATCAGTCGTTCTCGGCCCGCGCAGGCAACCCCAACTTTATCGACTTTGCCGAGCTTATCGAGGCAGGGTATCTGGAGCAGCGCGATATCGATGGCGTGTATCTGGGATCCGACCCCAGCAATGTCGACTACGGTGCTATCTTTGGCGGCCGCCGTCAGATTCTCGACCGCGCCGCCGAGCGCTTTGCTGCCGACAAGCCGGCCGATTTCGATGACTTTATCCAGGCCAACGAGGACTGGCTCATCCCCTACTGTGAGTTCATGACCGTCAAAGAGGAGTGCGGTCTCAAGGCGTTTTGGGAGTGGCCCGCGGAGCTCCGCACCCGCGGCGAGGCTTCCGCCAAGGTCTGCACCGACCATCCGGCGCGTATGCTCTACCACCAGATGACGCAGTACTTCTTCGATCGCCAGTGGAGCCGCCTCAAGGCCCATGCCAACGAGCGCGACATTCTCATCATCGGCGACCTGCCCATCTATGTCTCGCGTGACTCCGTCGAGATGTGGGCGACGCCTGAGCTCTTTAAGATCGACGCCGCCGGCAATCCGGTGAGCGTCGCCGGCACGCCGCCCGACCAGTTCTCGGCCACCGGCCAGTACTGGGGCAACCCCATCTACGACTGGGACGCCATGGAGGCCGACGGCTTCTCCTGGTGGGAGGGCCGCATTCGCGCCGCCCTCGACATGTACGACGTCATCCGCCTGGATCACTTCCGCGGCTTCGAGGCCTATTGGGAGGTGCCGTTCTCCTCGCCTGATTCGTCCTACGGTTCGTGGACGCAGGGTCCCGGCCTCAAGCTCTTCAAGACACTCGAGGAAAAGCTCGGCACGCTGCCCATCATCGCCGAGGACCTGGGCTTCCTCACCCCCGGCGTCATCGATATGCGCGACAACTCGGGCTTCCCCGGCATGAAGATCCTGCAGTTTGCCTTTGAGGGCACCAACTCGTACTACCTGCCGCACAACTACATTGCCAACACCGTCGCCTACGTGGGCACTCACGACAACGAGACGGCACGCGGCTGGTTTGAAGGAACGGCTACCCCGCGTCAGCGCGAGCAGACAGCCCTGTACACCCATCAGCAGGCCGGCGAACCCATCGCCGACGCGCTCAACCGAACCATCGCAGCCAGCGTGAGCGACACGTGCATCTACACCATGCAGGACCTGCTCAACTTGGGCAACGAGGCGCGCATCAACACCCCTGCCACGCTGGGCGGCAACTGGACCTGGCGCATGCTCGACGGCGCCATCACCCGCGAGCTCGAGCACAAACTCACCGACTGGACCGAGACCTACTTCCGCATCCCGTCGGAAGCCGAAATCGAGCTTCCTCAATAGGAGCTACCGCGCCCGACCCCTCCCCACCGTGCGGACGCGCTTGCTTACCCGCGCGAGGCCACCCCAATCCCCTCGCGCGGGATTCTTATGAATTGCAGACATGTAATCAACCCATTACAGGAGGAAACATGCCCCAAATTAACCTCATGGAACTCGCCGAGCAGTCTTTTGGCACCTCGCTCGAGCAGCTCGACGACCGTCGCATTTACAAGCTGCTGGTCAAACTCGTGCAGAAGCGCTCCGCCGCCTGCCCGCTCAACAACGGCAAGAAAAAGCTCTATTACATTTCCGCCGAATTTTTGATCGGCAAGCTGCTCATCAACAACATGATCGACCTCGGCATCTACGACGAGGTTAAGGACCAGCTCACCGCCGCAGGCCACGACCTCAACAAGATCGAGGAATTCGAGGTCGAGCCGTCGCTCGGCAACGGCGGCCTGGGCCGCCTGGCCGCGTGCTTCCTGGATTCCATCGCCACGCTGGGCTTGACCGGCGATGGCGTGGGCCTCAACTATCACTACGGCCTGTTCCGTCAGCGCTTTGTCGACAACCAGCAGAAGGCCGTCCCCGACGAGTGGCTCGGTGAGCAGGACATCCTAGTCGACGATGACCGCTCCTACACCGTCGAGTTCGGCGATTTTGCCGTTACCTCCAAGCTCGTCAACATCGATGTGCCCGGTTACGGCCAGCCCACCAAGAACCGTCTGCGCCTGTTCGACCTGGCGAGCGTCGACGACGGCCTGGTCCCCGGCAGCTCCATCGACTTCGACAAGACCGAGATCGCCAAAAACCTCACCTTGTTCCTCTACCCCGACGATTCCGACGAGCAGGGCCGCCTGCTTCGCATCTACCAGGAATACTTCATGGTGAGCAACGCCGCCCAGCTCCTGATCGACGAGGCCATCGAGCGCGGCAGCAACCTGCACGATCTGGCCGACTACGCCGTGGTCCAAATTAACGACACGCACCCCACCATGGTCATCCCCGAGCTCATTCGCTTGCTCACCACCGAGCATGGCATCGAGTTTGACGAGGCCGTGACCATCGTACGCTCCATGGTCGCCTACACTAACCACACGATTCTTGCCGAGGCGCTCGAGAAGTGGCCGCTCGTCAGCCTGCAGAAGGTCTCCCCTGCCATCGCCGACATTATCGTCAAGCTCGATGAGATCGCGAAGGCCGAGCACGATGACCCGCGCGTCGCCGTCATCGACGAATACGACACCGTCCACATGGCCCACATGGACATCCACTTTGGCTTCTCCATCAATGGCGTAGCCGCCCTCCACACCAAGATCCTGGAGGACACCGAGCTTCATCCGTTCTACGAGATCTATCCCGAGAAGTTCTCCAACAAGACCAACGGCATCACCTTCCGCCGCTGGATCCATGGAGCCAACCCCGCGCTCGCCAGCCTGCTCGACGATGTAATCGGCACCGACTGGCGCAGCACCGGCGATCTGAGCAAACTCGCCAAGTTCGCCGACGACAAGGACGTTCTTGAGCGCCTGGCCGCCACCAAGGTCGAGGCCAAGGCCATCATGCGCCAGTTCATGGCGCTCGAGCAGGGCGTGACCATTCCCTCCAACGCCATCATCGACGTCCAGGTCAAGCGCATCCACGAGTACAAGCGTCAGCAGATGCTCGCGCTCTACATCATCTGGAAGTACATCGATATCAAGAACGGCAACAGGCCTAAGCACCCCGTCACCATCATCTTTGGCGGCAAGGCGGCGCCTGCCTACACTATCGCGCAGGACATCATCCATCTGATCCTGACGCTGTCGCGGTGGATTGCAAACGACCCCGACGTGGCTCCCTACCTGCAGGTTGTCATGATCGAGAACTACAACGTCACCGCCGCCGAGCGCGTGATCCCCGCCGCTGACATCTCCGAGCAGATCAGCCTGGCCTCCAAGGAGGCGAGCGGCACCTCCAACATGAAGTTCATGCTCAACGGCGCCCTAACCCTGTGCACGCTCGACGGTGCCAACGTGGAGATTGCCGAGCTCGTGGGCGACGAGAACATCTATACCTTTGGCGCCTCGTCCAAACAGGTTGAGCAGCTCTACGCCGACGGCACCTACAACGCCGGTGCACTCTACCGCAAGCCCGGCATTAAACTGCTGGTGGACTTCATCACCAACCCGGCCTTTATGGCGACCGGCAACGCCGAGCGCCTGCAGCGCCTGCATGATGACATTAAGGGCAAGGACTGGTTTATGGCCCTGCTCGACATTGAGGAGTACATCCAGACCAAGGAGCGCGTGTTGGCCGACTACGAGGTCCAGGACGCCTGGATGCGCAAGGCGCTCATCAATATCGCCAACGCCGGCACCTTCTCGTCCGACCGCACCATCTCCCAGTACAACGACGAGATCTGGCACCTGAACTAATTTCACTTCCCTTACCCATCCTCTTGAGAAACGGAGTCGTGGCGACACGGCTCCGTTTTTTGTGCCCGCACGTTACCCTGCAACCCGACTCGACCGAAGAATCTCGATCTGTAACAGCTACTCGGTAAAAACGGCCCCAGCTGTTACAGATTGAGACATACCGGCCCCTCCCCTTGGGTTTATCTCAATCTGTAACATCTAGCAGCTGAAATTCACCTTTGGTGTTACAGATTTAGATGAAATGGCTAGCTCAGGGAACCGTCTCGATCTGTAACATCTAACGTCCGAAATCGGCCCTACCCGTTACAGATCGAGACAAACGACCGGTCAGACAATCCCAACACAAAGAAAGGCTCCCCTCTCGCCCAGTGGACGGGAGGGGAGCCTTATATGTGACCGCGGCAAAAGGATGGCAATACCGCAGTCGCCCAAAGGGAGGGCCTGGATGCACCGGGCCTAGATAAGGTTCTTGCCAGAGACCTTATCGAAGAGGTGGGTCGCGTTCTTCTCGAACTTGAACCAGATGGTGTCGCCCGCCTTGAGCGCGCCCTTGGCCTCGAGGTCGACGACGGGAATAATCAGGACAAACTGGCCGTCGGGAGCGGTCACGTGGACATGCTCGGTCGAGCCCATGAGCTCGGTCACCTCGACGGTACCCTGGAGCGCGCCCTCCTCGCCCTTGTCGGCAAGCAGGATCTGCTCGGGACGCACGCCGGCCGTAATCTCCTTCACGTCGCCGCCGTCCCAGTTGAGGGCAAGCTGAGCGCAAGTCTCGGGGGCGAGCGCCACGTTCATATCCTCGGTCTTGACGGTAAAGCCGTTGCCCGAGCGCACCAGCTGGGCATCGAAGAAGTTCATCTGCGGCACGCCGATGAAGCCGGCGACGAAGATGTTCGCGGGATGGTTGAAGACCTCCTGCGGCGTGGCGATCTGCTGGACAACGCCGTCCTTCATGACCACGATGCGGTCGCCAAGGGTCATGGCCTCGGTCTGGTCGTGAGTAACGTAGATGAAGGTGCCCTTGATTTCGTGACGTAGCTTAATGAGCTCGGCACGCATCTGGTTACGGAGCTTGGCATCCAGGTTGGACAGCGGCTCGTCCATCAGGAAGACCTTGGGGTCACGCACGATGGCGCGGCCGATGGCGACGCGCTGGCGCTGGCCGCCCGAAAGCGCCTTAGGCTTGCGGTCGAGATACTCGGTGATACCCAAGATCTCGGCAGCGGAGCGAACCTTGCGGTCGATCTCGTCTTTGGGAACCTTCTTGAGCTCAAGCGTAAACGCCATGTTCTCGTACACCGTCATGTTGGGGTACAGAGCGTAGCTCTGGAACACCATGGCGATGTCGCGGTCCTTAGGAGCGACGTCGTTGACGCGCTTGCCGTCGATGAGCACATCGCCCGAGGTGATGTCCTCCAGGCCGGCGACCATGCGCATCGTCGTGGACTTACCGCAGCCAGAGGGGCCAACGAGGACGATGAACTCCTGGTCGTGAACGGTGAGGTTGAAGTCCTCTACAGCGAGCACACCGTCCTCGGTAACCTTGAGGTTGTGCTTCTTCTCCTCGGTCTTCTTCTTTTTGCCAAAGAAGCCCTTCTTTTTGGACTCGTTGTTGGGATACACCTTCTGAACATGTTTGAGAACGATCTCGGCCATGTCTCTACCTTTCGATATGCGGCGCCACGCTGAGGGGCGCCGCAGAAACTTGCAAAACAGTTACGGCATCAACCCTTGACGGCACCTGCCACCACGCCGTCGATGATGTACTTCTGGCAGAGGATGTACATGATGACGATGGGGATAACGACCATCATGATGCAGGCCATCATGGGGCCGAGCTCGACGTGGCCGTAGCCGCCGCGGAAGTACTGGATCAAAATAGGAATGGTCTTGTACTTGGTGGAGTCGAGCGTAAGGTAGGGCAGAAGATAGTCGTTCCAGACCCACATGGTCTCGAGGATGCCGACCGAAAGATAGGTGGGCTTCATGATGGGAAGGACGATCTTAAAGAACACCTGGACCGGGTTGCAGCCGTCGATCATGGCCGCCTCTTCGATCTCGAGCGGAATGTTCTTTACAAAGCCGGCGAACATAAAGACCGCCAGGCCCGCGCCAAAGCCGAGGTAGATAAAGCAGATGTTGAACGGCGTGTTGAAGCCGATGCGGTCCGCCAAATTGGACAGCGTGAACATGAGCATCTGGAACGGTACGACCATCGAAAACACGAACAGGTAATAGAAGAAGTTCGAGATCTTGCTGTTGACGCGCACTACGTACCAAGCACACATGGAGCAGCACACCAGAATCAGCACGACCGACGTGACCGTGATGATGAGCGAGTACATAAATGCCGAGGCAAAGCCCTGCTCGTTAAGGGCATGCATGTAGTTTGCGAGGCCGTTGAACGTCTCGGGCGTGAGCAGATCGAATGCCGTGGTGGTGCTGATTGCAGTTGCCTTTTTAAAGGAATTGAGCGCAATCATGAACACGGGGTAGATCCACGCGAGCGACAGAATCGTAAAGAAAATCGAGAGCGCGCGGTTGATAACCTTATCGCGTTTCATTACTGCTGCACCTCCTTGGACCTCGTGGCCTTAAGCTGAATCATGGAGATGGCTACGACCAGGATGCAGAAGATAACCGCCTTGGCCTGACCGATGCCCTGCCATGCGATACCGGCACGCGAATAGAACGTGTTGTAGATGTTCAGGGCGAGCATCTCGGTGGAGTGCGCGGGAGCGCCGCCGGTAAGGGCGAGGTTCTGGTCGAACAGCTTAAAGCCGTTGGTGATGGACAGGAACAGGCAGATAGTGATGGTCGGCATCAGGTTAGGGATCTTAACCTTCCAAAACGTCTGCCATGCCGTGGCACCGTCGACCTTGGCGGCCTCGATGTAGTCGGACGGAATGGACTGCAGACCAGCGATGTAGATGATCATCATGTAGCCGACCTGCTGCCACAGGGTCAGGATGATAAGGCCCCAGAAGCCAGCAGCAGAGTTAAGGGCGATGAGCTGGGCGCCCACATTGGAGAGCAGGCAGTTAATCAGAATCTGCCAGATGTAGCCCAGCACGATGCCGCCGATCAGGTTAGGCATAAAGAAGATCGTACGGAAGATGTTGGTGCCCTTGAGCGCTTTGCGGGTGAGCGCCTGCGCGATGGCGAGGGCGATCACGTTGATGAGCACCGTCGACAGGAAGGCAAACGCCACGGTAAAGAAGAACGACGTGGCAAACTGCGGATCGGACAGTGCGCGCACGTAGTTCTCGATACCGACAAAGTGCGTGTTGTTGATGGTAATAAACTGGCAGAACGAGAGATAGAAACCCTGGATAAAGGGGATCACGAACCCGATCATAAACGCCAGACACGTGGGCAGCATAAAGAGCGGCCACCAGCGCTTGAGTGCTTTGCCCATAGAAGGGTCCTTTCAATATGCAGGGGGCGGGCAAACCAACGTCTGCCCGCCCCCTGTCGCTAATCAGATAGCTTGGGCAGCAACTGCTTACTCGGAAGCAGCCTTCTCGGTCTTCCAGCCATCGACGAAGGCGTTCTTGACGCCGTCCCACTTGCTGTTGTCGGCAGCATAGGCAATCAGAGCCTGCTTGAGGTTCTTCTTCCACTCCTCAGAGGGGATGTAAACGAAGTCCCAAGCGACGGTCTTCTTGCCGTCCTTGGCCATGGCAACGGCCTGCTGCGAGAAGACGTTGGTGGTTTCCTTGGCGCTCTTGAACGGGGCGGTCAGACCCATCTTGTCAGCGATGATGCTGGTGGCGGTGTCAGAAGTGACGCACCAATACATGAAGTCCTCGGTGGCCTTCTGGGCATCCTCGGAAGCCTGGGAGCTGACGCACCAGTAGTTCTCGCCGCCGGAGCACAGGCCCTGGTTCTCCTCGCCGTCGACACCGATGTAGATGGGCATCATGCCAATCTGATCGTCGGTCATGCCGGCCTTGGTGAGGTCAGCGTAAGCCCAGGAGCCGTTCTGATAGAAGACGGCCTTGCCGGTTGCGAACTCGTTGGTGGCGTCGTCGCCAGTCTTGGAAGCAAGCTGCGAAGGATCGCAGGTGGAGTCGGTGATATACAGGTCGAAAATCTGCTTGAAGTTGTCGAGATACTCGCCCTTGATCTCGTCGTCCTCCTGGTTGTGCTCCTTCTCGAACTCGTAGTAGAGCGGGAGGTTGGCGAGGTGGGTGGTGTAGCGCCAGCTGGAGGAGTCATCCATGCCAGCAGAAGTGAAGGCGCCCTCAATGCCGAGCTCGTCCTTGCGGGCCTGGATGTCGTCGGCACAAGCCTTCAGCTTGTCGAAGGAGTTGATGTCCTCGGCCTTGTAGCCAGCCTTCTCGAGCAGCTGCTTGTTGTAGATGATGCCGTAGCTCTCCTGGACCCAGTCGATACCCAGATCCTTGCCATCGGACTGCAGAGCCAGGGAGTCGTCAATGAGCTCACCGCGGAGCTTGGTATCGGACAGGTCGGCGCAGTAATCCTTCCAGTTCTTAAGACCGGTGGGGCCGTTGACCTGGAACAGGGTCGGAGCGGAGCTCTTGGACATCTCGGACTTGAGCTTCTCCTCGTAAGTGTTGGAGGCGGCGGTCACGATCTTGACCTCGACGCCCTTCTCCTTCTTATAGGCCTTGGCGATCTCCTTCCACTCCTTGTCGACCTCGGGCTTGAATTGGAGGAAGTAGACCTCGGCAGCGTCACCAGAAGCAGAGGAGCCGGAGCCGGCAGAACCACCGCAGCCCACGAGACCCAGACCAAGCACCGCAGCCGCGGAACCAGCAAAGCCCAGGAACTGCCTTCTGCTCATTTCGTTCTTCATTACAATCCACCCTTTCACACCGTGGCGGCACCCTTTGCCGCCGCCTTCGGAGATTGGCTCGGGGACTTTGCCCCTTTTGCTGATTTGTACGATACGCTATTTGGCTAGTTGTTTGAACAAGTATTACTAGAGCGGTAGAAAAACTTCGGTGAACGGTAATTTCAACTTGATACTTGACAAGTTTTGTATAAACAATTATTTGTTATCGAATGCAGAGAAAACGCCCGGTCAAGCCGATGCATCGTCGGTTTGACCGGGCGTTTTCTCTTTGAGGGCATGAGTCTCGTCAGGCTGCGAGCTAGCCGGCTATCGCTTGGAGTTGACGCGGTAGTGGAAGATCTCGGGATGCGTGCGGGCATGCGTGACCTCGAACAAGATGCCGTCCGAGGTGTACGACTGGCTCTCCATGACGGCAACGCAGTTGTATTTGCCAAGGTCAAGATAGCTGCAGTCCTCATCGTTGGCGAGCTCGACACTCACCGTACGGCGGCTCGCCATCACTTTGATGCCGCGCTTGTGCTCCAGATAGCCGTAGATAGAATCCGCCGCGATCTCGGGGGTCAGGCCCTTGGCGATCGACGCCAAAAAGTAGCCGTGGTCCACTTGGCGCGCGCTGCCGTTGAGGCTTCGGACACGCACGACGCGAATCAGCTCCTCGCCCACCTTAAAGCCCAGGCGACGAGAGAGTTGCTCAGTGCAAATCAAATGTTCAAAAGACTTGACCTCGGTCGATGCGACGGCATTGTTGCGTTTTGCGAACTCGCCAAACGACTCAACCTCTTCGAGTGCGCCCAGCATATCGGTTTCGCCCTTAAGCCAAATAACGCGCACGCCCTTGCCGTGTATAGGCTGCACAAACATCTGGTCGGCCAGCATGCTCAAGGCGCGTCGAACGGTATTGCGCGTGCAGCCAAACTCCGCGGTCAGCTCGGCTTCGGTTGGCAGCATCTCCTGAAACGCATAGGTCCCGTTGATGATGCGCGAACGGATCTCGCGGTAGATTCCTTCGTAAATCGCTTTTGGCATGATTTCACCTCTAATGAATATGTATGGCTAGGCACGATAGCATTTCTTAAAGTTGTTTAAACCGATTATCGGTAAAGCACGGATTATTTACCGTCGACGGTTCCCCCGAAACCCAAATCGGACCGAATCAAAACCGTCAATGCGGCAAGCAGCCAGTCCTCTACAATGAGTTCATTGTTTAAACGTTCTTGCTCGCACAGCATGTTGCATCCGAAAGGCATATTATGCTGCAGAAAATCCAACGTTTTGGCGGAGCCATGTTCGCGCCCGCCATGCTGTTTTCTATATCAGGCCTCATGGTCGGCATCTCCGCCCTCGCAACGACCGTGGATATCGTCGGCGACCTCGCCGTATACGGAACCCCCTGGTACGTTTTCTGGACTATCATTCAGCGCGGCTCGTGGACGGTCTTTAAGCGCCTTCCACTCCTTTTTGCCGTAGCGCTGCCCATCGGCCTTGCCCAAAAGCAACCGGCACGCTGCTGCCTCGAGGCGCTTGTGGCCTATTTTGCCTATTGCTTCTTTTTGAGCGAGATCATTAAGCTGAGCGGAGACAACCTTGGGCTTAAGTACCCATCATCTTTGACCCCCGCCAGCGGTATCACCGTCATCGACGGCATCAAGACGCTCGACACCGGCATTATCGGCCCGCTGGCGGTATCGGCAACCGTCGTCGCCATCCATGACCGCTTCTACGATGCCAAGGTTCCCGATTGGCTCGGCACCTTCTCGGGTTCCTCGCTGGTCTACCTCATCAGCTTTTTTGCCGTGTTTGCCCTTGCCGCCATCTCGGCCGCCATCGTGCCCTTCGCATACGCTGTAACCGAAACGCTGCGCCACGCACTTGCGGGCGTCGGCCCCTTCGGCGTGGGCATCTTTGTGTTTTTGGAGCGAGCACTCGAGCCCATGGGGCTGCACCACCTGCTCTATATGCCCATCTATTACGACAATCTGGTCATTCACGACGGTATTTACGCCACGTGGACCAACCTGCTCCCCATTCTCTCCCATAGCACGCGCCCTTTAAATGAACTTGCGCCCTGGGCAGGTTTTACCGCCACCGGCTGGGGCAAGCTCTTTGGCCTTCCCGCCATCGCGGCAGCATTCTATTTCACCGCCAAACCCGAACGCCGCGCCGGCCTTAAGGTCATCCTTTTGCCCGCCATCGTCGCCTCGGTGGTCTGCGGTGTCACCGAGCCGCTCGAGTTTCTCTTTATGTTCACCTATCCTGGACTCTTTTTGCTCTACGCCGTCCTATCCTCCTGCCTTGCCATGACCATGAACTTCTTTGGCATCGTCGGCATCTTCTCGGGCGGTCTCATGGAAATGACGGCCTTCAACTTCATCCCACTCATGCGAATGCATGCCAGCTCCTACCTTTTGGCGCTCGGTATCGGTCTTGCCTTTAGCCTCATCTTTTTTGTTAGTTTTCGAGCACTCATCTTGGTCTATGACCTTAAGACGCCGGGCCGCGAGGATCATGCCTCCAATCGCGCGGCAATCGATCGTTTAACGGGAAGCGGCTTTGTCAAAGAGCAATCTCCCAATGGCGAGGTCAGTATTCAATCCGATCAAGATCACGTCCTCGCTGAGCGGGTAATTCAGCTTTTAGGTGGCGTTGGCAATATCGTGGGCGCAACCAACTGCGCCACGCGCCTGCGCGTCGAGGTCGCAGACCCTTCCATCGTTGCAGATAATGCGTCGTTTGTCGCGGTGGGCGCCAAGGGCCTCATCATTACGGGCAAGACCGCCCAGGTGATTATCGGCATCTCCGTTCCCCGCGTTAAAGAGCATTTTGACCAGATCATGGGCCTCGAGCCGGGATTTGTGCCCACCACCTCGGCCTCCCCTGCCGCCAGCGCAGCCCATAAGCGCGGCGATATCTGCTTCTTCGATATCGACGGAACACTCGCCTGGCAAGACCCTCGAGTGGCACAAGAGCTTCCCGAGAGCGAGCGAGACCTCTCCCCCTATCCCAATGAAGCGGTCTCGCAAGCCATCCGTGATTTTGTCGCCAAGGGCAATATGGCGTTTATCTGCACAGGGCGCACGCTGAGCTGCATCCATCCAAAGCTGCTCGAGCTGCCCTGGACCGGCATCGTCTGCCTCGCGGGTGGCTATGTCGAACTTGAGGGACACGTGATTCGCGATTTGGCGATGACGCCCGGCATGCTGCAGCGCCTTGCTCCCATTCTTGAGCAATCGGACGAAGTGATTCGTTTTGAGGGACTCAATGGCGTCGTTCGCATGAGTGCCGATGCGCCCGACGCCCCCGGATACGCCCGCACCGTGGGCGATGCAATTACGCAGCTGCAACATTACAGTGCCTACAAGATCTTAATGTCCACGTCGCTTGCCAACCGCATCGCTCAGGATCAAGCGTTTGAGCCGCTGCTCTGCTTTAACGAGCTCGAGCTCGAAGTGACCGAGATTTCGCCTCGCGAATGCACCAAGCGCGAGGGTATCCAGTCCGTACTCGACGCTCTCGACCCCAACCATGGAACGGTGTATGGCATCGGTGATGCCAGCAATGACATCTCGCTGATGAACGCCGTCGATGTCGGTATCGCCATGGGCAATGCGCCGGACTATCTCAAAAAGCGCGCCGACTACATCACCGACTCGGTCGACAAAGATGGCGTCGTCAAGGCGCTTGAGCACTTTGGACTGGTCTAACTACGAAACTCGTCCGACATGCGCCGTTGCCTTAAATCCCCAAACCTGCCACGCAGGCAGGCACAATGTGGCAATATGTTGCCTGCACACTACATCGATGCAACCTTTAGAAAGAATGCGAGAACCCGTGTCCAGTCCGTTTACCAGCTTTTTAGCCCAGCACTTTGACCAGATTAACGACTATCTGGCCACGTTCTTTGACGGACAGGCGACTTCCGCCGATATCGAGCGCTACCTGTATACCCCGCTCTCGGCATTTACGGCCAACGCCGGCAAGCGCCACCGCCCGCTCATCTGCATGCTCGCCGCCACCGCGGTAGGCGGCAGCTTTGAGAGCGCCCGCAGCGCCGCGGCGGCCATCGAGCACTTTCAGTCGGGCGCACTCATCCACGACGACATCGCCGACAACGGGCAGATTCGTCGCGGCAAGCCCTGCATGCACCTTACCGAGGGCACCGGTCTTGCCATCAACTGCGGTGACCTGGCGCTCACCATGGTCACCAAGACGGTTCTCGACGACCCCACACTCAACGCAGACGTGAAGCTTCGCGTGCTCCACGAGCTTACCGAGATGATCGTCCGTACCATCGAGGGCCAGGCGCTCGACCTGGGCTGGGTCCGCGACGGGCGCTTTGACATTTCGGTCGACGATTATCTGGACATGGCGACGCACAAGACCGCGTACTACAGCGGAGCGACGCCGCTTGCCGCCGGAGCCATTATCGGCGGCGGCAGCGAAGAGCAGATTGAGGCACTGCGCGCCTTTGGGCTGCACACGGGCCTTGCCTTCCAGATTCAAGACGACCTGCTCAACCTGGTCGGCACCAAGGAAGCCGCCAATAAGGACTTCCGTACCGACATCACCGAGGGCAAGCGTACGCTCGTCGCCGTACACGCCCTCTCTGATGAGCGCTATCACGACGAGGTCGAGGCAATCCTTTCCTCGGGCACCGAGGACCCTGCGCAGCTCGCGCGCGCCGTGGAGATCTTCCAGCAGACCGGCTCTGTCGATTTCGCCCACAACTATGCGCTCGACCTGACCGCCAAGGCCAAGGCCGCTATCGAAGGCGTCGAGCTCGACCCACATGCGCGCGAGCTCTTCCTCTCAATGGCAGATTTCTTTGTGGAGCGCCTTAACTAGCGGGGGTCATAAAACCTGTGGGCAGCGAGTTTGGGTACAAGTTGCTACACTATTGAGTGCATGTTTATAAATTGTCTCGCGTTGTCTATCCGACACACGCTCAAAATAGTACGAATGGTACGCCGAAAGGGGTTCGTTCATGGAACCTATTACCACGGGCATGCAGGGAGCAGCCGTCGAGGACGTCCAGTCCCGCCTTCTGCAGCTCGGCTATACAATCGATGACACCGAGGTTGTCGACAAGCGCTTTGGCACCACCACTGAGCAGGCCGTCAGTACCTTCAGGCTCGACAGCGGCCTTGCTGCCGGTCATGCCGTCGATATCCCCTGTTGGAGTGCCCTGGTCGACGCCTCGTATAAGCTGGGCGACCGCACCCTGTATCTGCGCATGCCCAATTTCCATGGCGCCGATGTGCAGGCTCTGCAGCGCGCTCTCAACGTTTTGGGCTTTGCCTGTGGCGAAGACGACGGCTACTTTGGTCCGCATACCGAGGCTGCCCTGCAGCAGTTCCAGGAAAATGTCGGCCTGTTTGCCGACGGCATGGCCTTCCAGGACACCTACGCCTACATCAACCGCCTGCACCATGTGTGGGAGGGCAAGCCCTCGGTCACCGAAGCCGAGTCCCGCATCGGTTTTGCTCGCGCCGCCAACGTGCTCGAGCGCTTCCAGATTGCCGTTATCGGCGAGGACCCCATCGCGCGCAGTGTTGCGTCGCGCATGTGGAATATCGCCACGGCAACGACCGACAATAGCGGCATGATGCTCTGCGACTCCGAGGTCCCAACCAACGTTGACCTGGTGCTCGAGATCGCAAGCGACGAGCTGCCCGCCGACGCCGCGCCACGCGCCACGATTGCCCTCGCCGAGTGCCACAACCTGGCCCAGCGCATCCGCACCGCCAATGTCGCCGCGCAGCAGAAGCCGGCTCGCATTCGCATTGAGCTCACGGGCATGACGCGCTACAACGGCACCTTCACGGCCAGCGACGCGCAGACGCTCGCCGTACGCCTACTCGACGGCGTTTGCGATGCCCTCGCAGATTAGGTAAACTAGACGAGTTGCTTTTGGGCAACACCACACATTGGGACGTAGTTCAACGGTAGAACTCCGGTTTTTGGTGCCGGCTGTTGGGGGTTCGAATCCCTCCGTCCCAGCCATTAAAACTGAGCGCCCTAAGCCCATAACGGCCCAGGGCGCTTTCTTGTGGGCAAGCGGAGGAATTCGAACCCGCAAGGGTGCGGAGCTGAGGAAACGCGAAGCGTTTTCCAGCGCAGCACGCAAGGAGCGAAGCGACGCAGCGGGGGCGCGGCCGCCGACCAGGCGGACGCGGAATCCCTCCGTCCCACACCAGCCAAGAGCCCCTCACGTCAAGCAAATCGAGCCAACGCCGCCAAGCGGAGGGATCCGAACCCGCAAGGATGCGGAGCGACGCAGCGGCGCGCGGCCGCCGCAGGCAGACGCGGTGTCGACACTTGGGGACGTTCCTAAGTGCCGACATTATAGGAACGTCCCCAAGTGCCGGCTCGGGACTATTTTCGAGGACTCTCCGAAGGACTGTGGCCAAAATACGGCAAATATGAGTACTGTTACCGTTGTAGCTACATTATTTTCGTTAATAAAAGAAGATCTTAATGAGACTTATTCGCATCAAGGTCTTCCTTTAATGAACACTTGAGGAGATACGGCAGCTTATCTGCTCGATCGACACGTCAAATCACCTTAAATGTGGTCAAAACTACTGCTACTAAAAGAGTATCAGTACTCATATTTGATGTTTTTTGGCCACGGCTCTTTATAGACACCCTGTACAGCGACTGTGGGAAATTTTGGAACGTGTCCATCAGCTCAGTTCCAAAAAGCGAGCCGCATGCAACAACCAAGTAACCACAGGCCCCGGGAGAGCGGGGACACCGGCTTAGGTTTATCGCGAGTTCCGCACGAACAGGAGGCCACTTAATGTGGCCTCCGTCGTGAGCAGGACTGTAGAGCAGGAAACCTAAGCCGGTGTCCCCGCTCTCCCGGGGCCGGCGGAATTTAGTTGTTCAGCATGCGGTCGAAGCTTCCCGAGTCGCCATCCCGATAGTCGGCGGTCATCAGAATCTCCTGCGGAATGCGCCCGCCTTCACGTAGCACGTTGCGGAACTGCACACGCGTGACCATGGGCAGATCCTTGATCGTCGCCGCCAAGTTCTGCGGCACGCCCTGGTTGGCAGCCGCGGGCTCGCACTCGCCGCCGGCCTTCACGCGACGCTTGTGCTCGGCGAGCATGGCGCGGTACATGCCGGCATGCAGGCGAATCTCAACCACATTGGCATTGCGAGCCTGCTCGACGATGCGCGCGCCCTCGCGGTCGATATCGCCCACGTAGTAGACGTAGTTAAAACGATAGCCGATCTCAGCCAGATAATCGTCCAGGGCATGCGAGACGCTCGCCTTGCATCCGCCGCCAAAAATCACGCCGCCCACCTTGATGCCAAAGAGCTTGGCGTGCTTGCGGCCACGCAGCAGCTTGACGATCTCGTCGTAGGTATCCAGGTTCTCAACCATAATGAACGGCTTGTCGGCGCCCAGCGTAAAGAAACCCGTAAAGTGCACGGGGCGGTTGGGGGCGACCTTAATCGCCTGCATGCTGATGCCCTTTTCGGTCATACGCCGAATTAGGCGCTCGCCGTGCTTGCCGTCAAAGGCCTTCTCATCGTTAAAAATCTGGTAGGCGCGCTGGCGACGCGAAGCAACCGGCGTATCGGCACCTCGGTTCTGCTCGATCCAAGCCTGGATGATTGCAATCTCCTCGGCAATCTTGCGGTTGGACATCTCGTTGTGCTGAGTGCGCTGCGGAGCCTTTTTGCCGTCCTTGCCCTCGACCTTTACGATCTGTGTCTGCTGCTCCTTGATCTTAGAGAGCGCCGTAGGCGTAGGGACAACCTTGAGCAGCTGCCTGCCTAAAACGCGGGCAAGGGCAAACGCCGAGACCTCGCCGTGGACGGACGACTTGGGCTGCTGGGCAGCAGTATCTGCTGCGGCAGACTCCGGCTTCTTCTGAGACTTGCGCTTAGAATCGCCCTGGGAATTGCGCTCGTGCTTCGGCATAGACGCCTGCTTCTGCGGACGAACGGACTTGCTCTCCTTCGCCGGCTGGCGCTTAGGCTGCCCCGAAGAAACCTCGGCCTTCGCATCCTCGTTCTGCGGCGTGGTCTTCTCGGTTGCAGTCTCGGCATGGGAACTGCGGCCCCCACGATGGCGACGGCGGCGAGGCTTGCTCGACGCGCCCTGCTCCGCCTGATCATCAGTAGGCTGCTGGCCCTTGGCCTCGGCATCAACCTCAAGCTGCGGTTCAACAGGCTTCTGCTCGCGAGCCGCCGGCTCAACGGTCTTCTCGTCCTGGGTGGTCGAAACCGACTCGCCCTTCTCCTGACGCTTTACGGGATATGCACGTCCCGCAAAACCGCGACCAGGACGACACGAACCCGGAGCCTTCTTGGCAGACTCCTCAACATCGTCTGCAACCTCAGAAGACTCTTCAACCTCACGCGCGGCATCCTGCTGTGCAGCCTTAAAGTGAGCACCGCGACGGCGCTTGGGCTCTTGGGCCTCCACGGGCTTTTGCTCCTTCGTGGGCTTCTGCGACTCGGCAGCAACCTCGGTCTCAACAGCCTCGGCATCCGTCTCACCCTTTTGAGCAACGGCGCGACGGAAGCGCTCCTGCTGGGCGCGGCGCTGCGCATCGCGCTTGCCACCCCCGCCAAAACCGCCGCGTCCTGCCTTGGCCGTAAAGGCACGCACGACGTTCTCATCGAGCAACTCATCGGTATCGACATGCTCACGCGGAGCAGTTTCTTCCACAGCAGGCACGTCAGCGGAATCCTCGACGACAAAATCCTCGACGGACTCGGCAGGCTGCTCCTGGGCATCGCGGATCTCGGCATTGATGGTATAGAACGCCGGGCGCCCGTTAATGCCGCTACCCTCGATCTTGGTCACGATATTTGCCGCGATAAGTTCATCGCGCATCGCCTTGGTGTCACATTCCTTATCGACGGAGCGGAAAATTTGCGCCAGCGCACTCGACTTAATCTTGAGCGCCTTGCGGCAGAGCAGGTCGTAGGCAACCAGCTTGGCACGCTCGGCAGAAAGCGACGTCTGGCTGCTCAGACGTTCAGCCAGGGCATCGACATTATTTTGGTTATCGGAATATACCGTCTTGGCCACGGGGCCCCTTTCATATGTACACATATACGTTTATATGGTACAACGCGCGCCCTTATCCACGCAAAACATCTGCGAGAACACTCGGGCGTCGCCCGCTTTTGCATGAAAAAAGACCGAGTCCGCGTCGTTGCGGACCCGGTCTTTCCGAGTCATATGGATGGAACGGCTAGCCCATCAAGCTGACTAGGCCTTGGCAGCCTCGGCGTCGACAGGAGCCTCGGCGGCAGCGGCGCGGCCGTACTCGGCCTTGCCCATCTCGGACCACTCGGGCTCCTCGTCGGGCATGGAGCCAGCCTCCTTGCCGAAGAACTCCTTGAGGCAGTTGACGGCGACGATGAGACCCAGGACCATCAGCAGGACGGCGAAGACGAGCTGCAGGCCCTTGGTGGCGGCGACGGAGACGGCGGCCGTGGTGGCAGTAGCCGGGATGGTACCGAAGAAACCGTAGGCCTGGACGGCGGTCATGCAGCCCATGGCGCTCTGGACCAGCGAGGTGAAGGTGCAGCAGAGCAGGAAGGCGACGGGCACGTAGAGCATCCAGCCCTTGCGGCCGGTGCACTTGCAGAACACGGCGAGGGTGATCATGGTCATGCCGCCGAGCAGCTGGTTGGAAGCACCAAAGAGCGGCCAGATGTTGGCATAGCCACCAAAAGCGAGGGCGAGACCGGGAAGCAGGGTAACGACCGTGGCGAACCAGGGGTTGCCGAGGACCTTCATGTAGCCGGTCTTGGACTCGATGGCCAGGGCATCGTTGGTCTGGGCAAAGAACTCGGAGAACGAGGTGCGGGCGATGCGGGCGACGGCGTCGAGCGAGGTCAGAGCCAGAGCGGAAACGTTCATGGTCATAAAGACGGTAGCGAGCGTGCCGTCAACACCGAAGGCCTGCATACCGCGGGAGATGCCAGCGGCGAAGATCTGGAACGGGGTGGAAGCGACACCGGCGTTGAGGACGCCGGTACCGGCGGTGTTCATGTCGGAGAACATGATGCCGGCGACGATGATGGCAAGGATGCCGACGAAGGACTCGACGATCATGGCGCCGTAGCCGACCTTGACGGCGTCCTGCTCCTTCTCGACCTGCTTGGAAGAGGTGCCGGAAGAAACGAGGCTGTGGAAACCGGAGAGAGCACCGCATGCGACGGAGACGAACAGGACCGGGAACATCATGCCGGAGGCAGTGGAGAAGCCGGTGAAGACCGGAGCGGTCATCGTAGCCTGACCGTTGACGCCCAGGACGACGATGCCGAGGACAGCGCAGACGATCATGACGATCATCATGATGGAAGTGAGGTAGTCACGCGGGGTCTTGAGCATCTGGATGGGCATAGCGCCAGCGAAGACCAGGTAGACCATGACGACGGCGAACCACTGGAACTTATCCAGGTAGACCGGGAACTGCATACCGACGGCGAACATGAGAACCATGAGGACAACACCGGTGACGAACTCGGCAGCGCCGGTGAGGTTGAACTTCTTCTGGGCCCAACCAAAGGCGATAGCGACGAAGGTGAACAGGATGGAGATGGTACCAGCGCAGCCGGCGGCATAGGACTTGGTGAAGTCGATGGCACCGGTAGCAGCACCAGAAGCGTCAACGGCCGGGGTGAACATGAACGTCTTGCAGACCATGTCGGTGAAAGCGGCGATGACGATGATGCAGAACAGCCAGCAGAACAGCAGGAACAGGCGACGGCCGGTCTTGCCGATGTACTTCTCGATGAGCTGAGCGAGCGACTTGCCGTTGTTCTTCATCGAAGCGTACAGGGCACCAAAGTCGTGGACGGCACCAAAGAAGATGCCGCCGACGAGGACCCAGAGCACGACGGGCAGCCAGCCAAAGGCCATGGCGACGATCGTACCCGTGACAGGGCCAGCACCGCAGATCGAGCTGAACTGGTGCGAGAACGCGGTGAAGGCGGAGACGGGCGAGAAGCTCTTGCCGTCCTTCATGCGCTTGGCCGGCGTGAGGGCCTCTTTGTCAACGCCCCACTTGTTGGCCAGCCAGCGGCCATAGCCCAGATAGCCGCAGGCGAGCACCGCCGCGGCCACAACCATGAGCAAAACTCCGTTCATTACATTTCCTCCTCTAAAAAGAACTTCCCAGACATAAAAAATGAGGGCCGTCGGTTGCGCTCGACGGCCCTCATCTTCATCAGCCGCCCGTTATCGTACGGGCTAGCTGTATGTGCTAACCCGCATCAGATAATTACTACGCTGATAATGTTTAGCTGATGCGTGAACATGTCTAAGAAATCCTCTTCAATCATGATGTGAACGATCCGTGCGTGTTCACATCCCCCAGTGGTTGAAAAGGAGTATGAAACTTTAGTTACCTAAAGTCAACGCAAACATGTAATGAATTTTCAACTTTTTTTGAATTTCTCGGTATAAAACGCCACTGACCTTGGACTTTACTCAACGACAGTTTTTGCTTGAGAGATGCTCCTCGGAGGCGGGGCGGGCGCCTGCCGCCATATATGAACTTTCCTGCTCGGACAGTCCTGCTCACGACGGAGGCCACATTAAGTGGCCTTCTGTTCGTGCGGAACTCGCGATAAAGTTCATATATGGCGGCAGGCGCCCGCCCCGCCTCCGAGGAGCTCCCATCCCAAATGTGCGGAGCAAAGCTCCGCACACCAACTTTTTCTTTCAGCTAAAGAACGCCGGAAATTCGACGCTGGATTGTTAACCTTGCTGGGCGTTGTCGACGCCAAACCAGCTCAGAAGCTATATCGATACAGAAAGGTCCCCGGCCGGAGGGGCCGGATATAAGGTTTATCGCGAGTTCCGCACGCAAAGAAGGCCACTTAATGTGGCCTTCGTCTTGCGCAGGACTGTAGAGCAGGAAACCTTATATCCGGCCCCTCCGGTCGGGGACCGCGCCTTTGCGACTACAGCGTCATGTTCGGATCGGCGTCGACGTCGAACGGCGAGATTTCACCTCGGTCGAATTTACGGCGGGCGACCTCCGCGATCATGGCGGCGTTATCGGTACAGGCAGACAAGGGCGGCACCGTTACGCGAATCCCCTGACGCCCAAGCTTCTTGATCATCATCTCGCGCAGATGCGGGTTAGCCGAGACGCCGCCACCGATGCAGTATTCCTTGCATCCGGTAGCGTACAGTGCGTTTTTGGCCTTCTTGTACTGCACGTCAAAGACAGCTGCCTCAAACGAAGCCGCCAGATCGGGCAGGTGAATCGTGCGCCCGGCCTTGGTCTCTTGCTCGATGTAGAGCGTCACCGCCGTCTTGAGGCCCGAAAGCGAGAAACGATAGTCTCCCCTGCTGTTAAGCGCGCGGGGAAAATCGATCGCGCGGGGATTGCCTGTCTCGGCCAGCTTGGAGATGATGGGGCCACCGGGATAGCCCAAACCCAACGCCTTGGCTACCTTGTCGAAGGCCTCGCCCACGGCGTCGTCGAGCGTCTCACCGAGCACCTCGTAGTCGCCCCACGCCTTCACGTGCACGAGCATGGTGTGCCCACCCGAGACAAGCGTGAAGATAAACGGCGGTTTGAGGTCGGGTTGCGCCAGCAGGTTGGCAAACAGGTGCCCCTCCAGATGGTTGACGCATACGAGCGGCTTACCGGCAGCGTAGGCAAAGCCTTTGGCAAAGGCAACGCCTACCACGAGGGCGCCCACCAGGCCCGGACCCTGTGTCACGCCCACGGCGGCAAGCTCGCTGGGAGCAATGGCTCCACCCTCAAGGCCAAGTGATGCCGCGGCATCCTCGAGCGCCGCATCTACGACACTCACAATCACCTCAACGTGCTTGCGCGAGGCGATCTCGGGCACCACGCCGCCAAAGCGGGCGTGAAAATCAATCTGTGTCGACACCTGGTTGGCCAGCATATTGCCATCCGCATCGATAATCGCCACGGCCGTCTCGTCGCAGGAACTCTCGATAGCGAGCACTAGGCGACGGCGCTCAATTTCAGCGCGCTCCTCAACGGTTCGCTCGGGCGCAGGCAGCGGCCATACACGCTGCTCAGCCGCCGTCGGCTCGGGCGAAGCATTGTCGACCGGAAGCACGAGGGGCAGCGGAGCCGTCATGACGACGGCATCCTTGTCGGCACCATAGTAGCCGCGGCGACGGCCAGCCTCGGTAAAGCCCAGAGCGTTATAAAGCGCGATCGCTCCCTCGTTGCCGTCCTCGACCTCGAGCGAAGCCGTGGTGCAGCCGAGCATCTGGGCATCATAGCTCACATGCGACAGCAGCTTGCGGGCGATACCCTCACGGCGATGAGTCGGATCGACGGCAACGTCCATAATCTGCACGTCCCCGTCGACGACCATGCCGCCGGCAAGACCCAGCAACTGACCGTCGTCGTGCGCCACCCACCAGCTACGCGGAGCGGCAACGTCCTCGCCCAGCTCGGACAAGAACATGCCCGGCGTCCACGCCTCGTGTCCGGCGCCTTCAAAGCAGGCGGTCTCCAGTGCGCTCGCGCCCTCGGCATCCGCCGCGCCCATGGGGCGGAATTGCAGATGACGACCGGCGAGCTCATCGGCAACGCCCGTAATTTCGCTCTGCGCACTCTCGGCAAGACCAAGACGCTTGCGCTCGTTTTCCTCGGCATCCGAAAGGCGCGTGTAAATCGGCAGGACGCGAGCCGGATCGCCGTCACCCGCAGCGTGCGCGAGCAGCAAGCCCTCGCCCGAAGGCCACCACAGGTCGCGCTCCACGCAGCGGACGGTCTCGTCCTCACCCAGCAGCTTGCCATAGTGCACGAGACCGTCACCGGTCAGCTGAACCTGGTCCCAGTCCGCTGCTTGGCGCCACTCATCGAGCGCCACGGCGGCCTTGACCACGTGTTCGCGCTCAAATTGACGCTCGGGGCCCCCATCGACCAGCATATACAGCGCCGGATATACCTCACCGCGCATAGCATCGGCCAAGATACCAAGCTTGCCGCGCACGCCAGCCTTCCACGCCGTCCAAGCGCAAGCGTCGAGCGTCGACACGCCCAGCAGCGGAACATTGGCACCACGCGCGAGGCCCTTGGCAGTGGAGATGCCGATGCGCACACCCGTAAACGACCCCGGGCCGCGACCGACCACGTAGCAACCAACATCGCTGCGATCCAGACCGGCCTGAGCCAGCACGCCATCAACGGTATTCACGAGCTCAACGTTGGCGTGACGGCGACACATGTGGTCGCCACTCACGAGCTTCGCCTCGCCCGTCTGCCCATCAATCCAGCTTGCCGCGCAGGCAAGCATGTCGGTCGAGGTATCGAGCGCCACCACCAGCGCGTTGTCGTTATGCAAGCTCATCTTGTACAGCCTTATCAATCAAATGGGAAAGCTCCATTGCGCGGTCACCGTGCGCTTCAAGCGTTATCGTTCGCACATCGCTGTCGCCCTCATCATGCTTGAGCGTCACCGAAAGATACTCATCCGTCAGCTCGTCCTGGAATTGTTCGCCCCATTCCAGCAGGCAAGCACCCTCATAGCCCAGCACATCGAAAATGCCCGTATCCTCGAGCTCGTAGGCATGCTCCAGGCGGTATAGATCAAAGTGAAACAGCGGAATACGACCTTGATCGTGAACGGCCATGAGCGCAAACGTAGGGCTCGTAACCATATGCCCATCGCCCAGCCCGCGCGAGACGCCCTTGGTAAAGTGAGTTTTGCCCACTCCCAGGCCACCGGTCAGGATGAGCACATCTCCGTCCTCAAGGCACGGTGCAATTAGCTCGCCAAAGTACTCCGTATCGGCAGCGCAAGTCGTTTTGTAAGTACCTACCCCCAGGCGCTCCAGGGACATATATGCTCCTTATTATTCCGAGGCGTCCTCTGGTGCGGGATGTCGCTCCAGATAATCGCCCAGCATCTTAAAGTCTTCCTCCAGCAGCTCCTGCCACGCCGGATTGCGCAGCGCTGCTGCCGGATGAAAAGTGGGCATTACTACAAAATGCCCCATCTGGTGGAACCTGCCGCGCAGCTTAGTAATGCCAATCTCGGTCTTAAGCACAAAGTGCGTCGCGGGGTTGCCGAGCGTCACGATAATATCAGGCCAGATGCTTCGAATCTGCTCACGCAAAAACGGCGAGCAAGCCAGCACTTCCTCGGGACGCGGATTGCGGTTTCCCGGCGGGCGGCACTTAAGCACGTTGGCAATGTAGACGTCTTCGCGTTTGAGCCCCGCCAGCGACAAAATGCCGTTGAGATCCTCGCCTGCCGCCCCCACAAAGGGCTCGCCCTGCAAATCCTCGTTGCGACCCGGCGCCTCACCGATAAACATGACGCGAGCGCGGGGGTTTCCCACGCCAAACACGATATTGTGACGCGACTGGTAGAGCTGGCAGAGGTGACAATCGCCCAGAACGGCCTCAATCTCCTCGAGTGCGACCTCACGTGGCGCCTGATGGCTATGACCGGGGATGTGCATGACGCCCATAGCGGCTCCTACACGTAGACCTTGTCGAGACGCATGCCAAAGCCGCAGGCGACCTCGTAGTTAATCGTTCCGCGCAGTCGGGCCATCTCGTCCATAGTGATCTCGGCATCGCCATCGCGGCCGACAATGATCATCTCGTCACCATACTCGGCCTCGGGAATCTCGTGTGCCGGGTTGGACTGAATGGCGACCATAAACTGGTCCATGCAGATATTGCCAACCTGATGCACGCGCTCGCCGCGATACAGCACATCCATACGATTGGAAAGCGTACGCGATAGGCCATCGGCATAACCGATCGGCAGCGTGCAGATCTGAACGCGCGTACGCGGTACGCGGTAGGTAAAACCGTAGCCCACGCCCTCACCCATCGCAGGGTGCGCCACGCGCGTCACACGCGCATGGACGCTCATAACGGGATCAAGCTGCATCACGCGGCCACTCAGCTCGCACGGCTGCATGCCATACAAGCCAACGCCGGCGCGGATCATATCAAAATGCATCGAGGGGTCGAGCATCGAGGACGGCGTGTTGGCGCAGTGCACGATACCGCACTCAAAACCCGCATCCTTAATGGCCTGAACGGCCTCGGTAAAGCGCTGACACTGCAGCTTGTAGTCCCAGCCCGAAGGTTCATCGGCCGTGGCGAAGTGCGTAAATACGCCGTCGCACTGAATACCGCGATGGAAATTTATACCGCGGACAAAGTCGAGCACCTGCGTGTAGTGTACGCCGATACGATTCATACCTGTCTCGATGGCGAGATGATACTTGCCCACCTTGCCCGCCGCGACGGCACATTCGCCATACGCAAGAGCAAAGTCAGACGTATAGACCGAGGGCATGATATCAAACTCGAGCAACGTCGGAATGGCCTCGATAGGCGGCTCGCTTAGGATGAGGATGGGCTTCGTAATCCCGCCCTGTCGGAGCTCAACGCCCTCGTTAACCGTCGCCACGGCAAACATGTCGGCACCGGCCGAATACATGATCTTGGCGCACTCAACAGCTCCATGACCATAAGCATCGGCCTTGACCACGCAGCACAGGCGCTGACGTGGATTCAGCAAGTTCTTATAGGCCCTCGTGTTGCGACGGAGCGCCCCACGGTCGATCTCGACCCAGGACCAGCGCGTCAAATCGGCTTTATTCATGATTAGTCATCCGACCCTTCGTCCATGATTCCCAGATCTTCGAGCGCATCCTTTGCCGCCAGCTCCATGGCAGGACCGATCAAGTCGATAAGATCGGTCGCGATAACGCTCTTCTCACCATACTCCGTCGCCGCGGCAAAACCGGCGTAGCTGTGAAGTGCGACGGCGTACGAATACAGCAACTCCCAACGATCCATCTCGTCGCGCATGGTGGCAAGCGTGCCGGCCAAAATACCCGCGAGAACATCACCCGAACCGGCAGTTGCCAGAGAAGCCGGACCCGAGAGCGGCAGCAGTACACGCTCAACGCCACAGATAGCCGTCGTCGGCCCCTTGGCAATGACCACCAGATTGTCGGAGCCTGCAGCCCAGACAACCTTCTGCGCGGCTGCAATCGCGTTACCAAGGTCGTTCACCTCGTCACCGGCAACCAGACGCGAAAGCTCACGATAGTGCGGCGTCATAACCAACGGCTGCTCGCGACGATACATCTCGGGGTTACTATCAATACCGTCAATGGCAATCTTAGCAAGGCAGTTGAGTGCATCGGCATCCAAAATAAGCGGTACATCAAGCTCGAGCAAGCCCGAAACCACCTGCATAGCGCCGGCAGACGTCGTCATACCGGGACCGCACAGTACGCAGCTGTACTTCTTTGCAATCTCGCACACCGTCATGCGCGCAGCGGCGCCAAAGGAGCCGCGGGAATCAGACGGAATAGCAAAGACGGGAATCGAAGGAAGTGCCATGCGAATAAGATTAGCGCAGGCGTCAGGAGCCGCGACTGCCACGTAACCAGCACCCGCGCGAGCTGCAGACTTGGCCGCCATAATGGCAGCACCAGGATATTGCGCAGATCCGGCGACAATAAGCACAGAGCCACGGGAATACTTATCGATATTCGTAGGAAGTGGAGCAAAGTAATCAACTAAGTCACCGGGCTCGACAATCTCGGCGGCGTGGTCGACATCATCGATGACCTCGTCAAGACGGTCGTAAAGATTGCCGCAGATCAAATCGCCAGCATACTCAGGGCCATCAGCGCTATACAGACCAATCTTGGGCGCAATCATCGTCACCGTATGCTCGGCACGAATGCAGTCGTCATCAACAACGCCCGTCTCGGCATTCAGGCCCGAGGGGACATCAATGGATATGACACAATCGGCGCATTCATTGACCGTAGGAATCCAGATGGAGAACGGCGCACGCAGATTCCCGTGGAAACCGGTACCAAAAATGGCATCGACAACAACATCGGCCTTATCGATCAAAACCTCGAGTTCGTCACGCGAGGGGCCGACGCAAACGTGCACATCGCGGCCGGCGGTACGACGAGCAACATGACGTGCCAGAGCAGCAGGAATCTCATCCGGCTCAACCGGAGAAACGATATCGACGTCCACACCCTTATGGCTCAGAATATCGGCGGCAACCCAACCGTCGCCGCCATTATTACCAAAACCGACCAGAACGAGAACCCGATCGGGATTGAGCTTCAAGACCTCGTTGGCGGCAAACTCACCCGCTAGCTCCATAAGCTCGGCCTTCGAAGTCCCTTCGCGTTCGATGATATCCTCGAGACGAACGACTTCTTCGGTACTCAAAACCGGTTTCATCTATGCTCCTAGCGTATCTTGCGAAGCATCGCCCAGGTGCTCCGTCAATGCTGAATTCTGCAGCTGCTCAAGCTCATCTAAAACAGAGCGAGCCTCTTTAAATGTCTGCGCTACGCGTTTCTTGGTGTTCACCTTTTCCTCTTTTGGCTTAGGCCGAGCATCTTCGGTAATCGCGATGGCATTCGCAACGGCCAAGTCTCCTGTAAGCGTAATGGAAAGAGCGACCTCAACAACACCCAGTTCTTGAGCGATCTCGAGAGCACGGCCCGAAAGCAGCGCCTTCGGTTTGCCGAGTTTATCACGCGTAACCGAAACATCCTTGCGACCCACGCCTTGACTAAAACCCGTGCCGAGAGCTTTAAGTACCGCCTCGCGCGAAGCAAAGCGGCTCGCATAGTGAGCAGCGGGACGCGATGATGCATCGCAATACGCACGCTCTTCTTCGGTAAACACACGCCGAGCAAACGACGGCGTCTTTTCAAGAATTGATTTCATGCGGGAAATCTCGACGATATCAACGCCGATACCAGCTTCAGCCATGTTCACCTCCATATCGCACAGACTAAGTTATTGTAGCCCGTTCGCAGAAGATGCGACAAACGAGGGTTATAAAACACAGCTACTATGTGAGACAAAAGCCCGTAAACGCAAAAAAGGGGGAGGCCGCGAGGCCTCCCCCTTCTCAGTTCAAGCGCACGGCTCGGTGCCGTCCACCGGTCAGCGGCGCCCTGGCCTCCCACGGGCTGGCCC
>UQIN01000022.1 GCA_900541035.1 uncultured Collinsella sp. | reverse complement strand
GGTTCCCGGTTCGACCGGGCCGCGCGGCAAGGAGATATATTGCCAGACCGGAGGGGCCCCGCGGGCGGGAATCACGCACTCCATATTTTGTTCACAAATGAATAGAACCCTCAGTTGCTTCACTGAGGCCGTATTCGAAGCAGCAGCTTCTGATATTGGCGATGACCAGCTGGTTTATAGGTGTTAAGGCATCGGTCATCTCTGGTGCGCCACTTTACTCCAAAAGCATCAGCTATTTGTTTCCCGTCGGTAAAAGGCAGGTTTTGTTCGCCAAGCGTTCTTATATATAGATAGATACGGGTTCGAACCCTTGCACCGGCAACAAAAAAGCGGCCGGCATCCGCCAGTCGCTTTTCTATTCTATGGTGGGCCGTCAGGGGTTCAGCCTGCTTCGCAGGCGGCCGCTGCGGCGCTTTCGCGCCTTGCGCGCTGCGCTGGCAAACGCTCACGCGTTTACTCAGCTCCGCGCCCCGACGGGTTCGAACCCGTGCACCGGCAACAAAAAAGACGGCCAACCGAAGTTGACCGTCTCAACAATCTTTGGGTGGGCCGTCAGGGGTTCGAACCCTGGACCTTGGGATTAAAAGTCCCCTGCTCTGCCAGCTGAGCTAACGGCCCGCGGGTGGCATTGTACCACGGTCTGGGACTATTCCCAACTCCATTGGCCGTTCTGGAAAATCACAACTTCACGTCCATCAGGCGTAATGCCCGTAATATCGATGTCGTCCGTGCCGATCATAAAATCGACGTGCGTGCTCGAGACGTTAACACCATGCTCCAGGAGCTCCTCCTTGGACATGTCGTACCCACCCTCGATGCATTCGGGGAAACCGACACCTAGCGCGAGATGGCAGCTAGCGTTCTCGTCATAGAGCGTATCGTAGAACAGAACACCACTTTCGCGGATCGGCGTGTTCTTGGAAATGAGCGCGACCTCTCCCAGGTGAGCAGCGCCCTCGTCAGTATCGATGATACTTGCGAGCGTTGCCTTGCCCACGCGGGCGTCGTAGTCCACCACGCGGCCGCCCTCGAACTTAATCCAAAAATCGTCGACTTTATTGCCGTGGTGGATGAGCGGCATGGCCGAGTACACGATACCGTCGGCGCGCATGCGATCGGGCGAAGTGAAGACTTCCTCGGTGGGAATGTTGGGGAAGAAGGGGTGCCCATCGGGCGTCTTGCCCTTGCCGCCGGCCCACTCGTGACCCTTCGTCATGCCAATCGTCAGATCGGTTCCATTTGCCGCGGTGTAATGCAGGCAGTCGAAACGATTGCCGTTCAGGAAACGCAGGTTCTTTTCGAATGCGGCGTCATGGAGCTCCCAGTCGCTCTCTGGGTCCTGGCCATCGGCGCGCGCGGTGTGCAGAATCGCATTCCACAGCTTATAGATTGCAACCTCATCGGCGTCTCCCGGGAACACCTCGCGCGCCCAAGCCACGACCGGAGCGCCGGCGATGCACCACGGATTGATGTTGTAATCCAGTCCACGGCGGAAAACTTTGCACTGCGTGTTCTTTGCCTTAGAAGCTGCAGCGGGCTTAGCGGGATCGATGCCCTTAAGGGCGGCGGGGTCCGCACCCTCGATAAAGATAAAGCAGGCACCGTCCTGGGCCAGGGAATCCAGCTGCAGGCGCTTCCACTCGGGCGTCTGCTCAAAATAGCTTTTCTCGACATGCTCGTACGTGAGCCTCGTCACGGCATCATCGGCCCAGATGACCGTCACGTGGCCGGCGCCGGCAGCATAGGCCTCCGCGACCACCACGCGCGCAAACGGCACGCACTCAACCGGAGACTGAACGACGACTTCCTGGCCGGGCTTAACGTTTACGCCCTTGCGGACAACCAGGCGCGCATAGTTTTTAATCTTGGGCTCCAGGGACTTCATACCCTCCAGGGCCTCTTCGACCGTCAGGGCAGCTCGAATCATGTGCCACTCCATCTATCTATAGAACAGTAAAAAGGCGCGCCGCAAAAACGACGCGCCTTATATCTTAGCGATAAGTATGTATGCAAACGCTACTTCTTCTTGGAGTCCTTCTTGTCCTCCTCGGCAGCTGCGCGCTCGATAAGAGCGTTGAGCTTGTTCTCGGACATGCCCTCGGCCTGCGCGCGGTACATGTTGCGCAAGGGACGAATACGAGCGAAGTCGTAGATAAAGTCACCTAGGATGATGACATAGGACAAAACGATGCCGACCATCTGGACAGGGCTGGACACCATGCCAGCGGGAGCGAAGTACAGCGAGGCCCAAATTGCCACGACGAGCACCATGCCAATGGCGAGCACAATCCACCAGATGCGACGGCGCTTGGTGTAGTCCTCGTCCTGCTTGAGGAGGATATTCGACACCGTATAGATGCGGTCCTCCTTGGCGCGCTGCTTAGCCTTGCGGGCGCGCTTCTCCTCTTTAGAGAGGCCCTCGAGGTTCTCGCCCTTCTCGAGCTCTTTGCGGCGTGCCTTAGACGAAGCCGGCACGACGCGAACGGAGCTCGCTGCTTGGCGGGCGGGCTTAGCAGATGCGGCAGACTTGCGCGCAACCCCGGTAACTTCGTGGGATTGCGTGCGCTTGTTCGTGGCGCTACGGGTACTCACTTATGCGTTCTCCTTCATGCTTGTGAACTGGGAGCCCGTGATGATCTGGAAGGCCTCGCGATAGCGCTCGGACGTGCCATCGATGACCTCGGCGGGCAGGTGCGGGGTCTCCCCCGTCATATCCCAGTTGGCCTTGAGCCAATTGCGGACGAATTGCTTGTCGTAGCTAGGCTGGATCTTGCCCTCCTCGTAGCTGGCAGCAGGCCAGAAACGGCTGGAGTCGGGCGTGAGGCACTCGTCGATCAGCGTGACCTTGCCATCGATGACACCAAACTCGAACTTGGTGTCGGCAATGATGATGCCACGGGTCGCGGCGTACTCGGCAGCGGCCTTGTAGATCTTGAGGGAAAGGTCACGAATCTGCGTGGCGATGTCCTCGCCCACGATCTCGCAGCAACGCTCGAACGAGATGTTCTCGTCGTGGTCACCGATCTCGGCCTTCGTGGACGGCGTGAACAACGGCTCGGGAAGCTTGGAAGCCTCGGTCAGGCTCTCAGGCAGCTGGATGCCGCAGACGGTGCCGTTCTCGTCGTAGGTCTTCTTGCCCGAACCGGTCAGATAGCCGCGGACGATACACTCGATAGGAATCGTCTGGGCCTTCTTAACCAGCATGGCGCGGCCAGCGAGGTAGTCACGATACTCAGCAAACTCCTCGGGGAAATCCGCCGGGTCGATGGAAACGAGATGGTTGGGGACGATGTCGGCAAACTTATCGAACCAGAATGCCGAGATGCGATTGAGCACCTCTCCCTTAAACGGAATCTCGTCGGGAAGAATGAAGTCGAACGCAGAAATGCGGTCGGTGGCGACCATCAGCAGGTTTTCACCGGCATCGTAAATATCACGAACCTTGCCACGGGAATCCGGACGACGCTCCATCGTTGTCACGTGAGTCACTCCTTACCTAAATACGACAGAAATGCGGGTTCTTTCCCGCATGTTTTCGCAAACTCGGAGCGGCAGGGACGCGGCCCCTCCTTCACCGAATAGCGAAAAGCTAGTGCTCCATTGTAGTAGATGCCGCGTCCGCCGTGTGCTCGCGGGGCAGATGAATTGTAAAAGTCGTACCCTTTCCAAGCTCCGACTCCACGGATATGTAGCCATGGTGACGCTCGACGATCTGCTTGGTCACGGCGAGGCCGACGCCCAGGCCGCCAGCTTCGCGGGCGCGGCTGGCATCGGCGCGCCAAAACCGCCCAAAAATGCGCGACAGATCGTCCTTGGCAATACCGATACCGGTATCAGAAACGGCAATGCTGACGTGCCTGCGGTCACTGAGCACCGACACCACGACCCAACCGCCCTCGGGGGTGTAGCGCATGGCGTTGCTCATGAGGTTGATAACACATTGCGTGATCATGTCGGGATCGGCCTCGACGACATCGTCGTGCCCTTGGGTTTCATCTGCAAAGCGAAGACGAAGGTCACGGTCGGCAAACAGACGCTCCTGGCCGTTCACAATCGATCGCACGAACGGAACCATGTCCACCGGTTCTAGATTGAGCGGAGCCGTGCTGTTTTCCATACGCGATAGGTCGAGCATCTGCTGCACCAGACGAGCCAGGCGACGCGTCTCGGAAGCAACGGTCTCCAAATGCTCATCGTCGGTGGGATACACGCCGTCTTGCATGGCCTCGACCGTTGCGAGCATGGCCATAAGCGGCGTGCGAAGCTCGTGTGCAACGTCTGAGGTCAGGCGCTTCTCGTGTTTCATATCCTTCTCGAGCGAGGTGGCCATCTCATCGAAGGTCTCACCCAGCTGATCGATCTCGTCATCACCGCGCAGCCCCGTGCGAGCCGACAGGTCGCCGTCACGGATTTGCTTTGCGGTACTGGTGATGCGATGAATCGGTTTGGTGAGCATGCGCGACACGAGCGATCCGATAACGACCGAAATGCAGATTGCAACAACCGCGGCGAGGGCCATGGCGTTAAAGGTCTTCTCCCTAAACGCAGAGTCCGCCTTGGTGAGCAGAGCGTCGGAGCCGATGGCCCACAGCTTTACCTGTCCGACATGCTCGCCGGAAGACGTTACAATCTCGACGTTAGCAACGCTATCGGAGTCGGTTGGAGCAGACGAGACCGGGCTATGCGATGCCCTCTTGCCGCTCGTGTCGTCGGTCGTAGCCTGGTTTTCGCGTACATCGGCGGTGGCGCTTGCCGAGGGCCAGGAATCGTCATAAACGATCACACCCTTTTTATTGACGACCTGCATGCCCAGATCGTCGGAAACCAAACTCGACGTTGCGACCGTGCGCAGTTCTCCCGCGGTCCAAGAGCCGTTTTCCTCATATGAGGTCGCCAACTTCTCGGCAGCGGAATTTGCGATTTCGACGATATTGGAGCGTGTGTAATCCGAAAAGACCGTGCCCCACACAACAGAGACAACGCCCACCAGCACCAATACCGTCATGAGCGATGTCAGAGCAAAAGCAAGTGCCATGCGCGAGGGATAGCTCATCGTTGGCCGTGAATCGGAACGAGGCGTGTTCCAACTAGCCTTGGAACCCGCCTCGCTCTCCTGCTTGTGCTTTTGTCCGATTTCAAAGCGCGCAGGTGTCATATGTGATTTCCCTATTTCTCGTCCGACTTATCGGTCTTGGCCGGAGCCTCGAAGCGATAGCCGACACCATGGACGGTGTAGAGCCACTTGGGCTTCTTGGGATCATCGCCCAGCTTGGCGCGAAGATTCTTCACGTGGCTATCGATGGTGCGCTCATAGCCCTCAAAGTCATACCCGAGCACTTTCTCGACCAGCTCCATGCGGTTATACACACGGCCGGGATGGCGGGCAAGCGTGGTGAGCAGCTTGAACTCGGAAGCCGTCAGATCGACTTCCTTGCCCTCGACCAAGATCTTGTGGCCCGAGATATCGATGACCAGATCGCCGAAGTCGAGTACCTCGACGGCGGGCTCGTCGGCCTGATGGGCACGGCGGAACAGAGCGCGAACGCGGGCGACGAGCTCGCGCGGCGAGAACGGCTTAATCAGATAGTCGTCGGCGCCGAGCTCAAGACCGATAATACGGTCCTCGATCTCGCCCTTAGCCGTCAGCATGATGATGGGGACATCCGAGGTATCGCGAATGGTGCGGCAAACGCGCTCGCCGGGAATCTTGGGGAGCATAAGGTCGAGCACGACCAGGTCGAACTGATGCTTCTCGAACTCCTCGATCGCGGACTGGCCGTCGCCGACGCCCACAACCCAGTAGCCTTCGCGCTCGAGATAGGCAGCGACGGCGTCACGGATTGCCTTCTCATCCTCGACCAGCAGAATCTTTTTTGCATCTGAAGCCATAACACGGCCCCCCTGTCTCAATTAGCTAAGAACAAGCCCATTTTAACGCACCTGAGCCCGCCGGATGCCGCTATGACGCGGCAGCTCGGCGGGCGGTACTCACAATTACAACGCGTTTATTCCCCTGTTGGCGCCTTTTTAACCCCTCTAAGCTTAAAGAGAGAATAGGCGTGCAGTGACCGTCTCTGGTATACCCTGGCTGTTGCGCACCGTGGCGTACGTAAGGAATGAGTCCGATTTTCCCGCCGTAGCTGGATAATCGCCATACTCCAAAGCGCGGTCGGGCGACAGCAGCGAGCCATAGGTCTTGGCAGAGGTGTCGATCAGGAAATGCGACGCCTGTACCTTAACAAGGTATTTATTCTTCTTGCCAGCCGCACATGCGAGCGGCTCGCGTGACAGAAAGAGGTACGGCCCTCCCTCATTACCGATATACGTGCCCATATTGCCCAGGCTGCCCACGCCGCTATA
Source organism: uncultured Collinsella sp. (assembly GCA_900541035.1). Lineage (GTDB taxonomy): Bacteria > Actinomycetota > Coriobacteriia > Coriobacteriales > Coriobacteriaceae > Collinsella. The sequence continues at coordinate 34,375 of UQIN01000022.1, read as the reverse complement.
GGCCGCCTCGATAGAAAACACGAAGGTATCGCCCATATACACGGCCTCGAAAGGCGAGACTGACGAGGGAAGGACTAGCTGGGCACGCTTGGTGTTGTTGCCGTCGGTCAGATCGATTGCCGTTATGCCGTAGTAGACGCCCTCGTCGTTGCGGACACGCGGCGAGATGGTCAAAATGCCGTCGCTCGCGCGCGGGGCCGATGCAAAGCGGCCCGTCGATTTCCAAATTGTCTCGGCCTTGGATTCATCAAGTGAGCGACGATAGCAAAACGAATCACTACTCGTTTTATTGCCGCCTGCCGAAGGCATTTTATACCAGATGACTGATGACCCGAACGCCGTAAACAGGGGCGGATCATAGTCCTTGCCACCTCGATCGAGCTCAACCACATCGCCAGAGAGCGAAGCGCCCGACAGATTTTGAGCGTAGAGCTTCCACGATGAATTGGCAAAGTTCATCTCAACCCACGCGAATACGCCGTCGCCGGCGCGGACATCGTAGAATGCATATCCCGTGCCCTCGACAGGATCCTCGATTAATGTGGTAAGCGAGCCATCGCCCAGGTTGAGCACACCGAGCGTGTTGGCGTGCAATGCCGATGCGGGCGCCATCATCGCCGCGGCGTAATCGCCGTCGCAGTAGTACAGCAGCGTACCCAGAGGCAGCGTCCACGACGCCGCCGGCTCAAGATCGATGTCGACAGCCTCATACTCATCCGTAATCGAGATAATTTTGGAATCGTCCTTGATAACCTGCGGCTCGCCGGCGGCATCATCACTGGTACCCGTTTTTTTCGAGCATCCGGCAAGCATCGTGGCAGCGCCCGCGGCAGCCCCACCGAGTACAAAGCCGCGACGCGATATTCCGTTCTTGATGTGATCGGCGATACCCATTAGGCGATCTCGGCGCGAGCGGCCTCGATGGCGCGCGTAAGCTGGTCGGCGCAGGAGGTCTTTTTCATACCGCAGGTATTACCGGCGAGAACCTCGATTACGCGATCGGCAGGAGCGCCCTCGACCAGCTTGGAGATTGCCTTGAGATTGCCGTCGCAGCCACCGGTAAACTCAACGCCTATCACCTTGTTGCCGTCATCGGAAAGGTCAAGGTGAATATTGCGAGCACACACGCCCTGAGGCTTGTAATCAAACGAAATCATGCGATCCCCTCTCAGAATGTTATTCGAGACGACTATTATCCCCGTCTTTCCCTAAATGCAACGAGGCGCTTTGCCGGCAACACACATTACCAGCAAAGCGCCCTAAAAAGCTAACGTTATGCCCGAACCTACTCGAAGCTCAGCTGCTCCAGACGATCAAAGACCGTGTCGATACGGGTGAGGAAGTCCCATGGATCAAAGATCTCGTCGAGCTTCTCCTGGCTGACGGTGCAGCGCGGGTCGGCCTCGAGACGCTCCTTAAAGGTGGGGCCGGAGACACAATCCTGTACCTCGTACCAGGTTGCCATGGCGTTCTCCTGCACAATGGCGTACGCGTCCTCGCGGGTGATGCCCGTATCGACGAGGGCGAGCAGCACCTTGGAGGAGAAGATGAGGCCGCGGGTCTTATTGAGGTTGGCCATCATGCGGGCAGGGTACAGCTGCAGGCCGTCGATAACGCGGATGAGGCACTGGAACATGTGGTCGAGTGCGATGAAGCTATCGGCCTGGGCGACACGCTCGGCAGAGGAGTGCGAAATGTCACGCTCGTGCCACAGGGCGACGTTATCGAAGGCGACCTGGGCGTTGGACTTCACGACGCGCGACAGACCGCAGACCTTCTCCATGGTGATGGGATTGCGCTTGTGCGGCATGGCGGAGCTGCCCTTTTGGCCCTTACGGAACGGCTCCTCGGCCTCGAGCGTATCAGTCTTCTGCAGATTGCGGACCTCGGTCGCGATGCGCTCGCAGGTGGCTGCGGTGGTGGCGAGAACGCCGGCGAGATAGGCGTGATGGTCGCGGCTGATAACCTGCGTGGACAGCGGGTCGTGAACCAGGCCCAGGTGCTCGCAGACGTACTCCTCGACAAACGGCTCGATGGAGCTGTACGTGCCGACAGCGCCCGAGATGGCACCAAAGGCAACGTTCTTGCGGGCATCCTCAAGACGGTCCAGATCGCGCTTGAGCTCCCAGGCCCAAGAGCCAAACTTCATGCCAAAGGTCATCGGCTCGGCATGGATGCCATGAGTACGGCCGGCGCAGAGCGTGTTGCGCTCCTCAAAGGCGCGACGCTTGCAGATCTCGCCGAGTTTTTTGACGTCCTCGATGATCAGGTCGCAGGCCTGGGTGAGCTGGTAGCACAGGGCCGTGTCGCCCAGATCGGAGCTGGTCATGCCATAGTGAACCCAGCGGCTGGGCTTGGGGTCGTCCTCGGGAACATCGGCATCGATGTATTCCTTCATGTTGGTCAGGAAGGCAATGACGTCGTGGCGCGTGACTTCCTCGATCTCATCGACCTTCGCCTTCTCAAAGTTGGCATGGTCGCGGATCCACTGGGCCTCGTCTCTGGAAATACCGATCTTGCCGAGCTCCGCCTGGGCCTCGCAGGCCAAGACCTCGATCTCCTGCCAAATGGCGTACTTGTTCTCGAGGGAGAAGATGTGTCCCATCTCCGGGCGGGTATAGCGATCGATCATAGCGGCTCCTTTTTGGTTATTGGCACGTTGGTCGTAACCCAACCATTGTACCGTGCGCAGGTGCAAGTATGGGCAGCAGGCATTAACCTAACATTTTGGAATTGGAGCGGGCAACGGGACGTCCGCGCATTTGCTTCGCAAATACGCACCGGCTGCGGTCGGCAGACCCGGTCCGCGCACACGCACGGGCACAGCGGGTTGGACCCGACGTTCCCGAGGTCCCCCGTACTCGATGGAGCGGGCAACGGGACATCCGCGTATTTGCTTCGCAAATACGCACCGGCTTCAGGCGCCTGTCGGCGCCTTCGCCTGCTCGCTACAAACGCTTCGCGTTTGCTTAACGCTCGCACCCTGGCGGGTTCGAGTCCCGGCGCTTGGTAGTAAAAAGCACGGCAACGTAACGCTGCCGTGCTTGTGCTTTTTACTGGAGCGGGCAACGGGACTCGAACCCGCGAGTGTCAGCTTGGGAAGCTGATGCCTTACCACTTGGCGATGCCCGCTTGTGTGTTGGCTAGTATAACGCGGTTGTCTTGTTCGATACAAGGGTGGTGGTGCTTGTTTTAGCTGTGGAGATTCGTTTGAAAATCGCGTCAATTGTGGAGACGAGGACCTTTGGCTTCCTGTTCCCCTTATCTTCTACCTGCGCTTTTGCTTGATTGTTGTATTTGAGCTCAGATTTGTCAGGAATTGGGCAAGCTTTTGGTCAGGCTCCGGTACTTACCCGCATGAACCTCGGGGGTAGCCTCGTCCTACGCGTCGCAGCCTCCCCGTGCGACGCACGAGGGATAAGGAGCAGCCATGTCCAACGCACCCACGCACTCTGTCCACAGCGCAATCGCAACAGGTCCGCTGCTCCTGCTCCTCTTCCTGCTTTTCGGCTGCCTGGCACCGGGAGCCGCATTTGCCGTCGATGGCTACGACCAGCTCGGCTTCCGCACTATTAGCGATGATTGTGGACCCTTCTTCATCGGCAAGTATGAAGCTCAAGACACCTCGATTGCCTACTGCATGAACCAGGAGCGCCCCGGCCCCACCAAACCGGGTGGCCCATGGCTCAACTTTGATCAAGGCTGGGTGTGGCTCGACGACGAGTTCGCGGCAATCGTTTGTCACGGATATCCCACCACCACGTCGTTTGGCGGTTACCATCTTTCACCCGATCGCGCCCGCGCCGCCACCCAGCTTGCCGTATGGATGCTCAACGGCACTACCCATGTCGACGGCACCTACTCCTACACGACCGCTCAGGGTAAAACCAAGAGCGGACACTTTACCGCCGACAATGAAGTCGTGGCGGCTGCGCGGTGGCTCCACGACAGCGCAAAATCAGGAAGCATCAAAGCCGCTCCGCACCGCGCGCGACGCTATCTAGGGGCCGTATCGGGCGGCAGCAAACGTCAAGACATGCTCTATGTACTGCCGGCGGTCTCTGTTTCCTTCCAAAAGCAGTCTGCTAACACCGTTATTACCAGCGGAAACAATACCTATCAGTTTACCGGGGCAACATTCGATATTTTTGAGAGCGCCAGCGGCGCGCGTGTCGGCACCATCAAGATGGACAGCAACGGTCGAGCGCAAGCAACACTTCTGCCCAACACGGCATACTACCTAGTTGAAACGAAGGCGCCGGCCGGCTATGTCCCCCGTCGTGATCGTATTGCCTTTACCACGGGGAATGACGGCGGGCGGGTCGCCATTGATGAACAGCCCGGCACCATCAACCTGCGTATCGTAAAACTCGATGCCGCGACGAATGCCGGCCCCCAGGTGGGATCTTCACTCGCAGGAGCAGAGTTCACGTGTGTGTCGCAATCAACCCCTGGATGGGCACAAATCCTCACGACCGACGAAAGCGGTCGGGCCACCCTCGCCGATGTCCCCTTAGGAACCTTTACCATCTACGAATCAAAAGCCCCCGAGGGCTACCTGCCATCCAACGACAGCTGGACCTATACCGTTGGAGCCGACCAGCTCGGCGATTCAGGCGTGGTCGAGATCGAATCCCGCATTTCCGATATCCCCATTGCGTTTGACCTTGAGATTTCCAAATTCAAGGATTACGGCAATAGCGACCAATCCGGCCTGGAGCAGCCGGCGGGTGGTGTTGTCTTTGAGGTTGTCAGCAACAGCTCTCAGCAGGTTGTTGGCACACTGACCACAAACATCTATGGCTTTGCCTCCACCAAAGATCAGCCCGAAGCATGGTTCGGCACAGGCAAGCGACCCGCCGGTGTCCACGGAGCTGTCCCATACGACCGTGCCGGCTACACGATTCGCGAGGTTCCGGAAACCGTCCCCGAGGGTTTTAAACGTGCAGGGGAATGGACCGTCGGGGCCAATCAGATTTCCGACGGGGCCGAGCTTCAATATATTGTGGACAACCACGCGCTGTCGACGCATCTCCAGATTGTAAAACGCGATGCCCAAACAGGCGCTTCTGTTCCCCTAGCCGGATTCACCTTCCAACTCCTCGACAGCAATCACGAACCTGTCTCACAAACTTGCTGGTATCCAGCACATAACGTAATGGACACCTTTACGACTGACGCGACCGGCACCGTCACACTGCCCGAATCGCTCATGCCGGGCACCTATTATGTACGCGAAACCTCGGCCAAAGAGCCCTATCTTGTCGGCGAAGAGATCGAGGTAAACATACCCGCCGACATGAACCTAACGCCCGTTGCAATCGCCTCGTATTATGACCACGCCGCGACCGGAAACATCAGGATCGTTAAAACCGATGCCATAGACGGCAGCAGCCTCGCGGGCGCCGTCTTTGAGATCCGTGCCTCGGGTGATATCGTGCGCCCCGACGGTAGCATTGCCGCGCTCGACGGTGAGACCGTCGCGACCGTCACGACGGATGAAACTGGAGAAGCACGCGCGGACAACCTCCCACTGGGATCTGGCACCGCACGCTACGAGGTTGTCGAGACTCAAGCGCCGGCAGGCTTCTTGCTCGATCAGACAACCCATATTGTCGACCTTACTTATGCCGACCAGAAAACACCCGTTGTAGAAGCACGGCTTAACGTATCCGACGATTACACCAAGGTTGATATCTCCAAGGTCGATGCAAGCGGTGAGCAGGAAGTGGAAGGCGCACAGCTCACCTTATATGGTCCCGATAAAACCGAAATAGACTCCTGGACCTCATCCGACAAGCCGCACCGCGTCGAACATCTTGCACCCGGCACCTACTCGTTGCGCGAAATGATGTCTCCGCGGACCTATGACCTTGCCGAGGAGATAACGTTTGAAATAAAGGATACGGGAGAAGTCCAATCCGTCGCGATGAAGGATGCGCCCATCGAGATCAAGGGGCAGGTCGACAAGCGTCAGGAACTTGTCCAACCTATCGAAAAGGGCCTGTTGGCTAACGGCGATGGTAAAAACCGTGCCGCGATGCAAACCAATACGGATGGGCTTTTCTCCTATACCATCGACGCTCGAAACGATTCAACTACCTGGGTTGATGAGTTCACAATTACCGATGATCTTGAGTGTGCCGAGGACGATACGGCGAGATTCGTCTCAATCGAAACCCCCGTCGCCATCGGCGACCTCAACGGTCTGTGCAACGTGTGGTATCGCACGACGCCGTTGGACTCGACAGACGTCGATGAACCGGCGAACGCGACGCTTGACGATGGACACGAAAATCCTTGGCTTGAGTCCGACGAAGTAAAAGAGAGCCTTGGTGAGGACTGTCGCCTCGTCGATTACGACGGCTGGCGCCTCTGGAAGGCGGATGTCTCGACCACGGAATCCACCACACTCGAGGCGGAAGAGCTCGACCTTACACCCAATACCGTCGTAACGGGCATTCGAATTGAATACGGTGCGGTAGCCGCCGACTTTACGACTCGAAGCGATGCGGATTCTTGGACCCGCGATGATCTCAAAGATGAGCACGACGACCTTGACGATGCCAAAGCAATCCTTGGCACAGACGCTCGGGGCGCAATCGTGCACATGCAGGCGACGTCGGCTTATACGCCCCAAACCGCACTCACCAACAGCGCACGCGTCGATCTTTGCCGCAACGGCGGCGGCGATAAACTTGAGTCACATGACGAGGACCGTGTCATTCAACGCTGTACCCTACTGCAGGACCTACCGGCAACAGGATCAGTTCCCATCGCCGCTTGCATCACCGCGCTCCTGACCTCGGGTGCCGCAGCCCTATGGTTCGCTCGCCTTAGGTCGACCCCAAAGAAGCGCTAGCGCGATGAAAAAGCGGGGGAGCCAGTCCCCTGGCTCGCCCGCTTTCAATCATGTAAATCGCCGTATCTACTCTGCAGACGAAGATCCACCATCAACGATTGCCTGCTCGGACTCAGGAATCCCATCGGCACCCGTACTCTGTTCTTGCTCCACCTCTTCGCTGATTGCGGAGGCGGGGGTCGAGCCCTTTGCACCCACGATGTAGGCAGCCCCAAATCCTAACGCAATGGCAATCAAGGTCAAAATCACGTAGACAGGCCAATGGCGCTTAATATACGAAAACACGTTGACTCCTTAGAGCTCCGTCTACGAACGGCGGATAACCTCGGTCACGACCTCGGATACCGTGGCAATGTTCGTCGGGTTGACATTGTGGGGCAGGTCGTCCTCGGTACGAGCGCAAGCCAGACGCGTGCCGTCCACGCCGGCGATGGTGAGGGCTCGGCGGCTCGCCTCGAGCGCGGCATAGGCATCGGTCTTGGCATAGGGCATCTCGAGCGCGCCACAATCGACATGGAACGACTTGCACACCTTGCTGACCAGGTTCATGATGCGGCGATCGCCCTTGAGCAGCTGCTGTTCGCCCTCGACCGTCACCACCGAAAGCCTACCGGCGCCGACGGATTCAAGATTGATGAAGAATACGCCGCGGAGCTTATCGCGATGCGAAGCCAAGAAGGCCTTCATGCCGGCGCCATCACAATCCGAGGCGCCCGTTGCCACAAACCAGATATCGTGACCGAGCAGCTCATCATCGCCCATAGAGGCGACAGCCGAGAGCATATCTTCGGAAGAAGCGCCATCGGAAGACGTAGCGCCGCCCTTCCAGCCATCGTTATCGTCCTCGAAGTTATCCCACGAACCGATACCGCGACCGGACTTCTTGGCATCGTAATCGTCTTCGACGCCCAGCCAATCACTCATGCTGTCCTGCTCGTTTTTCCTTTTACGACCGAACAGGCCACCCAGGCCGCGTTTGCGAGACTTGGGTGCCGCCGGGGCGGGAGCCGAAATGGTCTCGATCGGCTGCGCGCCCGACGCAACGGGCATAGAAGGCGCAACGGGTGCCGATGTGGGTTCGGGACCGTGGGCAGTAGCAAAGGGGTCGTTGACCTGGGCAGAGGGATCGGGAAGGTCGAACAGCGACGTGCGAGACGCAACGTTTGCCTGCTTCATGGACGGCAGCGACGGATCGGGGACCGAAGCCAGCGGAGACGAGGAAGGTGCAGGCGACGGTGCCGACGCCGGATCGGGAACATTCATCTGCGGACGCGGCGATGCCTGGGAGGAAATCTGGGCCATAAGGGAATCGACCGTTTCGTCCTGAGTGGGAGCGACATTGGCAACCGTGGCACCGGAACCACTCGGGGTCGGCATGGTGAAAATCTGCGTGGAGTAAGGCCTCGACTCATCCGTCTCGGGAGTCTCGGAAACCGCAGGCACTTCCTCCTGCTCGACCTCGGTCGAATCACCTTGATCGGCTGCCGCGTATTGCTCTTCGTCAGAGCTGGCCTCAACGGACTCGTCCTCGGCGACATCTTGGATTTCGGCAGCATCAATAGGCTCGTCATCGTCTGCCGCGTCGCCCTGCTCATCGGAAACAGGAAGGGGCTCGGCAATCGCGGTGCCCTGCTTTTCAAACGTTATCGTGGAATCGAACTGCGCGGCATCAAACGACATGGTGCTATCGACGTGCTCCTGAGCCTCGAAAGACGTCGTCGCCTCAACAACATCCGCGGACGCCGGTTGCTGGGACTCAAAGGACGTTGTAGCTTCGGCGGCGTCGACGGGCGCGGACTGCATAGCCTCGTTCTGCTCGAACTCTTGCGCCGCGTGCTCACGTGCCGCCTCGGCTGCCTGCTGCTGAGCGATAGCCTCCTGCTCGGCAGTCTCGCGTGCGGCAGCGCGCTTCTCCTCGAAATCGTCGACAAATTTCCTGCCCTTTGCAAGCGCACCCTTAAAGAAGTTGGAAGCGCTGGCGCCAATCGACGAGAACGCGGATGCAATGTCGGCATGGGGCGTTGCCGCGGGAATCTCGGCCGAGAAATCAGTATCGCTCTCGTAAGACACGCGCCTCGGCTGTTCAACGTAATCGTCGTCAGACTCGTCCGCAACGTCTTGCGCCGGCGCGGCGGGAGCCAAAATGTCCAGTCCTGCCGCGGGATCGATCGCGGACACCGCCTCGGGCTCGGCAACGGCAACGGCAACCGCGGCAGACTCATCATCCACGGTGACAGCGGGCGCAGGCGCAGTCACGACGGGGGCAGGCTCGGGCTCAAACGTCGGCTCCTCGCCCTCCTCGTAATCGAGCGTGCAGGACTCGGGGAGCATTCCGAGCGCACGGATGGCATCCGAACCAAAGCGGATGTTGCCGGCGGCATTGCGATAGAGCTTGGGCTCGGGCTCGGCCGCGACAGGCTCCTCCGCCGACTCGGCAGCGGAAACCTCGTCATTGAACTCTTCAGCCTGGGCAGCCTGATTCTGATCCTCAGGCACGATAGCGCCGATCAGCGTCTCGTCGGCAGACGCACCCTCAAAGCCCTCGATTTGCTCGTCGAAAGCCTCACCCTGTTCGGGCTCGGTCTGAGCGTCGGGAGCAATCGGCTGACCGAATTCGTCCTCGGCGTAGGTAGGCTCTTCATACTCGATGGTGTTGCCGTAGTCGTTTTGCTGCTGGGCCGCGGCATATTCCGCCGCTGCGCGCGCCATTTCCTCGGCACGACGCTTCTGCTCCCCAAAATAGGTATCGAACGGAACATCGTCGGGAAACTCGTTTTCGCCCTGGAAGGGAGCAACGTTGTCCATAACGCCGAGCATAGCGGCGACAGAAGACTTGTTGCACACCGCGCCAGACGTATAGGTAAGAATGTGGCGGTTAGAGATGATGTTTACCGCGTTGGCGAGTGCAACGAGGGAAGCGAGGATCGCGACAATCCACAGCAGAACCTTGAGCGCGCCGGGGAGCGGCAGAATACGCAGGATGGCAACGGCAGCGGGGGCAACCGTGGCAACGGGCAACAGCTTGGCGATGAGCGCACGATACGAAGCATAAGGCTCGCGGGCGAGCAGCTCAGCACGGGGAGAGTCGTAGTGTGCGACAACGACCACCGGGCGGTTACGCGGGGACGCGAGCGGGCCCGAGGCCTTGTGGTAGGCGATGACATTTTGGCTCACGCCCGTCTTGCCCAGGCGCGAAACCACGGGGTGGCCCGTGCGCTCGAGCACGTAAAGAACGGCGCCGACAATGGCCAGCAAGGTGCCGACCAAGCCGATACCGCCGCCGATGCCCATCAGCAGGGCGCCGGCAAACGCAAGAATACCGGTAACGGCAAATGCCAACCTACTGGGCGCCGGGGCATTGAACTCCTGAACCTCGGGGTCAAAGCCGTGGTTGCGGAAGATCTGAGCGATATCTTCGGCAGCCAAGCGCTCTTCTTCGCTGCATGCCGGCGTAATGCCGGTGTTCTGCAGCAGGTGGTTAATATAGTTCTGGGTGTTCGCCATGTGCGCTCCACATCCATAATCCGACAAATAGGCCCAATGCATGCACATTAGAACCGTATATAGTCGAAAGTATACCCCGAGCGAGCGCAAACGACCGAATTCGGGCCATCTTAACGCCCCGAGCGGACAAGGATATAGCCTAATCTCCATATCGGACTAAAATCATGGCAGCAAACCACCTTCTCATGCGAGGACTCTATGACGGCAAGCGACACGACCGAGACAATTAAAAAGGGAAATTCGGAGCCCAGTTTCGATAAAACGGCTCAGCGCATCCTCAATCTTTTCTTTGTGCTCAATAGCTCCCCCGAACCGCTGACGACCGAGCAGATCGTCTTGGATTCTGACCTGGGATATGGCTCGGGCAATATCGACTCGGATAAGCGCAAGTTTCGACGCGATCGTGACAAGCTGCTCGAACGCGGCATCTTAATCAAGGAGGTTCGCCCCACCGGCGCGCAGGAGACCGAGGAAAGCTCGTGGACAATCGACCGCGAGCACACGTTTGCGGCAGGCGGCCTCATTACCGCAGACGACGCCGATATCCTGCTCAACGCCATCGACCAGACACTAGCGGCCGGCTCATCCACTTTTGCCGCACCGCTTGCCGATATTCGCTCCAAGATTGCCTACCTCACCGGCAGGACGACGGCGGACGAGGCGACGATCAGCCGCTCTCCCACCGTCGATGCGGTTTGGAGCGCCTTTGCCGAGCGATGCGCGCTGCGATTTTTATATCAGAACGGACGCGGTGAGCAAAAAGAGCGTACCGTCTGCGTCTACGGCATGTTCGAGCGCGAGGGCGTGGCGTACTTCTGCGGCCTCGACAATGCCACCGACGACATCAGGACATTCCGCTGCGACCGTATCGTTCGCGCTTGGCGTCCTTCGAAGGCCTACACCATCCCTGCGGACTTCAACCTCAACGACTACCTGTTCTTTGAATTCGATTTTGCCGACCGACCGCCCGTTGCAGCTACGTTCTCATTCGCCCCTCAGACGCAGATCGATATGATCAACGGTCTCACGCGCGGGCGAGGTAAGCTCGCACACACCGATGCGGGATGGATCTGGACCGTTGACGTGCGCGACCTTGAAGTCGCCGCTTCATTTTGCATGACCCACGCCATGGACGGCATGAGGCCCATGGCCCCCAAATCGCTCAAACAGGCGTGGAACCACCTCATCGAAAGGACGGTGCACGAGCATGCCCGTGCGTAAACTCACCAGCGAGCAGAGGCTCTCGCGCGCCATCGACATCATGGAGGCCCTCTACGCCGCCGGCGAGAACGGCATGACTCGAAACGAGATTTGCAGTCGCTTTGACATCACGGGGGCGTCGCTCGACGAGATTCTCGAGATCGTCTCGACGCTCGCGGACCGAGAATCGGGCGCGCGCATCATCTGCGAATGCCACGGCGAGCGTGTGGTCCTCACCGGTGACGCCGGTCGTGTGCTACCGCTGCGCCTGAGTGCCGCCGAGGGCGCCGTGCTCAACCACGAGCTTGAATCGTTGGGGATCGAGCCGCAGACGGCGGCTCGGATTCGATTTGCTCTTCTACCCGAAGAGCTCGGCTATAACCAGCGCGTCTTTGACACCGTCAAACACGGGTCGCACTGGCAGCAGCTGAGCTGCGCCATTCAGGACGGCGTTCGCTGCCGTATCTCGTATCGCTCGATGGACGATGCACGGCCACGCGAGCGTCTGGTCGACCCCTTGCGCATTACGGCAAACGGCGACCAAACATACCTGATTGCCTGGGACATCACAGTCGATGAGCAGCGCACCTATCGCATGGATAAAATCGAGGGACTCACCTTGACGGAAGACTCCGTCGTGCCTCACGCACCGGACGTTGCATCCCTCCGCGATTCCCTTGCCCGGACACAGCGTAGCGCAAAGCTCCTGATGCCATTCGATATGGCGGAGCATCTGGACTGGGCCGGCATCACTCTAATCGAGCACAGCGGGGCAGACATGGCAACGGTAACCGTGCATTACGGCTCCGAGCGTTGGCTACTGAGCCAGGTAATCGCAGCGGGCGGAGCCATCCGCATCTTGGATGACCCCGCCCTGTCAAAGCGTCTGTGCGATATGGCAAAAACCCTCGTCTGTCCGCTTTAGCGCCGCCGCTCGTGACGTGCGCGCCACAGTTGCAGATAGTGACCGATCTGCGCCGATTCGATGCGCTGGTAGGAGCTCGTAGGCAGCGACGTTAAGAACTTCTTTCCGTAGCCCTTCGTCACCAGGCGCGGGTCGGCCAGAATCAGCACGCCGCAATCGGTCGACGAGCGGATAAGGCGGCCGGCCGCCTGCTTGACCTCGAGCACCGCCTCGGGCAGCGAATAGCGCGCCCAAGCGCGGTCTTCGCGCAGGTTGCGCTCGCACGAGAGCGGGTCCGTGGGGCTCGAGAACGGCAGCTTGGGAATAATGACGCAACGCAGCGTCTCGCCGCTGGCGTCAAACCCCTCCCAGAAGGCCTTAAGCGCAAAAAGCGACGAGGTCGGCTCATTGATAAACCGGTCGCGCAGGCGACGAGGAGATGAGTTGCGCTGCTGGCAGTTGAGCTCCAGACCCGCACGGGCCATCTTGGGCTCAACGCGGGCGTACAGGTCTTCCATGTCGCGCCGATTGGTGAACAACGTGAGCACCGATCCGCCCATGGCAAGATGGGCGTCGACCAGCACGCGCTCGAGCGCCGTAAGATAGCTCTCACGATCGCGCGGATCGGGGATATCGCCCGCAACGACTACAGCCATGTTCGAATCGAAGTCGTAGCTCGAGTCCAAGTGCAGCGATGAGGATGTTGAAGCACCGATGCGATCGAGGCCGACCGCATGGTTAAAGTGTTCAAAGCTTTTGGACACCGTCATGGTCGCCGAGGCAAAGATAGCCGTGTGAACCTCGGGCAGCCACTCGGTTGCCAAGGCCTCGCCAATGTCGATGCGCTCTGCGGTCATCGACTCTCCGCCGGCACGCAGCCTGCGATTGACCTGCAGCGAATACACGTAGTGTTCATCGGTGCCATCAATGATGAGTTTGAGGTTCTCGACCAGCTCGTGCAGGCGGCGCGAGATATCACCCAGGTCGACAACAACCTCGGGCTTGTCGGCGGCGGCGGCCTGCACCAGCGCGTCGACGCTCTTGTCAGCTTGTTCCAATGCGTCGATGCCAGTGTAGGCCGACTGTAAGAAATCATGCCAGTCGTCAGATTCGCGCAGCTCGGGGCCAATCCATAGATTGGCATTGTCATAACCCCCACGCGCACGGCGGCCGAGCTCGCGAACGCCATCGAACACGTCGGCGATTGCCATGCTCGCGCGCGCAACCGTCGACGACGCCTTGGCAGTAAGGCCCAGATAGAGCGTAGAGCCCTCGGAGGTTGCCAAATCACGGGAAACCTGGCTTAGCGCGCCGGCGCTCGAGCCACCCAGGCGCTCAAACAGAACGCGCGATTCATCCGCCGACACCACGCGCGCCCACTGACGGCGCGCCTCGCGCTCGATGGAATGGGCCTCGTCGATTACCCAATGACGAATCGGAGGTAAAATCCTGCCCTCGGCCGCGACATTGCGGAACAGCAGGGAATGGTTGGTGACCACCACATCGGCATGCGCCGCACGACGGCGAGCGCCGTGGACCAAACATTTATCAGGGAAAAACGGGCAGAGGCGACGAGCACACTCGCGCGAGGCCGTCGTAAAGTCGGGGCGGTTGACGCTGCGCCACCGAATGCCGAGCGAGTCGAGGTCGCCATCGGCTGATTGGCAGACGTACGCCATAATGACCGCGACCGCCGTGAGCGTGTCCGCCGGATCGCGCTTGGTGGTAATCTCGACCTGGCCTCGGCTCATGCGCTCAAGCTTGCGCAGGCACGGATAGTGGTCATAGCCCTTGAGGGCGCAAAATGACAGACCACCGTCCAGTTGCTCGGCAAGTTTTGGCAGCTCGTGGTACATGAGCTGGTCGGCAAGATTGTTCGATTTGGTCGCAATACCAACCGTGATGTTGTTACGGCGCGCTGCCTCGGCAAAAGGCACCAGATAGGCCATCGATTTGCCGACGCCTGTGCCCGCCTCAATTACACGATGAGTGCCCGTGACCAGCGCATCGCGGACCTCGAGCGCCATCGCGATCTGCTCATCACGCGGCTCGTAGGTGGGATACATGCGATTGACCAGGCCACCTGGCGCATAGTCCGCCTCAATCTCCTCACGACTCGGCATCTTGAGGACCGGCAGTTCGTCGGCGTCCACCCGATCGTCGGCGCGATCGGCCTTGAGAACGTCAGCACGAGCGGCGCTGAGAGAGAAGATAGAACCAGGGTTCTGCCCCGCCAAGAACGAGAAGATAGGACGATAGGACCAAGGCACGTCCGGATGCATGTCGGCTAGGCGCGCCATGAGGCCCTGGGGCAAGTCGGTGAGCGCCACGAGCAACACGCGCCATACGCCACACAGGGCGTCGACGTCGGCATTGGCACGGTGTGATACCGAGTCACAGCCAAACAGATCGGCCATAAAAGACAGCTTGTGCGAGGCCAGGCGCGGAAGCGCGATGCGCGACAGCGCCAGCGAATCGATCCAAATATCGCTCACGTTGACGCCGCCTTTGACCGACTCGATAAACGAGCGGTCGAACGTGGCGTTATGTGCGATCACCGGGCAACCACCGACAAAATCGGCGAGAGCGGCGACGGCCTCAACGGCCGACGGGGCATCTGCCACATCGGCATTTGTAATGCTCGTGAGCTCGGTAATCTCGGCGGGAATCAGCTGCTTGGGATGCACGAAGGTATCGAAGCGGTCGACGATCTCGCGACCCGAAAGACGGGCCGCCGAGATCTCGATCAGCTCGTTGTCCTGCACCGAAAGACCTGTGGTCTCGGTATCGAGGACTATCACATCTTCCTCGATAAGGCCGAAGGACTGTGTTTTGGCGCGCTCGGCAAGCGTGGCATAGGAGTCGATGACAAACTGCGGCGTTCCTGACGAAACCGCGTCCTCGATTAGCATGCAATGCCCGCTCGACGAAGGCCCATACGGATCAGGCTGTCACAGACCTGCGGGAACGTCATGTCGTCGGTGTGGCGGATCTCATCCGGATACAGCGACGTATCGGTCATGCCGGGAATGGTATTGGTCTCGAGGATAACGGGGCCGTCCTCGCTCACGATAAAATCGCTGCGCGAGATACCCAGGCAACCGAGGGCCTTGTGAGCAGCACAGGCAAGCTCCTGGGCACGAGCGTAATTCTCGGGTGAAATCTGCGCCGGAATGCGATGGATGTCCGTAGGGTCGACATACTTCACGTCCGGATCGTAGAACTCGCAGTCCTCGGGCTTACGAATCTCGACAATCGGCAGAGCGCGCACGTCGTCCTCGCCGTACACACCGACGGTGATCTCGGTACCCTCGATGCACTTCTCGACCAGCACTTTGTCGCCGTACGCAAACGCCTTGGCGATTGCCGCGGGCAGCTCGGAGGGCTCATGGACCAGGGAAATGCCATAGCTGGAACCGTTGACGGCCGGCTTCACAAAGCAGCGCTCGCCACAAACCTCGACGATATGATCGATATCGACTTCATCGCCCACCTCGAGCGCGAGGCCGGGGGCAATGGGAATGCCCGCCTTGGCGTACAGGAGCTTAGAGACCTCCTTGTCGGCACCGCAGGCGCTGGCAAGCACGCCCGAGGCCGTGTAGGGGATACCCAGGGTCTCCATGGCGCCCTGCATGGCGCCATCCTCGCCGCCGGCACCGTGCATGGCGATAAACGCCACGTCAAAGCCGCCGGTCGCCATGGTTACCATAAAATCATCGGCAGCCGTGTCGAGCAGCTCCACCGAAGTGTAGCCGGCCTCCTTCAAGGCAACCACGACGTTCTTTCCCGAATTGAGCGAGATCTCGCGCTCAGCGGAATGACCGCCCGCCAAGACCGCTACGTGCATGTTCTCTAGGCTTTTACCCGGCATGGGCAGACTCCTCCTCTATAATTTCTGCAGCTGATACCATATTGTAGCGATACCCTCTACGTTTCCCCAAAATCGAAAGGCTTCCATGAATCCCAGGACTAAATCTCAGGACATTCGCGACTTGAGCCAAAACGATATTCGCGAGCTCGTGGCCGAGCTTGGCCAGCCCGCCTTCCGCGCGAAGCAGCTCATCGAATGGGTCTTTGAGAAGAACGTTTGTTCGTTTGACGATATGACCAACCTTCCCAAGGCTTTCCGCGAGCAGCTTAAAGAGGCTTTTGCCTTTGACACGCCGACTGAACTCACCAAGCAGGTTTCCAAAGATGGCTCTCGCAAGTATCTGCTCGAGTACCACGACGGCGTTTCCGTCGAGACCGTCGGCATGCCCCGTCGTAACAAGCTTTCCGTCTGCGTTTCCACCCAGGCAGGCTGCGGCATGGGCTGTGCCTTTTGCGCTACCGGTCTCAACGGCCTCAAGCGCTCTCTGACCGCTCAAGAGATCGTCGACCAGGTACTTCATGTATCCAACGACTTTGGCGAGCGCGTCACGAGCGTTGTCTTCATGGGCCAGGGCGAGCCGTTTGCCAACTACGACGAGGTTCTCAAGGCGTTGCGAATCCTCAACGACCCCGATGGCATCGGTATCGGTGCTCGTCACCTCACCGTCTCTACCAGCGGCGTTATTCCCGGTATTCGCAAATTTGCCGACATCCCCGAGCAGTTCACGCTTGCCGTTTCCCTGCATTCCGCCATCCAGTCGACACGCAATAAGCTAATGCCCGGTGTTAAGAAGTACACGCTACTTCGCCTTCACGAGGCGCTTCAACTCTACACCGAGAAGACTGGCCGCCGCCCGACCTATGAGTATGCCATGATCGAAGGCGTCAACGATACGAATCCCGAGATGCAGGCGCTCTGCGACTTCTGCGAGGAAACGTTGTGCCACGTTAACCTGATTCAGCTTAACGACATCGAGGGCAGCCCGCTCAAGCCGTCGCCGATTCATAAGGTTGAGGATCTTCAGCGTCGTCTTGAGTCTCGTGGCATCGAGACCACGATTCGTAACTCCCGTGGTAACGATATTGACGCCGCTTGCGGACAGCTGAAGCAGCGCTTCAAAGTTCAGAAGAACGCATAGGGGAGTCGCACCCCAAAACGTTTCATGTGAAACATCGAACGGCCCCGGTTACAGGAGATGCAACCGGGGCCGTTTTATTTATTGACCTTAATTTTGAATCAGCTGCTACCTGTCCCATTTTTTACGGCCAAAATAAGGGGTCCTTGCCTCGTGAATCAGACAAGGACCCCTCAAAATATGCTAAGTAATTGTTAGGTACCTAATAGCCTACATTTTCCCATTGGTTACTAACCCAACCTTGATTAATCTTGGGATTCTTCGTTACCTGAGCCGTACGCATGGCAACATCTTCTGTCATAACATCCATTTTCTTCTTGGATGTATCGACAATATCTTGCGCACTACGAAGCAAACGACCTCGAAGTTCATCGTCTGTCGCGATCTTATAGCCAGCAAAGGCACCAGCCGCGACAGTCGTCGCCAATGCAATCTCAGTTAAAATCCTATTCCTCATCTTGGCCTCCTTGATCAAACTGAATCATTTCGCCAAGAATACGAGAGAGCTCTTCCTCGTCTTTAAACTCAATCTCAATCTTATTCTTTCCACGCGAGCTCTTAACACGCACGTTGGTATTAAAAACCTGACGAAGCACGCGGGCAGCCTTTTTAAAAGACTGAGGCGTTGCAGGCCTCGGCGTCTTAGGTGTCTCTCCGGCAGAAAACAACGGAGCAAGATTTTCTGTCGCTCTTACGGAAAGGCCCTCTGCAACAACCTTCTCTGCAAGTCGAATTCGAGCGTCCTCATAGGGAACCGCAAGAATCGCACGTGCATGACCAGCAGTAAGTTTGCCCTCAAAAATCATCTGCTGAACAACTTCAGGGAGATCGAGAAGGCGCAGCGAGTTTGTAATTGCAGAGCGTGACTTGCTGACTGCCTTCGACAATGCCTCCTGGGTCATACCGCTGGCATCGATAAGCTGGCGATAGCCCTTAGCCTCTTCGACGGGATTCAGATCAGAACGCTGAAGGTTTTCGATCAGAGCAAGAGCCAGCATCTCTTCATCATTAACATCTTTAATGATGACAGGCAGCTCCTCAAGACCAGCAAGCTTTGACGCTTGGTAACGACGCTCACCAGCGATGATCTCATAGCCGTTTCCATGCTTGCGAACCAAAAGCGGCTGCAAGACGCCATGTTCTTGGATTGATTCGCTCAACTCACGAAGTTCAGTTTCGTTAAAGTGAATTCGCGGCTGATTAGGGTTAGGAACGATATCCTCAATAGGTAGTTTTGTTTCAGATGCGGCATTCGAAGCCGATGCAGCCGAACCACCGGTCTCATACTCGGCCTCTGAGACCAAAGCATTGAGTCCACGTCCCAATCCGCCACGTTTCTTTACACTAGGCACGCTTGATCACCTCTTTTGCAAGGTTCATATATGCTTTTGCACCCTTATTTTGAGGTGCATAGGTAATTACCGGTTCCCCAAAAGACGGAGCTTCGGAGATTTTAACCGTACGGGGGATCAACGTCTTAAATGCCTTATCACCAAAGTACGATTGAACCTCCTCAACAACCTGATTCGATAGAGAAGTACGCGAGTCATACATGGTCATAAGCACACCGTAGGTGTCTAAGCCCTTGTTCAGACGAGATTTGACCATCTTCATTGACTCAAGCAGCTTCGTAACGCCCTCGAGTGCGTAATACTCGCACTGGATCGGAATCAAAACGCTGTCTGCTGCGGTCAAAGCGTTGATAGTAAGCAGGCCGAGCGAAGGAGGGCAGTCAATGAAAATAAAATCGAACTCGTCCTGAATCGGCTCAAGCAAATCTTTGAGACGGGTTTCACGAGCAATTGCGCTTACGAGTTCAATTTCCGCGCCTGCAAGCTGAATTGTAGCCGGAATTACGAATACCTTTTTGCAATTTGTATCAAGAACAAGCGATTCTGCCGGCACATCATTCAGCAATGCATCATAGATGCAGTGATCAAGGTCTTCTTTTTCAATTCCGAATCCACTGGTGCTGTTTCCCTGCGGATCAAAATCAACAATCAGTGTCTTACGACCCTGCTCACCCAGTGCTGCTGCAAGGTTTACAGCCGTCGTTGACTTACCGACGCCGCCTTTTTGATTGATGATTGCAATGATACGCGTGTCTTTTGCGCTCTTAGAACGCTTAACGTCGCGAAATCCCACGGTCCCTCCTGGTGTGTATTATAGCTGTCAAACGGAGGATGTTTCACGTGAAACATTCCGAATCGATAGCAACTGCTATGTTTCACGTGAAACACTGCAAGCTGTTAGTAACCATTATGTTTCACGTGAAACATCTAGGCAAGCGGATTCTTCTTTGCCATGCCATTTGCACGAGGCAATGAAACGGATGCTGAATGACTCTTCTTAAGAACAATGAACTCCCTGTGACCCAAGCCTTCAGGCAAATCAATTGCGTCATTCAGAAGCAAAGTGAAGCCGCAAATCTTAGCTGCTGACATGCCGGAAGCAAGCTCCTCATCCGAAGGATTGCCCTTGGTGATAACAAATAGCCCTCCATCCTTCAGGTACGGAGCCGCATACTCAACAAGAATCGGTAGAGGGGCCAGTGCGCGGGCGGTTACAACGGAGAACTGCTTCTTATGGCTTCGAGCATATTCTTCAAGACGATCATGAACCGCATGAGCATGTTTCAATCCAAGAGCATGGACAAAGGAATTAACCGCATCAACCTTCTTGCCAACAGAGTCAATATAAGTAGCTTTACGATGCGTGGTTATGGTTAATGGAATACCAGGGAAGCCCGCACCTGTTCCCATATCGAGCAAAGCTCCCTCAGGAGCCTTATTGATATAGGGGAGCAAAACAAGTGAGTCGAGGATATGAAGTACGGCAGCATCTTCTACGTTAAGAATACGGGTGAGATTGGTTGTCTTATTTGTTTCTAGAACCAAATCCAAATGCTGGATACATTTCCTCAGCTCAATATCAGTTACGCTCAAGGAATATTCTTTGCAATAGGAAGTTAGGCGACTCAACATCTCGTCAGCCTGCTGATCGGTAAGTACAAACAACAGAAGCTCCTTTCTGACAAAAATCAGCGTATCGAGAACTTTTGACAAAAAAAGGGGACGTGGAAACCACGTCCCCCTAGCATAAGCTCGAGTAGATTATCGAGCAACAATCACCACATGGCGATCAGGGTCAGAACCCTCAGAATGAGTATCGACTGCATCGTTGCCACGAAGTGCAATGTGAACCAGTCGGCGCTCGTAGGCATTCATGGGCGGAAGCGAAACACTCTTATGAGTGCGGATGGCACGCTCGGCAGCAGACTGAGCCATGGAGGCGACCTTATCCTGACGGCGACTCTTGTATCCCTCGACGTCCACTACAACCGGATACCTAAAGCCAAGCTTGCGGCTCACCAGCAAAGAGAACATAACCTGAAGAGCATCAAGAGTGCGACCATGACGGCCAATGAGAACAGCAAGGTCGGGAGCCGTTACATCCAAAATCAGCTCACCCTCGTCGCCCTCATACTCATCGATAGGAGAGTTGGCGGCATCGAAGTGCGAAAGGATGGAACGCAGGATGGAAATCGCAACATCGGCAATGGTGTCGAGCTCCTCATCGGTCAGCTCTTCACCAGCCTTGTAGCGCTGTGCAATCTCGGGATAATCGCCCGCGACCTGCGGGGCAACCTCCTCAAGCATATCCTCGATGATCTCTTCAGACATAACGTACTCCAAAAGTTAGGTACCTAAATAAGATTGATATCCCACTACTTCTTCTTGTGCGGGCGCGGCTTCTTCTCGCGACGAGTGACCTCAACCTGCAGCGGAGCGTTCTTAAGACGCTCCTCCTCATCGGCCTTCGCCTTGTCGATGACCTTCTGCGTCACAAAAATCTGCTGGATAACCTGCCAAGCAGACGAGACGTCGTAGTACAGCAGAACACCAACGGGAAGGCTCCAGCCCATCCAAAGCATCATGACCGTCATGACAACGGCCATCATACGCATGCTCTGAGCCTGCTGGCCGGTCTGGTTGCGCGACATATAGAGCTGCGGAATCAGGGTCAGGACGGCAAACAGGATCAGGCAAACCAGCGCAGGCAGTGCAACCATAAAGCCATCGGCAAAGGAAGCGCTCGGCGTGGTGGTCAGGTCGGGCAGGATGTTGAAGAACGAGAACGTGCCGTTGTTAAAGTACTGCGGCAGGTTGCGCAGCAATGTAAACAGGGCGAACAGGATAGGCATCTGAATCAGCAGCGGCAGACAGCCAGCCATGGGGTTGAACTTGTTCTCGCTGTAGAACTTCTGCATCTCCTCGGCCTGACGCTGGGGATCGTCGGCATAGCGCTCCTGGATCTCGAGCATCTTGGGCTGCAGCACCTGCATGCGAGCCGTCGACTTGGTCGACTTGAGCATAAGCGGCGTCAGCAGCAGACGGATGATGACCACCAGGATGATGATGGACAGGCCCCAGTCGACCGCAAAGGTCTGGATGAGCTTGAGCAGCTCGAAAAGGATGTTAACGATCCAATCCCACATGTAAGTTTTCCTCCGATAGCGAGTGCCCGCTAGGGCACAGGGTCATAACCGCCGACGTGCAGGGGATTGCAGCGAGCGATGCGCCTCACGGCAAGCCAGCAGCCTCTCAAAACACCGTGCTTCTCAATCGCCTGGATGGCGTATTGCGAGCACGTTGGGTAATAAATGCAGGCGTCAGGCAATAAGGGCGAAATAACCTGTTGATATATGCGAATAGGAGCGATGGCAACACGTCGCAAAACGTGATTGCTCATCGCTCCTCCCCGGCAACGCCGGCGCGCTTCATAAGCGAACGCAACGCCTTGTCCATCTCCTGCGGCGAGGAAACCCTCGTCTTGGGAGTTGCAAACAAGATGATGTCATAACCCGTAACGGGAAATCCGCAGCTGCGGGCGGCCTCGCGCATCACACGCTTAGATCGGTTGCGCACGACGGCACAACCGAGTCGCTTAGCACCAACGAAGGCGACCCTTCCGGAGTCGCCTTCGCCAACCGATTCACATATGGTCATTCGAATCAGAGGGTGATTGAAACGACGCCCCTGACTGAACACATGCTCGAAATCTTGCCGAGACTTAATAGTCTTCATGCGAGATGTGTGTATCGCTGCTAGACAGTGAGACGCTTGCGGCCCTTGGCACGACGACGGGCGAGCACGGCACGACCACCCTTAGTGGCCATACGGGCACGGAAGCCATGGGTCTTGGCACGCTTACGCTTATTAGGCTGATACGTACGCTTCATCTTAAGTTCCTCCTGCTGCATTTCGAGTGTCCGCGGGGACGCGGACGCAGATATAGACACGTGAGCTTGAAGATTGTAGGGAAATCAATGTTCAAATGTCAAGAAATCAAAGGTAAAAGGTTGCGCAGTTCACACGGTTCCCCCATAAGCACAACCGAAATTTGCGCCTCATGGCAACCTTTCACGATATTTCATCGAGTTTTCAACAGGTCATGTTGGCAATGTTGAGAACTTTTCGCCCGTTTTCCAAAGTTTTCAACAAGTTTTGAAAAGTTGTCGAAAGATGAGAAACGTTGCACGGTGAGCTACTATTTGTTCGAAACCTTTTGAAAGATTGCGAGCGGCATGTCTGACGACTTTTACACCATGGTCGATTCCGGAGACCCGGCACCCGACAACGAGCACATCACCGGCGTGCGCGAAGAGCGTGCGGAAGGCGAGCAGACGACCACGCAGGCGCCAAAAGCCATGTACGCCGCGCGCATCGCCGTCTATGACGACATGCTGTCGACGCCGCGGGTGATCGTCATTGATCCGCAAGATGTCCGCACGTATTTGGAAGAGACGACCAACACCGTCTACCAGTGCATGAAAGAACAAGGTGGCCACATCTCGCTCATGGTCATCCGCGAGATTGTCGAAAACTTTATCCACGCACACTTTGCCGAGCCCATCATCTCGATTCTGGACGGCGGAGACACCATCCGCTTTGCTGACCAAGGACCCGGCATCGACGACAAGGAACGTGCTTTCGACTTTGGCGTTACCAGCGCAAACAGCAAGATGAAGCGCTATATCCGTGGAACCGGAGCAGGGTTTCCCATGGTGCAGGAGTATTTGGAAAACGCCGGCGGTGCCGTATCCATCGAGGACAACATGGGCAACGGCACCGTGGTTACGGTAAGCCTGAATCCTAAACGCGTGCAGGAAATCGAGCGTGCCGGCGGACGCGGCGCTGCCGTGCGGCCCGAGACGGAACAGCCCACATATCCCCTGCCGGGAGCTTTTGCGCAGCAGCCCATGGCAACGCAGCAGGTGCAGCCCCCCGTGGCACAGATGCAGCGGCCCGGAATGCTTCCCACACAAGAACCCCAGGCGGCATCTATGTCGATGCCGCCAAACATGCCAGAGGCCATGCCGCTGGCTGATCAGGATGCAGCAGCAATGCAGCAGGCGACGGGGGCGCCGGGTGGCCAGCAAATGGGCTATCAGCCGTACCAACAGGGATATCCATATCAGCAGATGCCGCCACTGGGGTATGGCCAGCAGTTCCCGCAGCAGTACCAGCAGGGATATCAGCAGCCGTACCAGCAGATGCCGCAGCAGCAGTACAACCCCTGGGCCCAGCAGACGCCTCCGCAGCCTTACCAACAGTGGCCTCAAAGTTTTCAACAGCAAATGCCGCCGACGCAGAGTTCTCAACAACCAGCAGCTCAAATGATGTATCCTAATGCAGTAAATCAGTATGCACAGCCACAACCGGACGTGTTCGTAAGCGATCGCGGCAACGCCGCGCTGGGCTATCTGGCGCAAAATCAAGCGTGCGGCGCAACCGATCTTGCGAGGGCGTTTGGAAACTCGGCCCCCACTTGGTCACGCACGCTCAATGACTTGGCGCAGGCCGGCTTGGTCATCAAGCATGGCCAGAAATACCATCTGACCGAACTCGGCGCCGCTCGCGTGCGAGCTCAGAGCTAAAGAACGGGAGAGACAGTGGACGAGGAAGCAAGCATCATCCTGGGGGATGCCATCGCCTTTTGCCAGCGCGACGGTCAAGATGCACGCCTCATCAACATGCTGGGGCAATCGCGCGCCATAAGCCTGACCGAAGATACGCTCACGATCGAGGCCCCCTCGCGCTTTGCCATCGCGCAGCTCAAAAAGCATCAGCCGACTATTGAGGCCTATCTGGAAGAAATCGCCTTTGCACCGATTGCGCTCGACATCGTGGCACCACAAGGCGCCGCGACGGAATCCGCTGCCGCGACGGCGCCCGCCACGGCTCCCGCTGCCTCCCCGGCGGTGCCGGCCTCCGCAGGCGACGTGCCGACAATCGAGCACCAGCACAGCGATGTTTCCCGTGAAACCATGGCACCGTTGCCGACCGCGGCGGCGACGTCAACGAACGCACCCGTCACGCACATGCCTATCGCTCACGACGCAGCGGCGGGCGCGGATTCGGGCATTGCAATCAAGAACACGCTCTCGGCCGATGATTTTCGTCGCATGATGAACCAGATGAAGGGCGGAGCGCCGACTAAATCCACGCAAGCTGCGACCCCCGCTTCGCCCATGCCAGCGCCGACCGTGCCGGCCGAGCAGAATACGGATGGAGCCCCGCTCGCCGCGAACTCAAAATTCACCTTTGAGAACTTTGTCTACGGCCCAGAGAACAGCCATGCCTATCGCTCGGCACTCAAGTTTGCCGCCCTCGCGGACGAGCGCGGCACATGCACATCACTGTTCATCTACGGCAAATCGGGCCTAGGCAAGACGCACCTGCTGCTTGCCATCAAAAACGAGCTCGCCGAGAAGTCGCCCGAGATCAAGGTCAAGTATGCCAACTCCCAGGCATATCTGGACGACCTGATGACCGAGTTCGACCGCCAAAAGAAGAGCAACGCCCCCATCATGCAGGCGTACCACGGCGTGGACGTGCTCATCATCGATGACATCCAAAACATCATCGGCAAGCGCGCGAGCGTGGACTACTTTTTCCAGCTCATGGACGAGTTCATCCGCAATAACAAGAAGGTCGTTATCGCGGCAGACCGCGCTCCCAAGGACCTGAGCATGGACGAGCGTCTGACCAGCCGCTTCAACGCCGGCATGCTCTGCCTGGTCGCAGAGCCCAGCTACGAGATGAAATACAAGATCTTGCAGCGCTATTACGAGAACACCATCATCGCCGCTCCCGAAGCAGGCGACGACTCGCTGCTGGCGGCCTATGGGGGCGACGGCGGGCACCTGACCGACGAGCACTTTAAACACATGGCCGAGGTCTCGGGCACCAACATCCGCGAACTCGAGAGCTTTTGCGAGCGCTGCGCCGGCGAGGCGGGCGACCGCGAGCGCGAGGGCGGAGAGCTCACCTTTGACGATATCGACGCCATCGCCAGCCAGTACTTCGACACATCGGCCAAAAAGATCAACGTCCAGACGGTTCAGTCCGTCATCGAAGAGCAGTACGGCGTGACACACGAGGAGCTCATCGGCCCGCGTCGCAACGCCAATATCGCCAAAGCACGCCATATCGCTATCTACCTGGCCATCGAGATGTGCGAAATGACGACCACGGCGGTGGGCGCCGAATTTGGCAACCGCAACCACTCGACCGTCAGCACGAGCTACAAAAAGGTCCAGAAGATGATCCAGGAAGACCGCACCGTCACCGAAGACCTCAAGTCACTGCGCGATAAAATTACACTGCGCTCGTAGGGAAATAGAGACACCTGTTGAAAACTTGTCGAAACCACGGGCATAAGGTGTTTAAAACCCAACCCGCGGTGATGAAAAGTTTTGCGCAGGTTTTGAACGTGGAAAACCACCCCCGTTGCACACAGGTTGCTGTCGATTCTCTTTCTGGGTCTGACCTGCGTCTTTGGGAGTAATCAACAGTTTCGTCAGTGCTATTACTATTATTAAGATATTTATATCTATAGAAAGGTATTAAAAGATGAAGTTCACCGTCAGCCAGAGCTCGCTTACACAAGCCATCGGCGTCGTTATGAAGGGTGTCGCTTCGGCATCCACCCTTCCCATCCTGTCGGGCGTGCTCGTCAAGGCGCAAGACGGCATCTTGGAATTCCAGACCTCTAACTACACTATTTCGATCCGTCATCGCATCGCGGCGCATGTCGAAGAAGAGGGCGAGATGGTTATCCCCTGTAAGATGCTCTCCAATATCACCAAGACCCTCCCCGATGCCCCGGTCACCTTTGAGCTGTCCGAGCGCCAGGTGCTGATTGGTTGCGAGAAGAGCTCGTTCCGCCTGAACACGCTCGATGCCAATGACTTCCCCGAGTTTCCGGCCTATGCCATCGAGAGTGCCGTGGAGCTGCCGACCGATATCTTGTCCGAAATGGTCGGCCGCGTGTGGCGCGTCACCTCGACCGACAAGGCCCGCCCCATCCTGGGTGGCGTGCACATGAAGGTCGAGAACAACACCGTGCGCCTGGTGGCGACCGATTCCTTCCGCTTGGCCGTGTGCGATACGCAGGTCGAGACCTCGACCCTCGAGGGTTCCTTTGAGCTCAACGTTCCGGCTGACGCCTTTAACGACGCACTGAACATCATGGCCAGCCAGGCGACCATCATGATCGGGGCTACCGACACGCAGGTCGTCTTTGAGGCCGGCAACACCACCTACGTGTCGCGCCGCATCGAGGGCGTGTACCCCAATTACAAGCAGCTCATCCCCGATTCGTGCGTGACGAGCGTCAAGATTGACGTCGCCGCCTTTAACGCCGCCCTCAAGCGCGTGGCCGTTATCGCGAGCGCCAACCCCGCCGTCAAGTTCGAGATCGATGTCGAGAACGGGCAGATGGGCCTGTCCTCCATTTCCAATGACCAGGACCTTGCGCAGGAGACGATCGATGTCGAGGCCGAGGGCGAGTCGGGCACCATCGCCTTCAACTACCACTACATCTTCGGCTGTCTCAATGCCCTGTCCAAGGAGAAGGAGATCACGCTGGAGCTCAAGAGCTACTCGCAAGCGGGCATCTTCAAGTCCTACGACAAGATCAACTACCTGTACCTGGTCATGCCGGTCCGCATCTAGCGCTGCGCTATGACCATGTTCGCCCGCGATCTTTCCGTCGCGCACTACCGCAGCTTCGATAGCTATCGCCTTGCCTTGGACGAGGGCGTGACGATACTTGCGGGACCCAACGCGGCGGGAAAGACCAATCTCATAGAGGCGCTGCAACTGCTGACGAGCGGCGCCTCGTTTAGGCATCCGACCGCAGCGGAGCTCGTCCATGACGGCGTGGGCTCGTGCAAGATCGAGCTGAGGCTCGAGGGCGACGGCCGCGTACTTGATATGGGATTGAGCGCGGAGGACGGTAAGCGCTCGTTTAGCCGCAACGGCAAGAGATGCTCTGCCGCCGGTGTGCGCGGCGTTCTGCCGAGTGTGCTGTTTTGCCCCGACCATCTGGACATGGTTAAGCGAGGCGCCAGTGTGCGCCGCGCCGCCCTCGATGACTTTGGCATGCAACTGAGCGCACGCTATGCCGATCTTGCGAGCGCCTATGGGCGCTGCGTGACCCAGCGTAACGCCTTGCTCAAGGAGACCTGGTGCTGCCGCGAGATGCTCGGCGCGTGGAACGATTCGATTGCCCGCGCGGGCTCGGCCCTGCTTGTGCACCGGTTGGCCCTGCTCGACCGGCTGGCGGGCCATGTGCACACTGCCTACGGGCAAGTGGCATCCGGTGAGGCTGCCAACGTGACCTATACGTCCACGCTGGGGGATTTGCCCCAGGTCGATGATCGCGAAGAGCTGAAGGACTGGGCGTACGAGCGCATGCTGGCTGCCCTTGATGAGCACGCCGACGAGGAAATTCGCCGCGGCGTGACGTTGGTGGGACCGCATCGCGACGAGATTGAGTTTACCGTGGCGGGTCGCTCCGCCCGTTCATTTGCCAGCCAAGGTCAGCAGCGAACGTTGGTTCTGGCCTGGAAGGTGGCGGAGGTGGCCGTGGCTCGCGATGTCCTGGGCACCGCCCCACTGCTGCTTTTGGACGACGTGATGAGCGAACTCGACGGCGAACGCCGCGGTGCTTTTCTGCGGCTGATCGGCGATGATATCCAGACGGTCATAACCACGACCAACCTGGGGTATTTTACCGATGACCTGCTTGATCGAGCCAAGGTGGTGAGCATGGGTGAGACGTGCTAATTACGAGCGCGAGAGCGAAACGGTTGCCTTCAGTGGATTTTTGAACGCAGAGCGTCAGCGCATCCTGGCGGCCGCGACATCTGAGCGCCGCGCGCAGATGGAGGCTGCCGAGGAGTCGCGCGCGGTCTATCGCGCGTGGAACGCGGTGTGCTCGGGCACGCGCGAGGGGCGGCATGTGACGGGCTTGCGCTACCTGCCCGAGTCCAATGAGCTGCTGGTATATCTCGATTCGCCCTCGTGGACGCAGGAAATGACGCTGTTGCGCGAGATCATTCGCGCGCGCATGGAGCGCGCCGGTGCGCATGTGGACGGTCTGGTGTTCAAAACCACCGCGCCCGGTCACACGCCGCCCGCCGCCAGGGAGCGCCTGCGCCCGGCGACGACCGAGCGCCCGTCGGCCCCGCACGCCGACCTAAGTGAGGCCGAGCGCACCGAGATTGAGCGCCAAGTGGCGCCCATCGAAGACCAAAAACTGCGCGAGGCCCTCGAGAATGCCATGAGAGCCAGCGCCGAGTGGGCCAAGGGCGTGCAAAGCAAAAAAGAGCCTTAAATCGCATCTGGTGGCCTTGTAGAGCCAAATACCCTCGTTCCCGAGGGTATTTTTTTACGATAAACTAGTAAGGCTGTACACATTTTCTTGACTGAAGGAGGACGTGTGGCAAACGAAAACGATTACGATGGCGGCGAGATTAAGATTCTCGAAGGTCTCGAGGCCGTTCGTAAGCGCCCGGGCATGTATATCGGCTCGACGAGCGCCAGCGGTCTGCATCACCTGGTGTGGGAGATCGTTGACAACTCCGTCGACGAGGCCATGGCCGGTTTCTGCACCGAGATCCAGGTGACGGTCCACGCCGACAACTCCATCACGGTCGTCGACAACGGGCGCGGCATCCCCGTCGACGAGCACCCTGTTAAAAAGATCCCGACGCTCGAGGTCGTCATGACGATCTTGCACGCCGGCGGTAAGTTCGATAACTCGGCCTATAAGGTTTCGGGCGGCCTGCACGGCGTTGGTATCTCCGTCGTCAACGCACTGTCCAAGCGCGTGGTCGTTCAGGTTCGTCGCGACGGCAACACCTACGAGATGGAGTTCTCGCGCGGCAAGACCGTTAAGAAGATGGAGGTCGTGGGCACCTCGGATTCGACGGGCACCACCGTCACCTTCTGGCCCGACGACGAGATCTTCGAGACATGCATCTACGATTTCGATACGCTGCACAACCGTCTGCAGGAGACGGCGTTCCTCAATAAGAACCTCAAGATCGTGCTGACCGACGAGCGCGAGGCGACTCCCCATGTGGAGGAGTTTTGCTACGAGGGCGGCATCATCGACTTCGTCAAGTTCCTCAACGAGGGCAAGGACGTCCCCGAGGCCTTTAAGGAGCCCATCTACATCGAGGGCAAATCGGACCCGGACGCGCCTGTGACCAAGATGGGCGAGGTCGAGGTTTCCCTGCAGTGGAATAGCGGCTACGGCGAGAACGTCATGTCGTTTGCCAACGACATCTACACTCCCGAGGGCGGCATGCACCTTGAGGGCTTCCGCACCGCGCTCAC
Source organism: uncultured Collinsella sp. (assembly GCA_900541035.1). Classification (GTDB taxonomy): domain Bacteria; phylum Actinomycetota; class Coriobacteriia; order Coriobacteriales; family Coriobacteriaceae; genus Collinsella. The sequence continues at coordinate 4,204 of UQIN01000022.1, read as the reverse complement.
CCGCGTGATCAACGATTACGCGCGCAAGCAGAACCTGCTCAAGGAAAAAGACGCCAACCTGACCGGCGACGATGTGCGCGAGGGCCTTTCGGCCGTTATCTCGGTCAAGCTGCCCGATCCGCAGTTTGAGGGCCAGACCAAGGCCAAACTCGGCAGCTCCTATATGCGCGCGCTCACGCTCAAGATTGTGACCGACGGCCTCGCCGATTACTTGGAGGAGCATCCCAAGCCCGCCCGCGAGATCGTCAAGAAGGCGCAACAGGCCTGCAAGGCGCGCAACGCCGCCCGCAAGGCGCGCGAAGCGACGCGTCGCAAGAGCCTGCTCGAGACGGCGTCCCTGCCCGGTAAGCTCGCCGACTGCTCGGTGCGCGATGCCGAGCTGACCGAGCTCTTCATCGTAGAGGGCGACTCGGCAGGCGGTTCGGCCAAGGACGGCCGTCGCCGAGACATCCAGGCGATTCTGCCCCTGCGCGGCAAGATTTTGAACGTCGAACGCGTTGGTGACCATCGCGCGTTCTCGAGTGACACCATCCAGTCGCTGATTACCGCGATCGGCTGTGGCGTCACGACGAGCGCCGGCGACGGCGGCGACTTCGATATCACCAAGGCGCGCTACCACAAGATCATCATCATGACCGATGCAGACGTCGACGGTGCACATATCCGCATCCTGCTGCTGACGTTCTTCTACAAGTACATGCGTCCGCTGATCGATGCCGGCTACGTCTATGTCGCCTGCCCGCCCATCTTTGGCATTAAGGTGCGCAACAAGATTCACTACGTGTATCCCAACGGCCGCCAGCCCGAAGACGAGATCCTGCGCGACACCATCCAGAGCCTGGGCCTGAACCCCGACGATAACGACGAGGACGGCAAGGCCAAGGACGGCAAGATCACCAAAAAGCGCAAGGGCTATACCGTTCAGCGCTACAAGGGCCTGGGCGAGATGGACCCCAAGCAGCTTGCCTCGACGACGATGGATCCCAAGACCCGCATCCTGCAGCGTGTGTCGATCGAGGACGCCGTGGTGGCGGACCGCGCCGTGCGCGAGCTGATGGGTTCCGAGGTCGGCTATCGCCGCGAGTACATTGAAAAGCACGCGCATGACGCACGCTTCTTAGACGCCTAATCCCCGCGGCTTTCCCAGCCACCGCACCTTCGCCCTCAATCGTCGGTCGCGTACCCAAGTACGCTTCCCTCCTCTTTCGGGCGAATCTGCGGCACCTGGAAAAGCCGTCTCCGTGGTGGGAAAGCTAGTGAACCACGCAAACCATGAGGAGGTAACGTGGCAGACGATATCAACAACAATGAGGGTATGGACGAGGCCGGCGACGCCGGTATGCCCGATGATCTGAAGCGCCTGCTTGCCCGCGCTGAGCAGGGCGAGGATGGCGACCCCGACGCCTACAACCCCGATGCCGACGAGGACGAGGAAGAGGATGACGACGGCGAGCTCGAGGAGAGCTTTGGCGAAGTCGACCGCGGCGCCTCTGCCGGTGAGGACATCAACGGCGGCCAGCTCCAGATTTCGGAGTTCGGCCGCGAGATGAAGCAGTCGTTCATCGAGTACTCGATGTCGGTCATCACGGCGCGCGCCCTGCCGGACGTGCGCGATGGCTTAAAGCCGGTGCACCGCCGCATCCTGTACGCCATGAACGAGAGCGGCATCTACCCCAACCGCCCGCACAAGAAGTCGGCTTGGACGGTCGGCGAAGTTATCGGTAAGTATCACCCACACGGTGACTTCGCGGTCTACGAGGCCATGGTCCGCCTGGCGCAGTGGTTCTCCATGCGCACGCCGCTCATCGACGGTCACGGCAACTTCGGCAACATCGACGGCGACGGCGCGGCGGCTATGCGTTATACCGAGAGCCGCCTGGCAAAGCCCGCCATGGAGCTCTTGCGCGACCTGCAGAAGGATACCGTCGACTGGCAGCCCAACTACGACGAGTCACTCGCCGAGCCCCAGGCGCTGCCCGCGCGCTTCCCCAACCTGCTGGTCAACGGTAGCCAGGGTATCGCCGTCGGCATGGCCACCAACATCGCCCCGCACAACCTCACCGAGGCGATCGAGGCCACCTGCTACCTGATCGACAATCCCGACGCCACCGTCGACGAGCTTATGCAGATCATGCCCGGCCCGGACTTCCCCACCGGCGCCATCATCATGGGCAGCGCCGGCATTAAGCAGAGCTACGAGACCGGCCGCGGCTCCATCACCGTGCGCGCCAAGGCCCACGTGGAGTCCACCAAGACCGGCCGTAGCCGCCTGGTCTTTACCGAGATTCCCTACATGGTCAACAAGGGCACCCTGCAGGAGAAGATCGCCCAGCTCGTCAACGACAAGCGTATCGAGGGCATCTCGGACATGCGCGACGAGTCCAACCAGAAGGGCATCCGTCTGGTTATCGAGCTCAAGAAGGGCGTCATTCCGCAGGTCGTGCTCAACAACCTGTACAAGTACACCTCGCTGCAGACGACCTTTGGCGCCAACAACCTGGCGCTCGTCAACGGCGTGCCCAAATGCCTGAGCCTGCGCGAGATGCTGCAGCACTACATCGACCACCAGGTCGACGTCGTCACCCGCCGCACCCGCTTCGACCTTAAGAAGGCCCAGGCGCGTGCCCACATCCTCGAGGGCTACCTGATGGCTCTCGACCATATCGACGAGGTCATCAGCATCATCCGCTCCTCGCAGACCGATTCCGAGGCCAGCAGCCGCCTGATCGAGCGCTTTGGCTTTACGCCCGAGCAGACCACGGCCATCCTCGAGATGAAGCTGCGCCGCCTGACCGGCCTGGAGCGCGACAAGATCCAGGAAGAGCTGGACGGCCTGCATCGCGCCATCGCCTACTACGAGGACCTGTTGGCGCACGAGGAAAAGATCTTGGGCGTCATCAAGGAAGAGATGCGCGAGATCTCCAAGAAGTTCGGTGATAAGCGCCGCACCGAGATCAGCCAGGTCGAAAAGGATCTGGACGTTGAGGACCTCATCGCCGACGAGGACATGGTCGTGACCATCACCCACACCGGCTATGTGAAGCGTATCCCGGTGGCTGCCTATCGCGCCCAGAAGCGCGGCGGCAAGGGCGTGTCGGGCGTCAACCTCAAAGAGGACGATGTCATCGACGAGATGTTCATCGCGTCCACGCACGAGTACGTGCTGTTCTTCTCGAGCAAGGGCAAGGTCTACCGCCTGAAGGTGCACGAGCTGCCGGTCGGTACGCGCCAGGCGCGCGGCACCGCGATCGTCAACCTGCTGCCCTTCGAGGAAGGCGAGAAGATCGCGAGCGTCATCAGCTGCCGCGAGTTCCCTGCCGACGAGTTCCTGATGTTTGCCACCAAGAGCGGCATGGTCAAGAAGACTGTGATGAGCGCCTATGACCGCAGCCGTCGCGACGGCCTGATCGCCATCAACCTGCGTGACGACGACGCGCTTCTCGCCGTGCGTCGCGTGCGCGAGGGCGACAAGATCATCATGGCCACCACCGCGGGCAAGGCGATCATGTTCCCCGAGGACCAGGTGCGCGCCACCGGTCGCGATACCAGCGGCGTTCGCGGCATTGGAATGAAGGACAACGTGAGCGTTCTGGGCATGGAGGTCACCAACGGCAACGGCGACCTGTTCGTCATCACCGAGCGCGGCTACGGCAAGCGCACGCCGGTCGCGGACTACCCGGAGCAGAACCGCGGCGGCCAGGGCGTCTACACCATCCAAATGACCGAGCGTAAGGGTAACCTTGCGGCCATGAAGACGGTGGGCCCACAGCACGAGCTGTTCATCGTGACGGAGGGCGCGACGGTCATTCGCGTCAAGACCGACGAGATCAGCCAAACCGGTCGCGCCACCCAGGGCGTCAAGATGATGACCGTCGACGACAACGACCGCATCTGCGCCGTAGCCCGCATGACGGCCGCCAAAGAGAAGCCCGAAGGCGAAGGCACCGAGGCCGCAGCCGACACCGAGGAGGCCCCAGTCGACCTAGGCGACGGCAACGACATGCCAGAGGATCTCCTAGACGAGTAAGTAGCCCTCTCTGGTTGAAAACTATCAGCCCCCTTATATCGGCGGTCGGCGCACTGCGCGCCGACCGCTTTTTTGAAAACCTTGGGATCAGCGTTCGCCCCGGCCGCGCGGCGGCATGTGAAGTCGATCGCGAGTTCCGCACGAGCCGGAGAGCACTTAATGTGCTCTCCGTGCGAG
>UQIN01000021.1 GCA_900541035.1 uncultured Collinsella sp. | reverse complement strand
GGGCGGCGGGCGGAGCATGGCCACCGGACCCATCGAAACACATCTCCACCGTTCCATCAACTGGGAAAACGGCGCCCCCGGACCCCAGGAGGGGCCGCGGGGGCGTTCAGCTAACTGCGGGAATGGCCTATTTGCTCAATGTGTTCGGCTGAGATCGGAAATCAACCACTTGACGGAGACGAAACAATTGACGCGCCGCGGCACCCGCCCGCGCTCGTCGCGTGCGACAATATGCCCCAATAAAACAGCACTTGGAAAGGCCCGTCATGACTGCACGCCTCATCGTTATGGATATCGACTCCACGCTCATCAACCAGGAGGTCATCGATCTTTTGGGCGAGGAGGCCGGCGTGGGCGAGCAAGTTGCACAGATCACCGAACGCGCCATGCGCGGCGAGCTTGACTTTAAGCAGGCGCTCGAGGAACGCGTGGGGCTGCTTGCCGGCTTGGATGAGAATGTGTTCGAGCGCACCTTTGAGCGCGTGACGTTTACCCCTGGCGCGCTGGAGCTTGTGCGATCGGCGCACAGCAAGGGCTGGAAGGTCGGCGTGGTAAGTGGTGGCTTTCACGAAATCGCCGACAAGATCGTGGCCGCCGCGGGCATCGACTTTTGCCTCGCTAACCGCCTGGAGGTCGTGGACGGCAAGCTCACCGGTAAGCTGGCGGCAGACATTGTGACCAAGGAGTCCAAGCTCATCCAGCTGCTGGATTGGACAGTTGAGTGCGGTGTCGACATGGCCCACACCGTCGCGATCGGCGACGGCGCCAACGACATCCCCATGATTCAAGCCGCGGGTACGGGCATCGCGTTTTGCGCCAAGCCCAAGACGCGCGAGGCCGCCCCGTTTGCCATCGGCGAGCGCAACCTGATGCTCGCCATGGACATCATCCTGCGCGACTAGCCGATCCATCTAACAATTGAATCAGTCTGTCCTATAGTTTCCGAACAATTTTGTCTTAGTGTTCGGAAAAATACCTTTTGAGTGCTAGACTTTGCGCCGTCGAAGGGAACATATATGGATAAGCGAGATCTTGAGCAGCTGCTGAGCGATGTTGCCGGCGGATCAGTCGCCCCTGCCGACGCGCTTACGCGCATCCAGACGGCTCCGACCGCCGATCTGGGTTTTGCGCAGCTCGATCTTTCGCGCGGGGTGCGCCGGGGAGTCGGCGAGGTTGTCTACGGCGCCGGTAAAACCGCCGAGCAGATTGCCGCCATTATCGAAGCGCTGCACGATGCCGGCCAGGAGCGCATCCTGGTCACGCGCCTGGACGCCGAAAAGGCAGACCGCACCTCGGAGCTCCTCGACAACGGCATCGACCTGGGATATGTCCCGGACGCACAGCTCGCCCTCGTGGGAGGCAAGCCCTCCCCCACTGGCAACGGACGCATCGTCGTCGCCTGCGCCGGCACGAGCGACCTGCCCGTCGCCGAGGAAGCCGCATTGACGGCCGAGTTCTATGGCAACGAGGTCGACCGCCTCTACGACGTGGGTGTCGCCGGCCTGCACCGTCTGCTCGCGCATGCCGAGGAACTTGCTCAGGCACAGGTGGTCATCGCCATCGCCGGCATGGAGGGCGCACTGGCGAGCGTTGTCGGCGGTCTGGTGAGCTGTCCGGTCATCGCCGTTCCCACCAGCGTGGGCTACGGCGCGAGCTTTGGTGGCGTAGCCGCGCTGCTCGCCATGCTCAACTCCTGCGCCAGCGGCGTTTCGGTCGTCAATATCGACAACGGCTTTGGCGCCGCCTACCAGGCAAGTCTTATCAATCATCTGAGCGCCGGCACACCTCGCGCCCGTTAAGGAGCATTTCATGTCCAACCATCAGCACACGCTTATCATCGACGGCACCTCGGGCATCAGCGGCGACATGACCGTCGCGGCCCTGCTCGACCTGGGCGCCAGCGAGGAGCACCTGCGCGAACAGCTCGCCACGCTGCCGGTCGACGGCTTTGAGATTGCCGTCACGCGTGCAAACAAGCATGGCATCGACGCCTGCGATTTCGACGTCCAGCTTGCAGAGGAGCTCGAGAACCACGATCACGATATGGCCTGGCTCTACGGCAACGAAGCAGCTGCCGAGCACACGCACGAGCATGAGCACCACCATCATGACCATGGCGAGCACGAACACGAGCACTGCCACGATCATGACCATGAGGCCCACGGTCATGGCCACGAGGGTCACCATCACGCCCACCACCATCACCACCGTTCTTTGGCGGATGTCACTGCCATCATCGATGGCTCACGGCTAAGCGATGGTGCCAAGCGTCGTGCCCTCGCCATTTTTTCCGTACTCGCTGATGCCGAGGCAAAGGCTCACGGCAAAACGCCCGACACCGTCCTGTTTCACGAGGTGGGCGCCGTCGACTCCATCGTCGACATCTGCTCTGTCGCCATCTGCCTCGACGATCTGGGTATTGAGGAAATTGTGGTCGAGTCGCTCTCCGAGGGCCACGGAACCATCCGTTGCGCCCACGGCCTCATGCCCATTCCCGTCCCCGCTGTCGTCAACCTGTGTCAGGCGGGCAATATCGCCCTCACGCCTGCACCGGTCGCCGGCGAGCTCGTGACGCCCACGGGCGCCGCCATCGTCACCGCGCTGCGCACGTCCGACCAACTGCCCTCACGCTACCGCATCGAAGCCGTCGGCTACGGCGCCGGCAAACGTCCCTACGAGGGTTGCTCCGGCACGCTCCGCTGCCTGCTCGTTCACGCGGACGCATAGCCATGGATGCCCGCAAGGCAAAAAGCCGTGCTGCCATCGTTGCGGCGTTCTCCGAGCTCCTGTGCGAGGAAGACTACGGCAAGATCGCCGTCGGCGACATCATCGCTCGTGCCCACGTAGGTCGGGCCACGTTCTACGGGCTCTTCAAGAGCAAAGATGACCTGCTCGCTGAGCTCGTGTGCGATATCTGCACCCATGCCCTCGACGACGATGGCACGCCACTCGATGATCCGCTCGTACAAGTCGAGCATATCCTCAACAACCTCTGGGAACGTCGCCAAGGCGTCCGAGCGCTGGTAGCTGGCGCCGGCTCACGCGTCTTCGCCGACTGCTTACGCAAGACCATCATGTCGCGAGCAGCCGAAACCGTGCCCGTCGACCCCTCAGGCCCCGCCGGCACCATGGACTGCAGTTTCCTACTACACCACATAGCCTCAAGCTTCGTAGGAATGGTCCAATGGTGGGCCTGGCACAACTTCCAAGCAGATAAGGCCGATGTGGCAAAAGATTACCTATCAGCCATAAAACCCCTCTTCAACTAAGTAAGTAAGCCTCTCATCCCAAAGCACCGCCCCACCCCAAGGCGCCACGCATCCCAAAGTGTCACTCGCACCTCAAAGCGCCTAACAACAAAGTGCCCACCACATCCAAATTCAGATATATATGTTGGTTGCTTGTTCGAACGCAACTGGATTCCCGCAGGGTCCGGCATAGGTTAACTTTCCGCCGCACTCCGCAGGACGCAAGAAGCTCCCGCCGCACGAAGTGCGCAGCGGGAGCTTCTTGCATGTCCGAGGACGCGGCGGAAAGTTAACCTATGCCGGACCCGGGCGTTATATCAATTGTCTTGGACTAGAACATGCCCAAGAAACCGTGCACAAACAGCGCGGCCAGAGCGGCACCGACAAACGGAGCGATGCCAGGAACGAGCAGGCCGTACTTCCAGTTGTTGTCAGCCTTGTTCTTGATCGGCAGCACCTGATAGGCCATGCGAGGACCAAGGTCACGGGCTTGGTTCATGGCGAAGCCGGTGATGCCGCCCATGCCCATGCCAACGGCCCAAACGATCAGGCCGACGCAGATAGCGAGCATCAGGACGTTCTCGCCAGCACGGTTAGCAGCAGCAAGGATGGCGCTGATGAACACAAAAGTGCAGATAGCCTCGCAGAAGAAATTACGGGCATAGTTCGTACCCTCGGTGGTGGGGTTGGTCGAGAAGATATTGCGCTGGGCAATGGGATCGACGACGCCATCGGAAGCCTTGAACTCATCGGCATACATAAGCCAAGCGATTACGGCACCCACAAAGCCGCCGAGCATATCGGCAATCATGAAGGGGATGCAGCTGCTCCACGGCACCAGGCCTACGATGCACTGGGCAAGCACCATGGCGGGGTTCATGCACACGGCACCGCCAAAGACAAACAGGCAGACCGAGATGCCAAAAGACCAGGTGGTGATGGCAAACATGTGGCCGGAGCCCTGATACTTGGTGCCCTTGAGCACGGTATCGCAGTGCACGCCCACGCCAAAGATGATCATGAGGGCCGTTGCGCCGAATTCACAGAGGAGTTTGGTAAGCATAAAACCTTATCTTTCTTGTCGGTTACAAACGATTCGTTTAGGCCGCGCACTAGTGCTGCGCGACGACAACGCCCAGGCCATCGGGAATGACGGCCACCTTGGCATCGGCACCCTTCATCTCAAAGGCGAGCTTGAGCGCCTCCTCGAGGGTGTTGACCGGCGTCATGTGCATATCCTTGATCATCTGGTGATCGCACAGGTCGGTGACCATGATCACAGGGTGATGCGCCAGGATGCGGGCAAAGATCTGGCTCGTCCACTGGTCGGGCAGGGTCTCGTCCTTAGGACGGTCGATGCAGGCGCGCTCAAACTCTGCCGGATCGTTGTCGGCGATGTTGTGATAGAAGCCCTCGCCACCGTGACCGTCGGCGCAACCGGCGACATCAATGATCACGCCGCCCTCGGGAAGTGTGGCCTCGGCAGCGCACATGCCCTTTACGGCCTGGTAAATGTTCTGGTCGAGCGGGTAGCCGCCGTTGGTGGTGATGGCAATCTCGCACTCGACGGGCTCAACGCCGGCAAGGCTCTTCACGAACTCGCAGCCGGCCTCGTGCGCCTTGTGGATGTCGCCGGCAAAGGAGCCGATGACCTCGTGCTTGCCGTTGAGCACCACGTTAAGCACAAAGGCAAGGTGAGCCATCTCGGCGGCAGCAAACATGTCCTCGCTCACGTGATTGTGGCACAGGTTGCCGGCACGCGAGTGGGAATCATTCACAAACTGACCGTTGTGGTTGTACATGATGGTCTTGTAGCTGGCGATGCCAGGCAGGACAGACTTGCGGCTGCCAGAGAAACCGGCAAAGAAGTGCGGCTCAATAAAGCCCTCGGCAAGCAGCAGATCGCAATCGGCGGCAATCTTGTTGATGATGCACTCGCCGCCAGAAGGCAGAGTGCCGATCTTTTTCATCATGCTGTCGTCAGTCGCGACGTGCATAACGATTTCCTCGTTGGCAACGATCTCCTCGCCGTACTTGTTGACGAGCTCCTCGTGCGTCGACGGACGATGCATACCCGTAGCAACCAGAATGCGAACGCGCGCCTCAGGCGCAGCGGAGTGGATGTGATGCAGCAGAATAGGCATCGTCACACGCGAGGGAACGGGGCGCGTATGGTCGGAGCTAATGATGACGATATCCTTCTTGCCAGCACAAAGCTCCTCGAGCGAAGGCGAGCCATAAGGGTTGGCAAGCGACTCCTCTACCAGCTCTTCCTGCGATTTTGTAGTCTTAAACTCGTTTTGATGACCTTCCATCACACCCGCGAAGTTCTTATCCTCGAGCTCCAGATGCAACGTCTTGTGGTCAAACGGCAGTTCACATTCAAACAATGACGAGCGCCCTCTTCCTTTCAACTGACACACTAGATAAACCGTTGGAAGGATACGCCGCTCACCGAAAAACACCACCGTCCACCGACTCGTTAACACAACGTTCATATTTGGCCCACAACAAAACAGCCGTGATCCAAAACGGGACCGCGGCCGCTACAGTCATAAGGCGAGAAGCGCCAAATGCGCCACCGGGATAGACCCCATCCAAAACGCGCGAAGCGCACCTAATTCTCTCCAGCCCCAATCCCAGAAGACCGAGGACGAAGGGACCCGTCGGGTTTCCCTCTGAATGCATTCCGCAGCACGAAGCCCTTTCCAAACGCGCGAAGCGCGCCATTATTCCCCCAGCAGTAATCCGCCGAAGACCGGACATCGCAGGGCCCGCCATCAGTTTACTTTTAGGCACACTCCGCAGGACGCAAGAAGCCCTCGCCGCACGAAGTGCGCAGCGAGGGCTTCTTGCATGTCCGAGGACGCGCCGGGAGGGAGCTTACTCTCTGCCCGGACAGGAAAGGCTAATTACGCGACGGTGTAAACCCAGTCGTGCTTATCCTCAACAGCACCAGACTGGATACCAGTCAGAGTCTCGCGGAGCTTCTTCATCACAGGGCCGATCTCGGTGTAGCCAGCCGGGAAGGTCACGGTCTCGTCGGCGCCGTAAACCTTGTTGTCGATCTCGCCAACCGGGGAGATGACGGCAGCGGTGCCGCACAGGCCGCACTCGACAAAGGTGCCGGCCTTGACCTCGGCCCACTCGACGGGACGCTGGTCAACGGTCATGCCCAGGTCCTGAGCAACCTGAACGAGCGAACGGCGGGTGATGGAGGGCAGGATGGAGTCGGTGTGCGACTGCGGAACGACGAGCGTGCCGTCCTCCTTCACGAACAGGACGTTGGCGCCACCGGTCTCCTCGACATAGGTGCGGGACTCGGAGTCGAGATACAGGTTCTCGGCATAGCCCTCGCGATGGGCCTCCATCGTGGGCTTGAGGGACATGGCGTAGTTGAGGCCGGCCTTGATGTTGCCGGTGCCGTGCGGTGCCGCACGGTCATACTCGGAAACGCGCAGCTTGACGGGCTTAAGGCCACCCTTAAAGTACGGACCGACCGGGGTCACGAGAATGCGGAACGTGTACTCAGGAGCGGGAGCCACGCCGATCACGTCACCGGAGCCGATCATAAACGGACGCACGTACAGGGTCGCGCCGGAACCGAAGGGCGGAACCCAGGCGGCGTTGGCAGAAACGACCTGCTTGACGGCCTCAACGAACTTGTCCTTGGGGAACGGGGGCATCTCGAGGCGCTGCGCAGAGTTGTACATACGCTCGGCGTTCATGTCGGGACGGAAGCAAACGATGCTGCCGTCCTCGGCGGTGTAGGCCTTCAGGCCCTCAAAGACCTCCTGGCAGTAATGGAAGATGCCACCGCACTCGGAGACATGCAGGGTGTGGTCGGTAGTCAGGCCGCCCTCGTCCCACTCGCCATCCTTCCAATGAGCCTCGTAGCTGTAATCGGTCTTCATGTAGCCAAAGCCGAGGCTACCCCAATCGACATCCTTCTTCTCGACAGTCATATGTCGCTCCTTACATACACAGTTGCATACTCGCGAACCCGCACGCAAGGACCGGGGCCGACCGCGTCGCAACGTCGCACGCCCGGAGCGTAGAGCCGGACGGGACACGCGAACGGCATCGAAGCCGATGGCACGTCGATTCGCATGCACGAGATTGTACTCCGCACACGCGTCGGATAAAACGCTTTTCTTTAACTAAGTAAAGTATTTTCATTTGACCGAAGCAAAAAGGCCCGCCACCGTAAGCGGTGACGGGCCTCAACTGCACGGTTTGCGCGCTGGCTCGATCTACGCGTTCTATTTGCCCAGCTTGGCCTTGACCAAACCGACCACGGTCGGGATGATCGACACGGCGACGATGCCGATAATCAGCAGCTCAAAGTGCTCCTGCACAAAGGGAATGCCGCCAAAGAAGTAGCCCAGCAGCGTAAAGAGCGTCGACCAGGTAATGCCGCCCAGCACGTTGTAGATGACAAAGTTACGCCAGTGCATGCCGCCCATACCGGCGATAAAAGGCACAAAGGTGCGGATAAACGGGAAGAAGCGGCCCAGGAAGATGGCCAGGTGGCCCCACTTGTCCAAGAAATCCTCGGACTTTTTAATGCGCTCGGGCGTCATGGCCTTCACCTTGCCCGAGGCAATGATCTTTTTGCCAAAGAAGTGACCGATCATAAAGTTGCACTGATCGCCCAAGATGGCAGCGGCCCATGCAACGGCCAGCAAAGCCACGATGTTAAAGCCGCCGTTGTGGGCAAAGAAGCCCGAGGCAAACAGCAGCGAATCGCCGGGAAGGAACGGGAAGAACACCACGCCCGTCTCGATAAAGATGATCAGGAACACGCAGCCGTAGGCCATAAGCGGGCCGGCGGCAATCCAACTGGCGATCGCGGTGCGCGGGTCCTTAAGCAGCTCGGCAATGAAATTGATGAAACCCATGAAGTAAAACCTCTCAGTTGTGGGCGCGGACACGTCCAAGTTGACCAGTATACGGTTGCGGCGCGACCATGCACGCGACCGCACAAAAGCATGACTCCATTACCAGCAAGTTTGCATAACTGACACCTGTCACGCAAAGCCGTGAAAGATTGCTCTTCCTAATCCCTAGCGAATCGCTATACTTTATTGAATTGCATTGTCGCGGCGCTAAGGGAGGGCAGACGGTGAGCTTTATCAATACCATTCGCGAGGACATCAAGACTGTCCAGGCGCAGGATCCCGCCGCGCAAAACGGCCTGGTCATCTTCTTGTCTTACCCCGGCCTGCACGCCAAGTGGAACCATGTGCCCGAGCACTGGCTCTGGGAGCACGGCCATCGCTCACTCGCCCGCGTGCTCTCGCAGCTCACCCGCCATATCACCGGCGTCGAGATTCACCCCGCCGCGCAAATCGGCAAGCACTTCTTTATCGACCACGCCATGGGGGTCGTCATTGGCGAAACCACTATCGTGGGCGACAACTGCGTGCTCTACCAGGGCGTCACGCTCGGCGGCACCGGCAACGAGACCGGCAAGCGCCACCCCACCCTGGGCAACAACGTCACCGTGGGCACAGGCGCCAAGGTGCTCGGCAACATTCGCATCGGCAACAACGTCAAGATCGGCGGCAACTCGGTTGTCGTCAAGGACGTGCCCGACAACTGCACCGTCGTGGGCGTGCCGGGACGCATCATCAAGCGCAACGGCTGCCGCGTGTTCGAGGAGAGCTTCGATGCCAAGCAGCATCGCGAGTACATGCCCGACGACGCCGCCGAGCAGTCCGCGCTCAACCGCCAGGGCATCACCGAGAACGCCCGCCGCGTCAAGGAACTCGAGCGAGAGGTGGCCGAGCTCAAAGCCCTCGTCGCCAAGCTCGTGGACGAACGCTAGAGGCGGACGACCACCGACAACATTGACGCCAACGCAAAGGCGCGCCAGAGGATTCACCCCCGGCGCGCCTTATTTGTGATGTGGTAAAGAGACTGTCCCTTTGCCACATTATGCGAACTGACTCAGATAGAGGTCGGCATAAGCGCCCTCGGCTGCGAGCAGCTCCTTATGCGTGCCCTGCTCGATAATGTTGCCGTGGTCCATGACCAAGATCAGGTCGGCGTCCACGATCGTCGACAGACGGTGCGCGATCACAAAGCTCGTGCGCCCGCGCATAAGCGCATCCATGGCACGGCCGATGGCAAGCTCGGTACGCGTGTCCACGCTCGACGTCGCCTCGTCCAGAATGAGAATCGCCGGGTTGTTGAGCAGCACGCGTGCGATGGTCAGCAGCTGACGCTGGCCCTGGCTGATGCTTTCGGCATCGTTGGCCACGCGCGTGTCGTAGCCCTGCGGCATGGTGCGCACAAAGAAGTCGACCTGCGCGGCGCGTGCGGCCGCCACGATCTCCTCGCGCGTCGCCTCGGGGCAGCCATAGGCAATATTCTCGGCAATCGTGCCGTCGAACAGCCAGGCGTCCTGCAGCACCATGCCAAACTGCTGCCGTAGCTCGCCGCGATCCATGCGGCTCGTATCCACGCCGTCGAGCGTAATACGCCCGCCGTCAATCTCGTAGAAGCGCATGAGCAGGTTGATGAGCGTCGTCTTGCCTGCGCCCGTGGTTCCCACCACGGCAATCTTCTGGCCCGGCTCGGCGGTAAACGACACGTCGCGCATAAGCGGCTTGTCGGGCGAATAACCAAAGCGCACATGCTCAAAGGAGACGCGGCCCTCCACGCGACCCGGCAGCTTGGCGGCCTTGTCCGGCAGCGGATCGGCCTCCATCTCGGGCTCATCGAGCAGGTCGAACACGCGCTCTGCACTCGCCAGCGCGCTCTGCAGCGAGTTGAAGGTAAACGACAGCTGCGTCATGGGCTCGGACGCCTCGTAGATAAACTGGAAGAACGCCTGGAACACGCCGACGGTCATATGCCCGGCAACCAACATGCTGCAGCCCACAAGCGCAATAACGATCTGCGCCAAACGGCCGATAAAGCGCACTGCGGGGCCGACAGCATTGATCATAAAGTCGGCCTTGGTGCTCACACGAGCCAGTTCCTTCGAAGCCTCGTGCACCTCAGCGGAGCTCTGACGTTCGCGGTTAAACGCGCGGATCACCAGACGGCCCGAATAGCCTTCCTCGACCGCACTCGTAATCTTGGACACCCACTCCTGGCGCTCGCCCGTCACATCGTGTGTGCGGCGCGAGACGACCTTCGTCACCAGCAGCGACAGTGCCGTAAAGAACAGAAAGACGAGCGTAAGCTGCACGCTGAACACGAACATCACGCTCACAGCACCAACAACCGTGCCGATCGACACGAGCAGCTGCAGCAATCCGCGCTGCATGCTCTCGGACATCTTGTCCAGGTCGTTGGTCGCGCGGCTGACGACCTCGCCGGGACGATGCGCGTCAAAATAGGCGAGCGGCAGACGGTTGAGCTTTTGCGCGATGCGGTTGCGCAGGCACAGATTGAGGCGTTCGGCCACGCTCGACATCAAAAAGCTCTGGAGTGCGTAGAACGAGGCGGCGGCGGTCCAGATCATAAAGTAGATGAAGATGGTCCTGCCGCAGTTCTCCCAGGTAATGCTAAAGGTAGTGTTGTTGGCAAACGCCAGCTTCATGTGTCCCCACAGCTCATCGATCACGCGGGCGCTGTAAGCCGGCGCCGCGGTGTTAAAGATGACGTAGAATACGATGCTCGCGAACACGATATAGAAGCGCCAATGGTCGCCGGCGGCTTCGCTCCACAGGCGGCGCACCGTCGCCCAGGTGTCGCGGGGCGTCTCGTCCTCGTCCCCGTCATCAACGTCGCGCATGCGCTCCGCCTCGGCGCGGGCGCGCTCGTCCTCGGCGCGCTCGTTTTCCTCGTAGAGTGCCTGGCGGCGAGCCTCGCGCTCGGCTGCAGCCTTGGCGGCGTCATCCAGCTCGGTCGACGCGGCGGCCGTTTCCTCGACCAGTCCCGCGGCAGCGGCGTCATCAACGCCGCCCTGCTTCTTGAGCTCCTCGGTCATGCTACTCACCTCCCTTCATCTGCGATTCCGCGATGGCGCGGTACACCTCGCAGGTTTCCATAAGCTCGCCATGCGTGCCCAGACCCACAACCTCGCCATCCTTGAGCACGACGATCTGGTCGGCGTGCAAGATCGTCGAGATGCGCTGCGCGATGATGAGCACCGCGGCATCGCGCGTCTCGTCTTGCAACGCATGACGCAGGGCGGCATCGGTCTTAAAGTCCAGGGCCGAAAAACTGTCATCGAAGATATATAGATTGGCATGCTTCATGAGCGCACGGGCGATTGCCAAACGCTGGCGCTGGCCGCCCGAAAAGTTCGTGCCGCCCTGCGCCACCGGGGTATCGAGCCCCTGCGGCTGATCGAGCACAAAGGTGCTCTGGGCAACCTCCAGCGCATGGAGCATGTCAGCCTCAGTCGCGCCTTCGTTGCCAAAGCGCAGGTTGCTTGCAACGGTGCCCGAGAACAGCCACGCCTTCTGCGGCACGTAAGCGATATGCCCGCGAATCTCACCTTGCGAAAGGTCGTGCAGATCGATGCCGTTCAGGCGAATGGCGCCCTTCGTTGCATCGTGGAAGCGAAGCAGGAGCTTGGCCACCGTTGACTTGCCCGAGCCCGTTGAGCCCACGATCGCGGTCGTCTGTCCGCGGCGGCAGGCAAAGCTCAGGTCGCACAGGGTGTCCTCGTCGGCATCGTCAAAGCGAAACGACATGTGGTCGAACACGGCCACCGCATCGGCTTCGTCTTGGGGCTCGCGCGCCCCGTCATCCAGCGTGCGCTCGCCATCGACGATGCTCGGCTCAATCTCCAACACCTGCTGCGCACGGTTCAGGCACGCGGCAGCACGCGGAAGCGTCAGCACCACCATCTGGGCCATCATCACAAAGAACAGGATCAGAATTGCATACTCCAGCACCGCCGAGATACTCGCAATCTGCATGGCGTGGGCACCTACGCGGTTGCCGCCCACCCACAGCACCGCCACCTCGGCGATGTTCATCAAAAAGAAGCTTGAGCTGTCGAGGCCCACAAACAGGTGGTTGACTTTGATGGCGTTGGCGGCGTATTCGCTAAACACCTCGTCCAGACGCCGTTCCTCGTGGCGCTCCTTGTTAAACGCACGGATGACGCGCACGCCCACAATATTCTCGCGCAGCACCACGTTCATGCGGTCGATAAAGCCCTGTAGGCGCATAAAAATCGGCGCGGCGTTAGCCACCGTAAAGACCGCCGCCACCAGCACAATCGCAACGACTACGCCCAGAAGCGTGCCCATGGCGGGATCGATAAACCAGGCGAAGATGATGCCCGCCACAGCCAAAAACGGCACGGGCAGCACCAGCTGAATCGTCTGCAGAATCGCCTGCTGAATCACGTTGATGTCGTTGAGCGAGCGCGTGATCATCGATCCGGTGCCAAAGCGCTCAAAATCGCTGGCCGCGAGCTCGAGCGATTTGTCGTACACGGCATTGCGGATATCGCAAGCCACGTTGGCGGCCAGGCGCGCCGAAAGATAGCAGCCCAGCACCGTACCGCCGCTAGCCATGCTGGTCGCGATAAACATGTATAGGCCGTTGCGTAAAATGTAGTCGACATCGCCCGTGGTAATACCGGTGTTGACCATGTTCGCCAGCATCGTGGGAACCAACAGCGTACCGACGTTATCCACCAGCAGCACCAGCAGCGTCACTGCGACAAGCCCTCGATATGGCTTTAGAAACCTCATTAACAGTCGCACGACTCCCCCTCACCTTGATTCTCGGCTTGGCTCTCGGCAGCGATATGCTGCTTAAAGGCATCGCACTCATCGCCGAGCACCTGAGAGAATTTGCCGATCAAGCGCATAATCTCGCGCTGCTCACATGGCTCAAGCGCGCCAAAGGCTCGCTGTTCGGCCTTGAGTGCCGGCAGCGCATAACGCTCGGCAAATCGCCTGCCCTCTTCGGTCAGTCGCACAACCTTGTTCTTACGACTGCCCTCGGCAAACTCCAACGTCGCAAGCCCTCGCGCCCTAAGCGTCTTGATCGCCGAATTGATGGTCTGCTTGCTGTAGAACCATTCGCTTGTCAGACGACTTACGGCAATACTGCCGCCCGCCGTGTTGGTATCGACGAGCATCCAGTAAGCGCAGTCCGAAAGGCCGCAGGCGCGCGAGAACTCCGAATAGATATGGTCGAGTCCATTGAGCAACCGGTCGAAGTCGACCAGCGTAACCGCACTATCCATCTATCCCACCATTCAATTGTCCGATTTTTGACCAATTTTGTGTCTCTAGATTAGTCCGAGTTTTGACTATCGTCAACAGGCTCTCCGCAAATACGTGCACTTTTATGGCCTATCGGCAGAAAAAGACCGCCGGCGCGGGGGCGGCGCCAGCGGTCACGTGAAAATCGGGTTTTATTGCCTGTTAGGCGGCGACGGCCTCATAGACCGTAGCGCCCGAGAAGCTGTCATGCAGGCTCTTGCCGGCAATCCACGGCAGCTCGACGACCTCGCAGACCGTGTTGACCAGCTCGGAGCAGTCAGTAAAGTGGCCCTTGTCGTTGAGGGCCTCGCAATCCTGAACACGCCAATAGCCATCGGTGTGCGTGATGTAGTACTCGTGATCGTTGATCGACACGAAAGCGCGCGTCTTGGAACGCAGCAGCTTCAGAAATCCTTCGAAGTCGGTCTCGACGACATCTCCAGCCTGGAACATGATAGTTACCTCCTGGCCCGGCGCCACCACGGCGCGTTGATAAACGTTGGTACTCCTTTAGTAAAACCTTTATCAGAGGTTATGCGTTCGTCATTTAGGCAAGTGGTAAAAAACCGCAGGGTAGACGGGATAAAACGTTTAACCATCCCATTTGTTTGTCACATTCTGAAGGTACTTTTATGCAAACCTACTTTCCCAATTGGAATCTATCCTTTTGGCCGGGCAATTGACCGTCTATCGTTTGAGCCCGACGGGTATGAACGGGGCATCTGCAACGCCACCGCAAGGAGACACCATGGAGACTATCGAAGCACTCATTCACCGCCGCAGCTGCCGCAACTACAGCGATCGTCCCGTCGAGGCCGAAAAGCTTGCACGTATTATCGAAGCCGGCCAATATGCACCGAGCGGCATGGGCCGCCAGCCGGTGACGTTTGTCGCCGTCACCGACCCCGCGACCGTCGAGCGTCTCTCGCAGCTCAACGCGCAAGTCATGGGCAGCAACAGCGACCCCTTCTATGGCGCCAAGACCGTTGTGGTGGTGCTGGTTGACCGCAGCGTGCCCACACATCTGGAAGACGGCTCGCTCGCCATGGGCAACTTGCTCAACGCCGCTTATGCGCTGGGTGTCGATTCGTGCTGGATTCACCGCGCGCATGAGGTCTTTGACTCGCCCGAGGGCCTGAAGCTGCTGGCCAGCTGGGGCCTGCCCGCCGACGGCAGTCTGCGCGGTGTCGGTAACTGCATTCTTGGCTACGCCGAGGACACGCTACCCGAGGCAAAGCCGCGCCGCGACAACGTGGTGTACGTTAGGTAGCGCAGGAGTGTCCCAAACTGCCGGCAGAAAAGGAACGTCCCCTTCTGCCGGCAAGCTATGTTGATATTTGAGTTGTCGTCGCTTCGCTTGTCTGGGCCGTTTCGGCGTCGTCGCCTTGCTTGTCTTCGTCCTTTTGCGCATCGGCGATGGTGGAGGCCGCCGCGACGATGCCGCGCTGGGGCGCGACGCCTGTCTGGGTCTGCGCGCCCTCGACAACTTCTGTGCCTGCATGCGCGAGCTCGGGCGATTTAAACACTGCGTCCAAGTTGGCGCCACCGCCGGCGTAGCCAAGCACAGCGAGTGCGATGACGATCACTGCAACGGCGACCGCGATCGGAACATAACGGTGCCAACCAGCCGGATTGAGTCCGCTGCGGCGAGCCGCCCCGCGGCTAATATAACCGAGCGTTCCGTCGTGCTTGAGCTTTGAGCCCACCACGCGTTTGCGGCCCCACAGCGAGGACTCGGCCTGCATTGCCAAGCGGGCGCTTGCCGAAGGATAGCCGTATTTAGTGCGCTTGAACGAGCCATCAAACCCCGAGGCGTGTTTGCCCCACGTCACCGATGTTGTGCGTCGGTTGACCGGCGCGGCACTCCGCCTTCTGCGGCTCGGTTTTGAAGTCTCAGCCATATGCCCTCGCACGCCGTAACCAAATCGAAACAATAACGCTTTGGACTGTAGCACACGCGTCGCGTGCGGTCACGGGCGCCTCGCTCAACGGTCATCGTCCTTCAGCAAGCGCCACAGCGTTGTACGGCTTATGCCCAGCACCTCCGCCGCACGGGTTCGGTTGCCGTGGAGATGGTCTACAACCAGATGCGCGATATCTCGCTCGGTATCGGCCAGCGGTCGCAGGATATACAGGTCACTTTCGAGCGTCGGGGCGCCAAAGGTTGCGGTCTTAATCACGTCCTCTTGGGCGAGCACTTCCTCCGCCACAGCGCGGTCCACCGTGCCCGCCCCCACCAATATATACAGTCGTTCCGAGACCTCGCGGAGCTGCAGATAATTGCGCGGCCAGCGGTAAGCATCGAGCGTCTTCGTCGCCGCGACAGACAGCGTGGGCGCTGCCGTCCCAAATGCATCAGCGAGATATTCCAAATAGCGCGCAGCCTTCGTCGACGCGGCTCCCTGCTCGGCGATTGCCGGCGCCACGCTCACCGCACAGGCGAAGCGCTCGGTCACAAAGGCGGCTTGATCACTTTCGCCGCCGCCCGGCATGTCATTCGCCGTCAGCACCACATGGCAGCGCGTCGCCAACGCGGTGTCGGTCATCGTGGAGACAAGCTCGCGGAGGCGCTGGGGGCCAACCGCGTTCCAGCCCTCAATGCAAAGGGTCAGCCCCATTTGGAACAACGGCGATTCGGCGCTTTTGAGCACATGGCGCCAACCGCGCTCGGTGAGCTCATCGAGCGCAACGGAAACAAAGGGCTGATCGGCAAAAGGACCGTCCAGATAGAGGCGCTTGGCAATCTCGACCTGACCCGCTCCCAGCTCGCCCTCGAGCATAAGGGGCACACCGCGCGCGTAGCTCTCGGCAACCGGTGCAGCCACCGCAGCGGCACCCTCAACGATGCCGTACGCGCTCGATTCGTAGCGGGCCTCAACTTCGTCGGCGTTGAGCCACTCGATGCCCGCATGCGCCGCGGCACCGCGCACCTCGCGGACCACGACGACCCAAAGCCCCCCGCCCTCTTTGTCGGTGGGGCGAACGGTCAGGCTCAGGCGCGCACCCTCACGCCCCATAACCAGACGCGCGCCGTCTCCTATACGGTCGAGACGCTCAGCGACAAAAGCCGCCACATCCCGCTCAAGCGCCGCGTCATTCATGGTCGAGATCGCGACGTCTCCACGCGCATCGATTGCCAATGCCGAGGCCCCGGCAGCAGCCAGGGCCTCGGTCAAGATGTTCAGCTTGGCATCGCTATCCATGATTTGCCCCTGTCCGCGGCGACATGCAACCGACGACGGTCGCACGACCGAGTGTTTCAAAATTGAACGATATTGCTCACCAAACACTATAGGGCAGAAAGCGCCGTCCTGCGAGTATAGGTGTTGCCCCGCATCGCCATCCTGGCGGGGCGATAAGAGCTCTTCGGGACTTATAAACCTGCGGACAAGCCATACCCGCAAGAGCTCCTATCGCTCCACCGTGAGAATGTGCTCGCCAGCACGCAAACAAGCTACTTCTCTACCAGATTCCCAGTACGTGTTGCATTCCCAAACTCATGCACGCAATGCCAATCCAGCAGCAAAAGCCCAGCGCGATGGGCTTGCCGCCCTTTTTGACCAGCTCGACGATATCGGTATTAAAGCCAATTGCCGCCATGGCCATCACAATAAAGAACTTCGACAGCTCCTTGATGGGCGCCGTGATGGACGCGGGAAGCTGAAGCACCGTGGTGATCACGCTCGCCAGCACAAAGAACAGCACGAACATGGGAAACGCGCGTTTAAGCGAGAACGTGCTCTTAGCGTCGCCGCCGGCCTTGCGTGCCAGATGCATCTGCCAGCATGCGAGGACCAGCGTGATGGGGATAATGGCCAGCGTCCTGGTGAGCTTGACCACCGTGGCGCTCTCGAGCACATTGGCGCCGGGATGCATGCTGTCCCAGGCGCTCGCCGCAGCCGTTACGGACGAGGTATCGTTGATGGCGGTGCCGGCAAACAGGCCAAAGCCCTCGTTGGTCAGCCCGAGCATGCCGCCGAGCGTCGGAAACACGAGCGCCGCGATAACGTTAAACAGGAAGATGACCGAAATAGCCTGGGCAATCTCGCGATCGTCGGCATCGATGACGGGTGCGGTCGCGGCGATGGCAGAACCGCCGCAAATCGACGAACCCACACCCACAAGCGTCGCGATCTTACCCGGCACGTTCATGACGCGGCAGAGCACAAAGGCGATGACAAGCGAGGTCGAGATCGTCGCCACGATAATCGGCAGCGACTGGGCGCCCTTGGACAGGATCTGGGAGAGGTTCATGCCAAAGCCAAGCAGGATAACCGCGTACTGCAAGACTTTTTTGGACGTATAGGTAATGCCGGCGGCGAGCTGTTCGCGACGATTCTTGGGAAAGACGAGCGCCAGGACCATGCCAAAGAGGATGGCAAATACCGGCCCGCCGACCACCTCAATTTGTTTGCCGAGCAACGTCGCGGGGATAGCGATGATCAGGCAGAACAAGACGCCTTTCCAGCGCTCGCGTACGATGTTTGCCAGTTGCATATGGGATTCCTTCTTTCTATTTCACGTTTGCGACGGCTTATGATACGGCAACATTGAGCGCAGCCTTGCGCAAAC
Organism: uncultured Collinsella sp.; assembly: GCA_900541035.1. Taxonomy (GTDB): domain Bacteria; phylum Actinomycetota; class Coriobacteriia; order Coriobacteriales; family Coriobacteriaceae; genus Collinsella. The sequence goes on along the minus strand of UQIN01000021.1, from coordinate 25,318 downwards.
ACAGACTAAGATGCCGCAATAGTTCTCAGGCAACAGCCGAATTACCCACCGCGGAAAGCTGATTCGCGGCATAATTAACAACTGACATATGAGTTTGATAGAACAGTTGCGAGGCGCTATGGAAGAATCGATGCACGTCGGCGAGCAGGAAACGAGCCTACAGGACCAGTCCTACCACACCATTCGACGCAAAATCGTCTACCTGGACTACAAGCCGGGCGAAAAGCTGGGCGTCAAGCAACTTTGCGATGACCTGGACATGGGGCGCACGCCCGTGCGCGAGGCTTTGGTTCGCTTGGCGCAAGAAGGCCTGGTGCGCACCGTGCCCCAGAGCGGCACCTACGTCTCACCCATCAACCTCACCCTTGCCGAGAGTGCCTGTTACATCCGCGAGCATCTGGAAAAGCAGGTGATTGTGGAGTGCTGTGCGCGCGCCACGTCGGCCGGCATCGAGCAGCTCGACCGCGCCATCGTGCTGCAGGAAAAGGCCATGGCCGAAGAGGATCGCATCGGCTTCTTTTTGAGCGACAACCTCATGCATCACATGATTTTTAGCATCGCATGTCGTAGCACCGTGTGGTCGTGGCTCGAAGAGACCAATGCCGACCTGGAGCGCTTCCGCTGGCTGCGCGCCGCCACGCAGGTTCTCGACAATCAGGACATCGTGAACGAGCACAAGCAGATTCGCCGCGCTATCGCCGGTCGCGACCCCATCGAAGCGAGCTTTTTGGTCAGCAAGCACCTGCACATGATGTTCCGCAACCAGACCGAGGTTCTGGACCAGTTCCCCGAGTACTTCGAGACCAGCAAGCTCCGCTAACCTGCCAAATTGGGACAGGTTTATTTTGGCAGGTTTTATCTGGGCAAATGAAACAAGGCCCGGCTCCGCTGCAACGGAGCCGGGCCTTGGTCGCCAGAATGGCGGAACCAACTACTCCACGGTAACGCTCTTTGCCAGGTTGCGGGGCTGGTCGACGTCGCAGCCGCGCAGGATGGCGACCTCGCGGGCGAGCAGCTGCAGCGGGACGCTCGCCGTGATGGGGCTGAACACGTCGCGGACTGCTGGCACGCGGATAATGCAGTCGGCGATTTTGTTGATCTCCTCGTCGCCCTCGGTGGCAACGACGATGACCTTGGCGCCGCGCGCCTTGCACTCCATAAGGTTCGACACGGTCTTGTCGTAGGTGGCACTCTTGGTGGCCACGGCGATGACAGGGAAGCCCGGGTCGATCAGGGCAATGGGGCCATGCTTCATCTCACCGGCGGCATATGCCTCGGCGTGCAGGTAGCTGACTTCCTTGAGCTTGAGCGCACCCTCGTAGGAAATAGCGGCACCCATGCCACGGCCCACGAACAGCGCCGACTGCGCGTCCTTGCACAGCAGGGCAGCCTCATGAACGGCCTCGGTTTGGGTATCCAAAATCCACTGGATCTGCTCGGCCGTATCGGAAAGCTCGCGGAACAGCATGCGCGCCTGCTTGGTGGTCAAGCGGTACTTGACCTGCGCCAGCAGCAGGGCCAAAAGCGTAAGGCTCACGACCTGGCCGATGAAGCTCTTGGTCGAGGCGACCGCGATCTCCTTGTTGGCCTTGGTGTAGATGACGCCGTCGCTCTCACGCGCCACGGGGCTGCCCACCACGTTGGTGATGCCGAAGACCTTGGCACCCTTGATGCGCGCGTCGCGAATGGCGGCAAGGGTATCGGCCGTCTCGCCCGACTGGGACACGGCAACGACAAGCGTCGTCGGCGTAATGATGGGGTTGCGATAACGGAACTCGCTGGCCGCCTCCACCTCGGTGGGGATGCGAGCCCAGCCCTCAATGAGATTCTTGGCAATGAGGCCAGCATGATAGCTGGTGCCGCAAGCGATCACGTAGACGCGGTCGATGTCGTTGAGTTCCTCGAGCGAAAGGCCCAGCTCGTCGATGTCGAGCTCGCCGGCCGGCGTCATACGACCAACCAGCGTGTCGCGCACGACGCGCGGCTGCTCGTGAATCTCCTTGAGCATAAAGTCGGGATAACCGCCCTTTTCTGCCATGTCCAGGTCCCAGTCGATGTGGGTGACCTTGGGCTCGATAACGTTGCCGGCCTCGTCGGTGTACTCGACGCCTGTGGGCGTGAGCTTGGCAAACTGACCGTCCTCGAGCACCACGACATCGCGGGTGGCGTCGATGAGCGCGATGACATCGGAGGCGACATAGGCGCCGGTCTCGCCCACGCCGACCACGATCGGGGAATCCTTGCGGGCCACGGCGATCACGCCGGGCTCGTCAGCGCACACGGCGGCCAGACCATAGGCACCGACCACGTGGGTGCAAGCCTCGCGCACGGAGGCCATCAGGTCGTGCGTCTCGGCATAAGCCTCTTCGATCAGATGCGCGAAGACCTCGGTATCGGTCTCGCTCTTAAAGTGGTGGCCGCGGCCCTCCAGCTCTTCGCGCAGCTCGGCGAAGTTCTCGATGATGCCGTTGTGGACGATGGCGATACGACCGTCGCAGCTGGTGTGGGGGTGAGCGTTAACGACGGAGGGCTTGCCGTGGGTGGCCCAACGGGTATGGCCGATACCGCAGGTAGCGTCGCTGTCGATGTTGGAAAGCTCGCTCTCCAGACCCGCGACCTTGCCCACGCGGCGGATGACGTCGAGGTGCGCCGCGGCGCCCTCGCCCACCTCGAGCGCGACGCCCGAGGAGTCATAGCCGCGATACTCCATACGCTTGAGGCCCGTGACCAGGATGTTCTTTGCAATATCAGAGCCGGTGTAGCCGACGATTCCGCACATAAGATAAATCCCTTCGTTCGCGTGACTGCAAGACGTCCACGCACAAGGGGCGCTGAGACGTATAACGTTCGAGTATTGTACTCACGCAAACGCAAGCTGATATACCAGAAGTGGTATCTCAACTTAGATACCACTCGATGCACACACGTCCAGCCGGTCCAAACCACCACAAAGGTGCCTGCCCCCTTCGTGGTGGTCGCGCTGGCAATAGCGTTTGCCCAGATAAAACCTGCCAAAATAAACCTGTCCCTTTTTGGAAGGTTTGGGATGCTACAATCTGGCTTGTACTTGAAACGCATCAAAGGGGCCGCTATGGCAAAGGTAAAAATCAGCGACGTCGCGCGCGAGGCCGGGGTTTCGTTGGGCACGGTTTCCAACGCGCTCAACCACCCCGAAAAGCTGCGCCCCGAGACCCTCAAGCTCATCAACGAGACCATCAATCGCCTTGGCTACCTGCCCAACCAAAGCGCCCGTCAGCTCGCGGGCGGCGCCACCAAGTCCTTTGGCCTGGTGCTCCCCCGTCTCGATCACGGCTTTTCGCTCCAAATCGCCAGCGGCGCCCACAACGAGGCCCGCAAGCACGGCTACGACCTGCTCATCGCCAACGCCGATAACGACGATATTCTCGAGGACCATTACCTGCGCTACTTTATGGGCACCCAGATGTCCGGCGTCATGGTTCAGCCCATGGCATCCCCCGACTGGCACCCCGCCATGACCAAGATGCCCGTGCCGATCGTCCATCTGGACATCCATTGCTCCGAGCCCGGCTACTACGTAGCGGCCGACAACGAGGCCCAGGGTCGCATCATTGCCGAACTTGCTATCGCCCGCGGCGCGCACCATATTGTCGTCGTCGGCCGAGCAGCATTTATGCAACTCACCCTGCGCGTCCTTGGCATTCATAAGGCGCTCGCCCTGCACCCCGATATCAAGATCGAAGTCATCGACGCCGGCGAATGGAATACCGCTGCCGACGGCTACGGCATCGGTGCCCAAATCGCCGAGCGCCCCGCGGACGAACGTCCCGATTTTGTCGTCGGCCTGACCGATGTGTTGGCCTCGGGCGTCGTTTCGGCACTGGTCAACAAGGGCATCTCTGTCCCCGGGCAAGTACGCGTGGCCGGATGCGACGGCAACCCGCTCGCTTGGAGCGGATCGGTCCCGCTCACTACGGTAGCGCCCCCGGGCTACGAGATTGGCCGCAAGGGTGTCCAACTGCTGATGGAGCAAATCGAGAACAAGGTCCCGACAAAGACCAAGCATATCCACGTCAGCTCTGCCGCGCGCACCGTCACCGCGGTCACGGCCATCGAGGACATCAACCGCCAAGAACTCGTGCGGCCGTTCCTGCTGGAACGCGCCAGCACCCAGGCAAGCAGCCAGACCGACGCCACGGCCATCAACCTCGGTGCGTATCTATAGCACGCCCGCAAGTATGCTAAGTCGCCGCTCAAGCAAAAGGGGCCCGACCATTGCCGGGCCCCTTTTGCTTGAGCGCAAACGTGAGCAATCGCTCGTTTCAACGCCGCAATTTTCTAGCGCACAGTCTTGATTGCCGCCGCCAGGTCGAACAACGTATCGAGCACGGCCTCGCAGCCATCCACCACGTCCTGCGGCAGCGGCACGATATCGGGGACGGCAAAGACATGGCAGCCGGCCGTAATGCCCGAGACGCAACCGTTGCGCGAATCTTCGACCACGGCACATTCCTCGGGAGCAAAGCCCGCGCGCTCGCAGGCGAGCAGATACATCTCGGGGTCGGGCTTGCCGTGCACGACGTCCTCGCCACACGTTACCGTTTCAAACTTGTCAAAGAGGCCAACCATCTTAAGGTTGCGCTCCGCCGTAACGAGGCGCGACGACGTCGCTAGACCCACGTGATAGCCCGCAGCCAGCAGCTCGTCTAGGCACTCGGCGGCGCCGGCCTTAAGCTCCAGCTCGGTCTTGACCATCTCGTCGCGAATCTCCTTGTGGCGGACATAGACCGCCTCGGTGGTTTCATGGCTGCCGTAATGCCTATCGAGGATGTCCATGACATCGGGCAGCGTGCGGCCGATAAACTGATGGATCAGCGCTTCATCAATCGCGAGCCCCAGCTCAGCGGCGCCTGCCTTCCAGGCCTTAATCCCCAAACGCTCGGTATCGACCAGCGTTCCATCCATGTCAAAAATAACAGCCTTGATCATATCGGTCCCCCATCGACTCTCGCTGTCGCGTTGCTGCAACTCTACCGCATTTGGCAACTTGTATATAACGTATATGCCATATTGCACTTTCGTTACACAGATAGAAGTCTTATGGCAAGTAACGCATTAGGATTATAGTTTTCGATCGAGTACTCAACGATAAGGAACGTTTCATGATTTTAGACACCACGGCACCCGCAGAGGAGCTTCAAGACAAGCTATCGGCGCTCGAACAGCTGCTTTTGGCATACGGGCGCGTGGCTATCGGGTTTTCCGGTGGCGTCGACAGCAGCTTTTTGGCCGCCGTATGCGCCCGCATCATGCCTACCAATACCCTCCTCGTCCATCTCACCACGCCGCTCATCGGCACGCCCGAGCAGGCTTCGTTTGAGCAGTCCGTTGATGGGCAGGCCAATGAGGGGCCGCATTTTAAGCTCCCCGTGCTCAATCTTTCGGTGGATCAGCTGCAGCTCCCCCAAGTAGCCTGCAACGATACTAATCGCTGCTACCACTGCAAGCACGCCGGCTTTACCGCCATCGTCAACCACGCCAAGTCGCTCGGCTTTCCCACCGTCATCGATGGCAGCAATGCAAGCGATCGCGGTGACTACCGCCCCGGCATGCGTGCGGCAGAAGAGCTCGGCGTACGCTCACCCCTTATGGAGGTCGGCTTTACCAAGGACGAAGAGCGCGAGCTGCTGCGCGCATGGGGCTATCCCGTTTGGAACCTGCCGGCGGGAGCATGTCTTGCCACCCGCGTCCCCACGGGCGAGGAGCTTACACGCGAGAAGGTCGATTTAATCCGCGCCTGCGAGGATTACCTGCACGATCTTGATCTGGCACAGGTACGCGCGCGCTTGGTCGGCGGCTGCATGCATATCGAGGCCGCACCCGCAGATGTCGCCAAGATTGCTGCCCTCGGTGGCAACGCCGTCGACGACAAGGGCAAGACCCCGCTGCCCGCCGCCATCGAGTCCGCGCTGCGCGAGCTGGGCTGCGACCATATCTCCCCCGAGGTCACCCCCTACATTCACGGCAACATGAACCTTTAGGTTACGCCGTTTTACAAACGGCGTAACTGCTCGGCGCTGCGCGGGCTCCGGACACGGCAATCTGACGTTCAACTTCACGGGCGCGACCAAAAGGTCAGCGCCCGCTTGTTTCACGTCACCTTACCGCACCCGGAGACCGCTCGCTCGCATATGCTCAACCTGCACTGCGTTAACTGACCCGCCAATAAGGGACAGGTTTATTTTGGCAGGTTTTATCTGGGGAAATATCGCGAGGCAGTCGCCCCCCCTAGCACCCATCTCACTTCGAGAGACACAAGAGGGGCGACTCGGCTGCATCTACTTCTTCCGATAGCGGCGGTTGCGGCTCGTCGATGAACCCATTACTTCGATGAGTCCTTTATCCGCCATTTTTGGCAGATGGTAGCGGACGGACGAAATTTTGACCCCCGATGCAACCGCTATTTCTCGCGCCGTCATATCCACTTCGGCTCTGAGAGCCTCCAGGATCCTATCCGCTGTCGAAGCTGACGATTCTCTGCTCATATCGATAATCTCAAACGTGTCTTTGCCACATTTTGACAGGACATGTTTATCGACAAGATTCCCGCAGATCAGGCGAATGTCATCCGAATCCCACTTCAGGGCCTCTCGTATTTTTTGAACATCGCATACGCACCCATGCTCCCGCATAAACATGAGCAATGTTTCCTCGCGATCCGTCAGCTCGGTGCCCACATGGCTCTGAATCCACGTGCGGTTTTCAGCAAGCTCCGCCCCGTGCCGGGAAAGCAGCACCGTAAACGAATCGGCCTTAACGATAAATTTCGGCCTTCCAAGCGAACGAGACTCCATCTCGCGAATCATAGCCGGGATACCAGATCCCTGGCTTTCTGCAACGGGCCCCTCGGCATGCTCTAACGGCGTCGCCCCCATTAGGCTCATGAGCTTTGGGTTTCGGCAGCGCGATTCCCCGTCTGCAAGATTGTCCACCGTCTTTCCGCCCCAAAGCCCACCGGGGTTTTTGATCTCTATTCTGTCTGGATAGATATCGACACTCACGGCCTGCCCCACAAACATGGGCGAATATTCTCGATGGATGCAGGCGTTTGCCAAGGCCTCGCGCAAAACCTCCTGGGGAACTTCCCAATCCTCCCTTCTGCCAGCGCCTTGCACTATCGCCGCTTTGCGCAAGTTCCGTCCAATCGCGACAAGGGCATCTTCGATGCAAGCCGGAATCGGGCCATCGCACAACTGGCGGTCAATAAACCGGGGTTGCCCGGGTGCAGATTTTTCCACATCGGAATGAACGGCGACATCAATCATGAGTTTGGGATAGAACTGCTGGGGGTAAATTCCCGCCGACAGAAGCCCTGCGAGCTTCACCGCACCATCCTTTGTAGTGATATTGAGTCTGACCAGCTGCTTTTCCAGCGTATCGGCCCCGCGCAAAACGCGGGGGGTCTGCAGCCGGCGATTTGCGATAATAGACCGCACGACATCTGGATCCAAATCCTCGACTGTTGCCTCCGAAACCACCGTGCCGTCTGCATCGCTCGGAAGCAACGCACTCTGCAGCTCATATAGCTCAGCGGGTGACATCTTGATATCTTTATCATCCACGCGCTTGTAGCTACCGTTCTGCACGCCGCGCGCGCCGATATAGCAAGGCTTCGCTTTAAGCTCAAGTTCAAAGATGCGCACCAGAAGCACCTGGAGCCCGTCGACCTCGCCTCGATCAAGCTCGTACCGTGGCGCATGGGTCACCACTGCCGCTGAGCCTCCGTCTCCGATACCCGAAACAAACTGATCGCGCACCCTATCGATAGCAAAGTTAGCCGAAGGAACAAATCCTTCGGCTTCGTTTAGGCCCAAAATAATGAGCCCACCCGCAGTGTTCGCAAAAGCGCTCACTGTCTCCCATACGTCTGCGCTCAATTTATTCGTGCAGGCTTTAACTTCTACCGATGCGTCATCAGTCCCCCGCCTGCGAAGGCGCTCAACGATAAGGCCAAGAGGTTCATCCAGCAGCATTGGCATTCCGTCTCTCTAAAACGATAGATTTATCTCTCTAAAGTATAGTATATCTCTCTAACTTTAGAGAGATAAGCACCTTATTTTAGAGAGACATTTAGAGAGATGTATCGAATTCACTGTTAGATAGCCCAATGTTATCTCTTTAACTGGCTTTCTCTTTAGAGAGACAATTAGAGAGACGAGCGCGACCTCTCTAATCAAGGGCACCACTCTTTAAGGTGCACACTCCCTAACCGTGCCCTAAGTTGCGGTGAAATAGTCCCCCGATTAACCTGCCAAAAAGGGACAGGTTTATTTTGGCGGGTTTTATCTGGGGAAACGCAAAATAGCCCCACATACACAACCACCGCAGCTCCATATGAGGCAAATGAATCAGTAGCGTCTATCCCAAATCTTGAGTATTTGTTCGACAGAACGGCCCCTGCCGGCTCCTGCTAGACTGGTAGATTCCCAACCGTCCATCCAGGAGCCGCAATGTCGCGCAAGTCCGCCTACAAGCAAGTACTTTCCATCGGCGCCGCCGTGGTGCTGGGGTTTGCGCTGTTCACAGGGTCGCTCGACGGAGCGCCCAAGTTGTTGTCGCCGCAAAGTGATGAACAGGCGGCAGCTCTGGCCGAAAAACAAAACGAAAGTCCCAGCCGCACCGACGACGAGGCGGACCTGGTCGATCGGCTCGAATCAGGAACGGCGAGCTCCCCGGACCCTCAAAACAGCCAGGACTCTGGCGATGGCTCCGATTCCGCCACAACCGACACCGGCGACGGCGCTTCCGCGGACAGCGCCGCCACCCCCATCGACGAGGTCGAAAACCCCGACCTCAACCGCGCCCGCGGTGTTTATCTCAGCAGCATTCCCGACTACGCCGGCAACCCCTACGTTGCCCTGCGCGCCGACAGCACGCACCCGCTCGGCACACCATCATTCACGCTCGATGAATACGAGCGCGCTACAGAAGAGGGTTGCTTTAAGAAGTTCTCCAAGCTTGACAGCCTGGGCCGCACCCGCAAAGCGCTCGCCTGCGTGGGCCCCGAATCACTCGGTCAAGGCGAGCGCGGCGATATCTCGCGTATCCATCCCGCTGGATGGCGCCAGCAGCGCTACGACTTTATTCCGGGCCAGAGCCTCTACAACCGCTGCCATCTCATCGCCTGGTCGCTCTGCGGCGAAAACGCCAACCGCAAGAATCTCCTCACCGGCACGCGTTATCTCAACGAGACAGGCATGCTGCCGTTTGAGGAGCAGATTCTCGGCTACATCCGCGAGACGGGCAACCACGTGCTCTATCGCGTCACACCCATGTATAACGAAGAGGAACTTGTCTGCCGCGGCGTGCGCCTTGAGGCGCAATCGGTCGAGGACCACGGCAAGACCCTCTGCTTCCACGTGTACTGCTACAACCTGCAGCCGCACGTGCAGATCGACTACGCCACCGGCCGCAACCAGGCATCCGGAGACTAGTGCCGACCGCACCGCCCGTAACCCAAAAATGATTCGTTTTCCTCCGTCCCCATGGGATCAAAAAAGGCTGCCCTGGATTACCCAGGGCGGCCTTTTCGTCAGCGTCCACATTGCAGGCAAAACCACACGCTACTTGGCGCGGCCCTCCTCATAGCGCTCGACCAGCTTGGCCTGAACATCGTAGGGAACCTGCTCGTAGCCAGCGGGCTTCATGGTAAAGTCACCCGTGCCGCGCGTGATAGAGCGCAGGCGCGTCGAATAATCCGTCAGCTCTGCCAGCGGCGCCTGGGCAATGACCACGGTGTCGCCGCGCTCATCGGTCTCCATACCCGTCACGCGACCGCGCGATGCCGAGATGTCGCCCATCACAGCGCCGGCGTAGCTTTCGGGAATAGTCACCGTGATTTCCTCGATGGGCTCCAGCACCACCGGGTCGGCATCGGCGCACGCCTTGCGCAGGCCGATGCGAGCCGCCGCGCGGAACGCCATCTCGTTGGAGTCGACGCTGTGATACGAGCCGTCGTACACAGCCACGCGAATGCCCGTGAGCGGGTAGCCGGCAATGATGCCGTCCTTCATGGTCTCCTGGACACCCTTGTCCACGGCGGGGATGAGCGAGCGCGGGATGCGGCCACCCACGACCTCGTCTACAAACTCATAGCCATCGCTCGTGCCGTCGGGCCCAATGAGCGGCTCAACGCGCAGCCAGCAGTCGCCATACTGACCGGCACCGCCAGTCTGTTTCTTGTGGCGGCCCTGCGCGCTTGCCGTACGGCGAATGGTCTCGCGATACGGAATGCGGATCGGCACGCTCTTGGCCACGACCTTGGTGCGATCCTCCAAACGGTTGAGCAGCACCGAAACCTGCGCCTCACCAACGGCGGAGATAATGGTCTGGCCCGTCTCCTCGTCACGATCGATGCTCATGGTCGGATCGGCCTTGCAGGCCTTCTCGATAAACGTGTAGAGCTTCTCTTCGTCGCCGCGATTCTCGGCCTCGATGGCGATGCGGTACTGCGAGTTGGGGAACTTAAACGCCGCAGCCTCGACCTTGCCGGTAATCGAGAGCGTATCGCCCGTCTCGGCCGCCAGCTTGGGTGCCACGATAATGTCGCCGGCATAGGCGTGACCGACCTCGGTCATGTCGCGGCCGCACATCACATACAGGTGAGCCAGACGGTCGCCCTTGCGCGTGCGCGCGTTGACCAGCTCAAGGCCCGGCTCAAGCGTACCCGTCAGCACCTTAATAAAGCTGATGCGACCCTGCTGCGGATCGGCCAGGGTCTTAAACACAAACGCCACCGGACGATCATCGTCGCTTGAAATCTTGAGCGAATCGCCGTCGATAAGCGGCATCTCGCCGTAGTCGGTCGGCGCCGGGAAGTATGTGGCGATGTCGTCCATCAGCGAGTTGACGCCCTGCTCCTTAATGCAATCGCCCGCAAAGACCGGCACAAAGATGCGCTCGGCGATCGCCTTCGACAGCAGGCCTTCAAGCTCCTCCTGCGTCAGCGTCTCCTCGCCTTCCAAGTACTTCATCATCAGTTCATCGTCAGCCTCGGCCACCAGCTCGCACAGATGGTCATGGGCTTCCTCGGCCTGGGCACGATACTCCTCGGGAATCTCCGACTCAACGGCTTCGGTGCCGTTGCAATGGCGCGCCTTCATGCGCACCAGGTCGATGATGCCGTCAAAGTCCTCGCCCTCGCCCCAGGGAAGGGTCACGGCGCCCAGGCGCGTGCCAAAGCGCTCTTGCAGCAGGTCCATCGTGGTCGCAAAGCTGGCCTCGGAGCGCGACAGGCGGTTTACGAACACCGCACGCGCCAGACGCAGGTCCTCGGCGGCATACCAGAGCTTAACCGTCGTAGGCTGTGGGCCGGCCTCGGCGTCGACCACAAACAGAGCCGTCTCGCAGACGCTCATCGCGGCAAAGGCGTCGCCGATAAAATCGGGGTAGCACGGGGCATCGAGCACATTGATGCGCGCGCCCTTCCAGTCGATCGGCGCGATGGTCGTCGAGATGGAAAATGCACGCTTGACCTCTTCGGGGTCATAGTCGAGCGTGGGCTTGGTGCCGTCGTGGCCGCCCAGGCGGGCGGTCTTGCCGGAAAGGTGGAGCATGGCCTCGGCGAGTGAAGTCTTGCCCACCCCGCCTTGGCCTACGAGCACCACGTTCCTTACGTTACCGGTCTTGGGAGCACCCATGATGACCTCCTTGCAGGGCCGCGCGCAATGCGCGACGCCAACGGGGAGAGTTCGCGGTCGGTGCCATCCCGGGAGCAGCATGGTCGGCAGCCGAGCCGACTCACCCTCCAAATGTCCTATGCCACCACCCTACCCTCACGGGCGACCGTCCATGCATACCTTTCGGCGCACGTATGAATACAGGCGGCGAGAGGAAGAGACAAGCTTGTGAGGCGATTATTGAACCCCGTCGATGCAAACAAAAAGCCGCCACAGACCGTAAGACCTGCGGCGGCTTCGCCTTAATTAATAGTTGAGTAAATACCTGAGCCTATCCCTCGATACGGCTCAAGAACTCACGGGTGCGCTGCTCACGCGGATGGTCGATGACCTGCTCGGCAGGACCCTCCTCGACAATGCGGCCGCCATCCATAAAGACCACGCGGTCGGCAACATCGCGCGCAAACTGCATTGCGTGGGTCACAATCACCATCGTCATATTCTGCGCGGCAAGGTCTTTAATGACACGCAGCACCTCGGCCGTCAGCTCGGGATCGAGCGCCGAGGTCGGCTCGTCAAAGAACAGGATCTCCGGGTCGAGCGCCAAGGCGCGGGCGATACTCACACGCTGTTGCTGACCGCCCGAAAGCTCACACGGAACCTTGTTCTCGTTGCCCGTAAGCCCCATCTGCGCGATCAACTCGCGCGCACGAGCTTCCGCCTGTTCGCGCGGGCGCTTAAGCACGCGGATCGGCGCGTCGATGATGTTTTTCATCACGGTATAGTGCGGGAACAGGTTGTAATTCTGGAACACCAGGCCGAATCGCGAGCGTGCCCGCTTGGGCACATCGCCCTTCGCATAGACTGCGCCCGAACCCGCATCCGTCGCAACGGCAAGGTCACCAAACGAGAGCGAGCCTCCGCCGAGTGTCTCGAGCAGCGTGGCACACCGCAGCAGCGTGGACTTGCCGCCACCCGAAGGCCCGATAATCGCCACGACCTCGCCACGCTTGACCTCGAGCGAGATATCCTTGAGCACCTCATTGCCGCCAAACGCCTTGCGAGCGCTTTCGATTTTCATCACCGAGTTAGTCATGATAATAGTCCAGCTTCTTTTCGGCGGCGCCCAACAGCATCTCGACCACGAAGTTGAAAACCCAGTAGATCAGCGCCGCAATCGCAAACGGTACCATGCTCACCTGCGAGGCAACCAGGGCCTTGGCGGTCGAGAACATCTCGCCCACGCCAATGGCAAACGCCAGCGACGTGTCCTTGACCAGCGTGATGATCTCGTTGCCCATCGCCGGCAGAATACGCTTGGCGACCTGCGGCATCACGATATACAGAAACGTCTGCACGCGCGAATAGCCCAGCACCTCGGCAGCCTCGTATTGACCGCGCGGAATGGACTGCAAGCCCGAGCGATAGATCTCGGCAAAGTAACCGGCGTAGTTGATGATGAACGCCACGACGCACGCCGTCCACTTGGAATCGGGCGTGAGCGAAATGCCAAACACGTAGTACGGGGCAAAGTAGATGGCAAACATCTGCAGCATGAGCGGCGTACCGCGCATGACCGAGATATAGATGCGCGCAATCCAGCGAAGCGGCGCGATTTTGCTCATGCGCATAAACGCCACGGGAATTCCCAGCGGAATCGACCCGAGCAGCGTCAGCACAAACAGCTGCAAACTGACCAAGAATCCCTGGCCAAGCATCTGCATCATGACCTGAATAGACAACCTACCTTCTCCTTCGCAGCAACAGAACGGCTGATCTTATTCTCAAATAGGCACAGTGCCCAAGATTGCGAGCGACAAGCCCGACGAAGCGTACTTTGGTACGCGAGGAGGGTTGGAGCCGCAAGGTTGGGTGCTGCGGCTATTTGAGAGCCCAGTTGTCGAAGGACAGGCCGTAGCTTGCATACTTGTCGCACAGGTCCTGAACCGTGCCGTCCTCATAGAGTGCCTTGAGCGACTCGGTCACGGCGTCGGCCGACTTGGTGTCGCCCTTCTTAAAGCCGACGGCGTAGTGCTCGCTGGACAGCGGATCATCAAGCTGCGTATAAGCATCGGGCTTGGCGGCAAGCTGATACTGGGCAATCGAAAGGTCGCACGCCACGGCATCGACCGCGCCGCTCTCGAGCTGCATAAAGGCCGTGTTGTACTCGCCGATCGTGTCGAGCGTGGCAAACGTCGCTGCCAGATCCTTCTGGTCACCCTCAAGCACGTCCTGCGCAGCGGAATCAGTCTGGGTAATCACAGTCTTGCCGGCAAGATCGTCCCAGCCCTTGATGCCCGCATCCTTCTTGACCACCAGCACCTGCTCGTTGAGCATGTACGGCTCGGAGAACGTGTAGTCGTCCTCACGGCCCTCCATGGTAAAGCCGTTCCAGATGCAGTTGATGGCGCCCGAGTTAAGCAGCGTATCCTTGGCGTCCCAGTCGATGGCCTCGTATTTGACCTCCCAGCCCTGCTTATCGGCAACAGCTTTGGCCAGATCGAGATCAAAGCCGGTGTACTCGCCATCGTCGCCCACAAAGCCGTACGGAGGATAGGACTTATCAAAGCCCACCACGAGCTTCTTGGACTCCGCAGCGCCCTTCACATCCTTGGCTGCGGCAGAACCGGCAGCAGAGCCCTTGCCGGCACCACCGCCGCAACCGACAAGACCAAGGCCCAGCACCGTGGCGAGCGAGCCGGCTAGACCAACAAACTGACGACGAGACATATCGGTGTTCATGGTATTCCCCCTTGATGGCACTTTAGTTAGGTAAAGTGAGTCATGTAACGTTCAGAATCATACACTTTAGCGTGATAGAGCACAAGGCGAGTTTGCCCGCCGCGTGAGGGGTGTGGGGTTAAGTTTCCTGCTCTACAGTCCTGCTCACGACGGAGGCCACATTAAGTGGCCTCCTGTTCGTGCGGAACTCGCGATAAACTTAACCCCCACACCCCTCACGCGGCGGGCAACCGTCGTTGGGCTTATCGCTGACACGATTAAACCGCTTGCATATCGTCTGCTGGCTTGGCACGGTACAATACTTGCAGCTTTAATTCATGAATTAGTGGAGTTATTGATGGCAGAATCTCGTGCGGAGCGTAGGGCTCGTCGTGCTTTGGTGGAGGCGGTTGAGGGGTCGAAGGAGGAGAAATCTTCTACGAAATCCAAGTCTTCTAAAGCTGCAAAAAGCAAATCGGCTAAGGCCAAGCGTCCCGGCTCTCGCCGGAACGAGGATAAGGCATCTCAGACTCGCTCCAAGCGCCCGTATAAGAATCCGGTTCCGTCTGCGCGCAAGGCCGTTGATCCCAAGTCTCCTTGTTCCATCATGAAAGCTTGCGGTGGGTGCACGGCGCTCAATCGTCCTTACAAGAAGCAGCTCGCCGCCAAGCAGGCTGCTATGGAGGAGCTTTTTGCTTCGCTCTGTGAGCGTGAGGGTATCGCCGTTGATTCTATTCGCGGTATGGGCGTGACCCTGGGCGATCCGGGTAAATATCCTGCGCCGCGTGGCTTTCGTCATAAGGCTGCCACTCCCTTTGCTCCCGGTAGGGAGGGCACTGTCCGTTGCGGTTTCTTTGAGCGCGGCACGCACAGGATCGTTGCCGTACCCGAGTGTCCTGTCGAGGCGCCGGGTGCCCGTCAGATTCTCAACGGCATCGCGCGTGAGGCTGAGCGCCTGCGCATTCCCGCCTTTAACGAGGACAAGCATCTGGGCTTGCTTCGCTATGCCGTCGTTCGCTGCGGCTGGCGTACCGACCAGGTCATGGTCACGCTCGTGACCGCTCAGCGCGACTTGCCGCATGCGCAGGAGTTCTTTGAGGCTGTCGCCGCACTCAATCCGCACATCGTCACCGTCGCCCAAAACATCAACGGACGTCCCGGCAACGCCATCCTCGGCGAGGAAACCCGCATTGTATATGGCGCCGAGTGCATGCGCGACCAGCTGCTCGGTTGCGAATTCGATATCTCCCCTACCGCGTTCTATCAGACCAATCCGCAGCAGACCGAGCTGCTCTATCAGCTCGCTATCGACGGCATGGATCTGCACCAGGGCGATGTGCTTATGGATGCTTACTGCGGCAGCGGCACCATCGGTCTTTGCGCAGCTAAAGATGCCCAGAACAAGGGGATCGGCATCATGCTGCTCGGTGTGGAGCGCAACCCGGCGGGCATTGCCGACGCACGCCGCAATGCCGAGCTCAACGGCCTCACCCGCAGCGCTTGGTTTATGGCCGACGATGCCACCGATTACATCCTAGATGCCGCCGACAACAACGAGCGGATCGATGTCCTTTCCATCGACCCGCCGCGTGCCGGCTCCACCCCCGAGTTCCTCGAAGCTGCCTGCGCACTTAAGCCGCGCCGCATCACCTATATCAGCTGCAACCCCGTGACTCAAGAGCGCGACCTGCATCAGCTCCTCGACGGAGGCTATCGCCTGCTCAAGATCACGCCCGTCGACATGTTCCCTCACACCGACCACACCGAAACCGTAGCGGTCCTCGAACGCCGCTAACCAACCTCAGTATATTTTTGGGACAAGAAAGGTGGCGACCCGCCTGGGCCGCCCCCTTCGCTTGGTTTATAAACTCCGCTACATCCCATTGCGCAGATCGCACACGCCGGCTGCCGCCATCTCGCGCAGCAGCGTCTCGCGGTCGCGCGTCACGATCAAATCCAGCGGGAAGTGAATCTCGTCGAGCATCTTGCGCGCGTGATCGAGCTTGCCAATGGCCATGCCAATGTGGGCATCGGTCGACACGCCAATGCCCACGCCCAGCTCGGCGCAGCGCTCGGCGATCTTGCGGCATACGGCCCAATGCTCAGTGTCGACACCGTGTTCAAGACTATGGTTGTTGATCTCGATAATCTTGTGCTTGGCCTTAGCTGCCAACAGTACCTCGTCGATATCGAACGGCACGCCCGAGCGACCCGCGTGGCCCAGCATGAACACCTTGGGGTGTTCCAAGGCATTGACATACATCTCGGTCGTTTGGGCCAGCGTCGCGCCCTCAGCAATCTGCGGATTATGCACGCTTGCAACCAAATAATCCAAATTACGCGTAACCAAATCGAACAGTGAATGCTGACGGCTGTACGAATCGCCGGCAATATCGAGCGTGACAGGAGTGTCCTCGCCAAACAGGCTTCCGTCCAGCGAAACGATATCGGCCTCGGCACCACGCAGCACCAGCACGCCGCTCCAAATGCGCGGCCAGATATCCTGGTTGATAAAGAATTGGTAACTGCGCAGGTCATTGGGGCAAGCCGTAACCATAGAGCTCAGATGGTCGGCAGATCCGAGCACCTGCAGGCCACGCTCTGCCGCCCAGTACACATTCTCCTCAATGGTCGAATATGCATGCGCAGAGAACATCGTATGGGTATGAATGTCACAAGAAAGCAGGTAGGGCATCAGGTCTCCTTATCTGGCACGGCCGTCGCTTATATTCATTGTACGCATAGCCTTCGATAGTCGTAAAACCGCTCCATCCCAAAGACACAACGTCCATGACAACGGGGTCCGGCTTAACACCAAACCCCGTTTCACGTAAAACATTGTAGGCAGAGCGCTTTACTTTTAACGATACTCGTCCGCCAACTGTTTCCAAGCGGGTAGCGAATTGACAATCGTTTCGTAACTCACGCAATAGCCCAGGCGGAACCAACCCGGCATACCAAAGCTGTCCGAGGGAACCGCAAGCAACTCATACTTCTTTGCGCGCTCGCAAAACGCATTCGCATCGGGCTCCAACGCTTTCACCCATAGGTAGAACGCGCCATCCGGCTCAACATACGTGTAGCCGTACTCCGCCAAGGCGTCGGTAAGCGCCGTGCGGTTGCGTGCATAGGCCTCAACGTCACTCGGCTCATCGATGCAATCGATGATCACGCGCTGGAAGAGTGCCGGTGCGCATACAAAACCCAGCGTACGGGCAGCACCCGCAACAGCCGGCATCAGACGGGCAGCCTGCGGATTGGTGTTGGGAACCAAGATCCAGCCCACGCGCTCGCCCGGTAGCGACAGCGACTTGGAATACGAGTAGCACACGACGGTGTGCTCGTAGATCGAAGGAACCCAAGGCACCTCGGCACCGTACACGATCTCGCGGTACGGCTCATCCGAGATGAGCATGATCGGATTCTCGGGATCGCGCTGAGCGTTGGCCTCGCGCAGAGCATTGGCCAGTCGCGTCAGCGTGTCGCGTGTATATACGGCACCAGTCGGATTGTTGGGCGAGTCGATGATAACGGCAGTCGTCTTATCGGTAATCGCCTTGAGCACGTTGTCCACGCTCAGCTGGAACGTATCTTCATCGGCGAGCGCCTCAACACACGTACAGCCGGCCTTCTCAATCCAAACGCGATACTCCGGAAAGTACGGGGCGATAACAATAACCTCGTCGCCCGGATTCGTAACGGCGTTGAGCGCGCAGGTGAGCGAAGCCGCGGCACCCACCGTCATAAAGACGTCTTTGCCCTCATAGCTCGTGCCAAAGCGGCGGTTGAGCGATTCGGCCACAGCGGCACGACATTGCGGCAGGCCCGGTGCGGGCGTGTAGCCGTGCAGCTGGTCGCTCGGCAGCTCCAGGGCCTTCTTAATGGACTCCGCCACAGCAGCGGGTGCCGGAACGCTCGGATTGCCCAGCGAAAAATCGAATACGTTTTCCGCACCGATCTGCGCCTTGCGCTCAAGGCCATAGCTAAAAATCTCACGGATGATGGAGCTTTCCGCACCGCGAGCATACATAGTTTCGTTGATCATCTGTTCCCCTTTCGCATAGGCGCTATTGTACGCTTTAGCCGAGCAAAGTGTCGCAGCAATGTTGATTGGGGACAGACTTAAATGCGTGAAAACGCTCATTTAAGTCTGTCCCCAATCAACAGACGGCCCCATATCGCTCAAAAGAAAAAGCCTCCGCAGGTTTCCCCGCGGAGGCTTTCGCCACAAAGACTATTTGTCGGCGTCGGTGTCGGCATCGACGACGGCATGGTCATCGTCAGCATCATCGGATGCGGCTTCGGCATCCTCCTGCATGGCCGCCTGCGCAAAGGCCGCGGCATCAGCCGCCAGCTCCTCCTCGCTCATTCGAGGCACGCGCTTCTTGGTCGGCATGCCGGCCGCCTTGGCATTGCGCTCCTCCTTGGCCGCCAGGATATCGCCCTCGCGCTCAAGGTAGGCATCCCACTCGTTGTCGAGCAGGGCGTTCACGGCGTCGCCTTCGACGGTCTCGCGCTCAAGCAGCACCTTCGCCATCAGATCGAGCTGATCGCGACGGGCGTCCAGGATCTCGACCGCACGACGATGGGCCTCACGCATAATGCGCTGAACCTCGATATCGATACGGCGCGCCGTCTCCTCGGAGTAATCCTGGTGATCGGCGTAATCACGACCAAGGAACACCTGATGTTGCGCCTCGCCAAACACTTGCGTGCCCAGCTCCTCGCTCATGCCCAGGCGCGTGACCATCTCGCGCGCCATCTTGGTTGCGCGCTCCAGATCGTTGCTCGCGCCCGACGTAATGTCATCGCACATGAGCTCCTCGGCAACGCGACCGCCCAAGAACACGGCGAGCTCGTCGAGCATCTCGTTCTTGGTCTTGAGGAAGTGGTCCTCCTGCGGAAGCTGCAGCGTGTAGCCCAGAGCCTGACCGCGGCTGACGATCGAGATCTTGTGGACCGGATCGGAGTGCTCCAGGATGTGGCCCACCAGGGCGTGACCGCTCTCGTGGTAGGCAATCGTGGTGCGCTCGGCCTCGGTCATCACGCGACCCTTGCGCTGCGGTCCGGCAATCACGCGCTCCATCGATTCCTCGACCTCGTCCATCGAGATCACGGAACGATGACGGCGAGCGGCCAGCAACGCAGACTCGTTGAGCAGGTTCGCCAAATCGGCACCAGTAAAGCCAACGGTCATCTGGGCGAGCTTCTCAAACTTAACGTCCTCGTCCATCGGCTTGTTCTCGGCATGCACGCGCAAGATCTGCTCGCGGCCCTTCACATCCGGACGGTCGACCGTAACCTGACGGTCAAAACGGCCGGGACGCAGCAATGCCGGATCCAGGATGTCAGGACGGTTGGTCGCAGCGATCAGGATGACCGACTCGCTTTCCTCAAAGCCGTCCATCTCGACCAGCAGCTGGTTGAGCGTCTGCTCGCGCTCGTCGTGACCGCCGCCCAAGCCAGCTCCGCGCTGACGTCCCACGACATCGATCTCATCGATGAAGATGATCGACGGGGCCTGGGACTTGGCCTCCTTAAAGAGGTCACGCACACGGCTGGCGCCGACACCTACGAACATCTCGACAAAGTCGGAACCCGAGATGCTAAAGAACGGCACGCCCGCCTCGCCGGCAACAGCCTTGGCCAGCAGCGTTTTACCGGTGCCCGGAGGGCCAACCAGCAACACGCCACGCGGGATCTTGGCGCCCAGCTTGCGATAGCGATCCGGATCGCTCAAAAAGTCACGGATCTCCTCGAGCTCCTCGACTGCCTCGTCCACGCCGGCAACGTCTTCAAACTTGACCTTGGGGCGTGTGGCCTCGTTGGTCTTGGCGTTGGTCTTGCCAAACTGCATGTTCCTGTTGTTGGCGCCCATCATCTGGCGCATAAAGTAGAACATGATGGCGATAAGGGCGATCGTCGGAAGCACACTCATCGCCAAGTCGCCCCAAAAATCGGGATCGTTGGTGTTGACGATGTATTTGGTATCGGGGTGCTCCGCCATGAGCTCGGCAAGCGAATCGGAGCCGACATAGGTCGAAGAGAAGCTCTTGAGCTCGCTCGTATCGCCCTTGTCCTTCTTCGTCTTCCAGTAATGACCCGTCACGCTTCCGTCTTGAACCGTATAGGTCAGATCTTCGACGCGATCCTGCTTGATGGCGCTCACCATCTCGCTCGTCGCGAGCTTAACGGTATTGCTGGAATTGGCAAAGCCGGAGCCCATGTTAAAGAAGGCGTAGCCCAGAAGCGCGCAAGCCAAAATAAAATACAGCCAGCCCGTACGCGTGGGCTTCTTGCCTCCGGGCGTCCCCGGGATCTTTGGGTCCCGGGGAGTCTGGGAATTGTTATCGTTACGGTCGTCGGGCATCTTACGAATAAACCTCCGGTTTCAAAATGCCCAGATACGGAAGGTTACGATAGCGCTCGGCATAGTCGAGGCCGTAGCCCACCACAAAGGCATCGGGGCAATGGGTTCCAACATACTTGGGCGTGATGGCCGAGACGCGGTCCTCAACGTCCTTCCACAGGAAGGCGGCGACCTCCAGAGAAGCGGGCTTGCGGCTCTCGAGGTTCTTCATCAGATACTTGAGCGTCAGGCCCGAGTCCAGAATGTCCTCGACGATCAGCACGTCGCGACCGCGGATGTCGATATCCAGGTCCTTAATGATACGCACGATACCCGAGGACTTCACACCGTCGCCATAGCTCGAAACAGCCATGAAATCGATGTTGGTCGGCAGCTCGATCTTACGCATCAGGTCGCCCATAAAGACCACGGCGCCGCGCAGGACCGCAATCAGCACCAGATCCTTACCCGCGTAATCGCGAGTAATCTCCTCGCCCAGGCGAGAGACGATACCGTCGATATCCTCCTGCGTGAACAGAACCTTCTCGATATCCGGATGTTGAGAAGCCATGACAACCCTTTCTTGTGCTTATCGCCCACACACCGCCGTATGGACGCGAACTTCACATTTTAGCAGCGCACGGGGTATATTTTCCAGCCCGTACGCCATCAGCGCGGGAATACCGTCAACGTCGCACAGAATAGCTGGCGTGGGACGCTATTCCGCATCGACCACGCGGAGCAGATATGCCACGCGCGTTGCGGCCGTGCACTTAAAACGCTCGTCCGCGCGAACTCCGGCGACCCACACCACGGCGCCCCCCGGCGCCGTCCTCACCATGGGCACGCCGGCGCGCTCGGAAACGGGAATGCGAGCCTCACCTAGCAAGTCGGATACTTTCTTGCTTCGACCACTCATCCCTAACGGGCACATCACGTCTCCCGGTACAGGACCGTCCACCCACAGGCGCGCCAATCGCGCCTCGGCAGGGATCTCGCCACGCGAGCCCGCCAGGATCCGCTCACTATCGCTGTCGGCAAAACCCAGGGCAGCCGCGTCTACCAAAGCTGTCACTTCCCCGGCAGCTGCAAGCTCACGGGCGCGGCGCACGATATCGCATCCCGGCTCAACGGCCATCGGTTCTGTGACCAGCATACGTCCCCCGCCCAACGGCAAACGACCGGGTACGGCAACCCAGTCCGCGACCAGGCCCTCGCGAGCCGCCGGCGCCTTGAACGCCAGCATGCCAAACTCAATGCGTGCGTCAATCCCCGCCGGAAGCGTGACCGAGCCGGCGCCCTCGGCAACGCAGGAAAGGACTCGCTCCACATGTCGCATCTCTGGACGAGCGTCCGGATCGATGCGCTTAATCGCCAGTCGCACGATGCGCCGCGCGATTACCACCTCGGCCGCAGCAAGGCGCCTGGCATCGAGCACCAGCGCGCCCGCCGCCTCCTTACGCAGGCAGCTTCGAAACGCCTGTGCCGAAAGCTGAGACAAAAACGCGTCCTCATCGCCTAAGATCTCGCAGGCGGCGCCAATCGTCTTGCAGACGCTCGCGTTGCGCTGCGCCACCACCGGCATCACTCGATGGCGCACGTAGTTTCGCAGATACGAGATATCCTCATTGCTCTCGTCTTCACGCCACGGCTGACCATGTACCTGTAGATAGCCCACGAGCTCGCCATGAGTTAGGTCGAGCAAGGGACGCACCACGATATTCCTCCGGCGAGGAATGCTCGATAGGCCAGCGGGCCCCGAACCCTTAATCGCGTTCATCAAAAACGTTTCCGCGCGATCCGAAGACGTGTGCGCGGTGCAGATACGAGCCGCCGTTCGCGGTGCCCCCATCTGGGCGCAGAGCTCGCGAACATACCTCCGCGCCGCGGCATAGCGCACCTCGCGGGCCGCGGCCTCAATATTGCCCGACTCCCCATCAAAATAAGCGTGCTCCACGCACAGCGGTAAACCATATTTCGCGCAGAGCTCACGCACAAAGGCCTCGTCGCCATCGGACGCCTTGCCGCGCAGATGATGGTTTACATGCAGCACATGCAGGCGCTCGCGAGCAATGGGGGCAACACCGCGTCCGTCTTGGATATCCAGCTTTGATGTGCACGCCATAAGAAGCAGTGCCGTCGAGTCCGCGCCGCCTGATACCATGAGCACGACAGGAGCAGCCTGCTGCCTCGTCCGGGTCTCATCGACTGCCCCAGGCACGACATGGTGTCCATAATGCTGAGATACCGTAGGCATTTGCTTCCTCCTCTATTCGTCCGCACCCATTGTATCCTTTGGAATCTTATGTCTCGTCTGCACCTTCATATCCTCGGCAGTGGCTCTAAAGGCAACTGCGCACTCATCGAGGGCCCGCAGGGGCTCATTATGGTCGATGACGGACTGTCTCGCCGCGAGACATTAAAGCGCATGGCAGAACTGGGGCTCTCGACAGACAACGTCTCGGCTCTTCTCATTACTCATGAGCATAGCGATCACATCAAGGGCCTCGATGTCTGGTGCAAGCACTGGCACGGCCCCCTCTTTGCCAGCAGGGGCACTCTTTCGAACAAAGAAAATCTTTCGCATCTGCCTGTCGAGGAATTCGATCCCGGCGACGCCCTATCCATTGCCGGCATCCACGTGCAAACCTACTCAACATCACACGATGTCATCAATCCAGTCGGTTATCGATTCGACGCCCTCGATGATTCCATCGGCTTTGCCACCGACACCGGAGAGCTATCGAGCCAAGCCATGAACACCCTCAAAGATTGTCGAGTCCTCGCGCTCGAGAGCAACCATGATGTGACCATGCTGCGCGAGGGAGAATATCCCCGCTTTCTTCAGGAGCGCATCCTGTCTGCAAGGGGACACCTCTCCAATGGCCAAGCCGCCGAAGCCGCGCGCGAACTTGTTACCGATCGCACCGAACAGCTCATTGCCATGCATATCAGCCAAGATAACAATCGTCCGAGCCTTACCGTCAAAAGCTATGCCAAAGCTCTGGCCGCAACCCTGGATGACGAGGTCGGCAGCTCCGCAACCCTTCTCCAAGGATCGCGAAAACTCTCGATACGCCCTGCGAGTCAGTATCAGCCGGCAACCATTCAATAGACTGTCCTAGACAGCAAAAGGGGCCGAGAATCGCTTCCCAGCCCCTTTTGCTGTCTTTTCATAGCGCAGAACACCAACGAAGTTAGTCGATGGAGATCTTCGTAACGTTCTTCTTCTCGACGATCTTGGGAACCGTAACGGTCAGGATGCCGTCAGCGTACTTAGCCGAGAGGCCCTCGCTCGAAGCGTCCTTTAGATACACGCCACGCGTCGCGCTGTACGAGCTGAACTCCTTCTGCAGGAAGTTCTTGCCCTCGTTCTCCTCGTCTTCCTCGACATTCACGCTAATGGACAGACGGCCCTCATTGAGCTCGACATCGATATCGTCCTTGGCGACACCGGTCAGATAGGCCTTGACCTCATAGCCGTCGCCCTTATCCTCAACGTCAACGGGAAACGCCTTGGAAGCAATCGAGTTGTTTGCAAGGTCGGTCATATCATCAAACAGATCGAACAGCGAGCTAGCAGAAGGACGAACGCCAAAAACCGAACGATAAGGAACCATGCTTGCCATGTTTACCACTCCTTTTAGGACTGCCGAGCCATCTTCTAGGTGACTGGGACTTCTTTTGACGCTCTTATATATGCCCACCCAGTGCTTATATATACATCGGCTATAAAGTTTTTTGAGTCCAGTACTATAAGCATATCTAAGTGTGTGTGACTAAGGTTTTAGTAAGGTTAAGGTTCTTTGAACCAGAGCTTAAATAACGAGTATGTTCGCAGCTACAAATAACAAGGGGCTTACAATGAGCGCGTACACGTTGTTGGTAACGAGCTAAAGGGCATCATGGACGACCAAAACCAGAACAAAATGTTTATGCCGACGCAGGGGGAAGATACTTCCACGCAGCCGCCACGGTTCCATCGCCCCCACATCTCGCAAGAGCCCATTAATGATCCGGAGCCCGAGTATGTGACGAGAAATCGATATCAAACACTCGAGGATGCCCAAACGGGGCGTAAACATATGGGCGTCGCCTCGGGAGACCCTGTATATCTGAAAGACGCACCATTATCTAAAAACAGCGCAGCTAGTGAGGAGCCACTGAAAGCATCCGCTGCCAATCAACAAAGAGGTCCTCGACCAAAGCAAACCTTAACGCATTCGGCTCGCTATCTCGAAACGCCAAAACAGGGAAAATCAATCTTCGTTTCGTCAAGTAAACGACGCAAGCAGCATCGACTGACAATCCTGCTTTTGATCATTGCGGCCATAGCAGTTGCCCTTGTTATTCGATTTATTTTCTTTAAATAAAAGCTCAATACCAAAAACAATAAGATCGTCTGGTGTAATAGAGTCATTTACGCCCCGTAAACGCAAAAAAAGGGAGAGGCCGCGAGGCCTCCCCCTTCTCAGTTCAAGCGTACGGCTCGGTGCCGTCCACCGGTCAGCGGCGCCCTGGCCTCCCACGGGCTGACCCCGCAGTACTCTCGGCGCGATGGGGCTTAGCTTCCGGGTTCGGAACGGGACCG
>UQIN01000020.1 GCA_900541035.1 uncultured Collinsella sp. | reverse complement strand
GCGGTACGCGAGCTGGGTTCAGAACGTCGTGAGACAGTTCGGTCCCTATCCTCCGTGGGCGCAGGAGAATCGATGGAGGCTGCCCCCAGTACGAGAGGACCGGGGTGGACGCACCTCCGGTGAACCGGTTGTCGACCAACGGCACGGCCGGGTAGCCGCGTGCGGCGCGGATAACCGCTGAAGGCATCTAAGCGGGAAGCCGTTCCAGGGATTAGTTCTCCTTCCGGTAAGGGCCCAGGTAGACTACCTGGTCGATAGACGGCAGGTGCAAGGGCGGCGACGTCCTCAGCCGAGCCGCACTAATCGCCCGAGCTCTTCCGGAACCGCACCTCGCGGCCCGCGGGACCCAGCGCTCACGCGCGGTCCGGGCACGAGGATGCCCCCGAGTCAGACCTTTCCTATACGCCATGCGGCCCCCAGGGCACGTGAGAGAGACACCGGACACCGTAACGGTGGGCGCCGCCCACCGGTCAGCGGCCAGAGCATGGGGGGCACGCCCGGTCCCGTTCCGAACCCGGAAGCTAAGCCCCATCGCGCCGAGAGTACTGCGGGGCCAGCCCGTGGGAGGCCAGGGCGCCGCTGACCGGTGGACGGCACCGAGCCGTCAATCGACTTGAAGAAGGGGGAGGCCTCGCGGCCTCTCCCTTTTTGCGTTGTATACACGTTATACTTTGGGACCTAGCTCCCCCATATGTGCTCTTACTGTTTGGCTGTATTTTGAGTCCATCTAGTGTATTTGAGCGATAATTACTCGCATTGGCGTTAGGGAGGGCTTGATGTTTACCGTATTTGTCTTGGGCAATATTGCTTCGGGTAAGTCGACTGCCTGCCGCTATTTCGAATCTCGTGGCGCTATGCTTATCGATCTGGATGAGCTTGCAAAATCGCTGTATGTGCCGGGCTCTGATATCGTCAATACACTCGTGGATGAATTCGGTTGGGACATTTTGGATGAGGATGGCGGCATTCGCCGCGGCATCCTCGCTTCTCGAGCTTTTGCTTCTCCTGATTCGGTCGCACGGCTCAATGACATCGTGCATCCCATTCTGATTGAACAGCTTTCGCTTAGGATTCTCGATCCGGTTTGTTGTACGGTTTCATCTCCCCGTTATCCTTTTGCGGTGGTCGAGGTTTCTGCTCCGGCTGGTTTTGAGGATGCATTTGGCTTGGCTGATGAAATTTTGGTCATCAGCGCCCCTTTGTCAGTTCGTCGCGAGCGCGCTATTCAACGTGGCATGGAGCCATCTGATTTCGATGCCCGTTCTGCTTGCCAGCCCGAAGAGTCTGCGCTGCGCAATCTCGCTACAACTGTGATTGACAATGCGGCAGACGATAACTCGCTCTTTGAACAACTGGACGCATGGCTTTCGCGTCATGGGTTCGGGGATGTAGTGGATAAGGAGGAGGCCGATGCCTAAGACACGTTTCCTTACGTGGTATCGCCTTATACCGCTGGCTGCCGTTTTTGCCTTCGGCCTTATCTCATTCGTTTACTCGTGTGCTCCTGCCGCTTTCTTTAAGCCGCTGTATCCGATTGACTACGAGGCGTATGTAAAGCAATCCAGTATTTCGCATAATCTGGATCCGTATCTGGTGTGCGCTGTCATTAAGTCTGAATCGAATTGGGATCCCGAGGCCGAGTCGAATCAGGGTGCTCTGGGATTAATGCAGCTGATGCCCGAGACTGCCCAGGATATGATCGCCAAGGGCCTTGTCGACGGTGGCGAGTATTCGGCCGACAACCTTAACGATCCGGCTACGAATATCGAGTTTGGCTGTGCGTATCTCTCGTATCTTCTAGCGTATTTTAACGGGTCGACTGACAGTGCCATTGCCGCCTATAACGCCGGCATGGGCAATGTCGACGGATGGGCGCAGCAGAGTACGTCGCTTCATAATGCAATCACCTTTCCCGAGACGCAGGCGTATCTGATTCGTGTCAATAACGCCTGGGTTCGCTACAAGACCCTCTATCCCGATCGGTTCGTATAGGACTATGCCTGCCGCCTGCGTATACTGCAGATATATGAGTTAGGAGTATCCATGGCGGAATTTGAAGTAGAACGCGTTGGTGGTGAACTTAAACGCTTTGGCGTTGAAGGCTCTGACGTGCCGTTTAAGGTCGTGTCTCCCTATGAGCCTGCCGGTTCCCAGCCTAAGGCCATTGAGTCGCTTGTGCAGGGCGTGAGGGACGGAGACCGCTATCAGGTTTTGCTGGGCGTGACTGGTTCGGGCAAGACCTTCACGATGGCAAAGACTATTGAGGCCCTGGGAAAGCCGACGCTGGTCATGGCTCCGAATAAAACGCTCGCCGCTCAGCTTGCGAGCGAGCTCAAAGAGTTCTTTCCCAACAACGCTGTGGTCTACTTCGTCTCGTACTACGACTACTATCAGCCCGAGGCGTATGTGCCGCAAAGCGATACATATATCGAGAAAGACTCCTCGATTAACGAAGAGGTCGAGATGCTGCGCCATCAGGCGACCGCGTCACTGCTCTCTCGACGCGATGTGATCGTTGTCGCATCGGTCTCGTGTATCTATGGCATTGGCTCTCCTGAGGACTATGCGGGTCTGGCTCCAAACGTCGACAAGAAGGTGCCGCTCGAGCGCGATGACTTTATCCATGCACTTATCGACATTCAATATGATCGCAATGACTATGACCTGGCACGCGGCACGTTCCGCGTGCGCGGCGATGTTGTCGACGTGTATCCGCCTTATGCCGAGCATCCGTTGCGGTTTGAGTTCTTTGGCGACGAGGTCGAGCTGATTGCCGAGATCGATGAGGTCACCGGTGAGATGCTTCGTGAGTACGAGGCCATCCCCGTATGGCCGGCATCGCACTACGTGACCGAGAAGCCGAAGGTCAAGGCGGCTCTGAAATCGATCAGCGAAGAGTGCGAGAAGCGCGTGGCGGAGCTCAAGGCGACCGACAAGTTGCTCGAGGCGCAGCGTCTGCAGCAGCGCACCGATTATGATCTTGAGATGCTCGAGACGATGGGCTTTTGCAACGGCATCGAGAACTACTCGCGTCATCTGGACGGTCGCAAGCCGGGTGAGCCGCCGTTTACCCTAATCGATTACTTTCCCAAGGATATGCTCTGCATCATCGATGAGAGCCATGTGACGGTGCCGCAGATTCGCGGCATGCACGAAGGTGACCGCTCGCGTAAGGTGACGCTGGTGGAACACGGTTTTCGCCTGCCCTCGGCGCTCGATAACCGCCCGCTTCGTTTCGATGAGTTTGAGGCAAGGATACCCCAGTTTATCTATGTTTCGGCCACGCCGGGCGATTACGAGCTGCGGGTTAGCCAGAACGACGTTGAGCAGATCATTCGTCCGACCGGTCTGCTCGATCCCAAGATCGATGTGCGTCCGGTCCGAGGCCAGATTGACGATCTTGAGGACGAGATTCGCGAGCGCGTTGCCCGCAAGGAGCGCGTGCTGGTGACCACGTTGACCAAGCGCATGGCCGAGGACCTGACCGACCATCTGCTTGATGCGGGCATTAAGGTCAATTACATGCATTCTGATACGGCGACAATGGACCGTGTCGAGATCCTGCGAACGCTGCGCGAGGGCAAGATCGATGTTCTCGTTGGCATCAACCTGCTTCGCGAGGGCTTGGATCTTCCCGAGGTCTCACTGGTGGCAATTCTCGATGCCGATAAGGAAGGCTTCTTGCGCAACCGCCGTTCGCTGATTCAGACGATTGGCCGCGCGGCCCGTAACGCCGATGGCGAAGTCATCATGTATGCGGACGTTGTGACCGATTCGATGAAAGAGGCCATCGAGGAGACGCGGCGCCGTCGCGAGATTCAGATGGCATATAACGAAGAGCATGGCATTGTGCCCAAGACGGTGCGCAAAGCCATCAACGACATCTCAAGTTTTATTGCCGAAGCCGAAAAAACCGTGGGTTCCAAGGGGCGCTCGAAGGGCGACTCCCTTGGCCATGGCGCATTCTATACGCCCGATGAGTTGGGCGAGGGCGGCGTGCCGGAAACGGTGGCACCCGAGCAGACACTTGCGGAGCAGTTGGAAGAACTGCCGCATGACGAGCTTGTGCGGATCGTCGAAACCATGGAAGAGGATATGCGCAACGCTTCTGCCGCCATGGACTTTGAGGAGGCGGCGCGCCTGCGCGATGCCGTCGTTCAGATTCGGGCGATGCTCGAGGGTGCGTCTGAGGACGAGACGATCGAGCGCTTACGTTCGCAGGCCCGCAAAGGTTCCACGTTCGCATCGGGCAGAAAACGCCAGGGTGCACGGTTTAAGAAATAGCGAACAGGCCCCGAGTTCCCTGTGGAGCTCGGGGCCTGTGTCTTTTGCGTGTTGGAATTCGTGCGCTAGAGGTCTGCGATCAGGGCTTCGGCACAACGGATGCCGTCGGTGGCCGCGCTCATGATGCCGCCGGCATATCCAGCTCCCTCACCGCAAGGGTAGAGGCCCGGGGTCGACACGGCATGGCACGTTCGGTCTCGGGTGACAGTAACCGGTGAGCTCGAACGAGTCTCCACGCCGGTAAGAACGGCATCGGGGCGGTCGTAGCCTCGTAGCTTTTTTCCGAGTAGGGGAAGTCCCAGGCGGAGCGACTCGACGATATGCTGCGGCAGGGCTTTGTCAATTGCCGTCCAGGTCACACCGAGCGGATAGGTGGGCTTTACCTTTCCGGGCGCCTTGCTGGCGTGTCCTGCGAGGAAATCTCCGACGAGCTGTGCCGGTGCGTTCCAGTTGGAGCCGCCCAGGCGATAGGCGTCCGCCTCGCAGGCACGCTGGAGCTCGATGCCGGCGAGCGGGTCATCGTTGGGAAGGTCCTCAGGCGTGACGTTAACGAGTAGGGCGGCATTTGCGTTGCGTCCGTCGCGGGCATTGAGACTGGCCCCGTTGACGCACAGATGGCACGGTTCTGAAGAGGCGGCAACAACCTGTCCGCCGGGGCACATGCAAAACGAGAACACGCTGCGGCCGTTGGGAAGATGGGCAACAAGTTTGTAAGGGGCCGCCCCGAGCGCTGGATGTCCCGCCAAGGCTCCATATTGGGCTCGATTGATGTCGCGCTGCGGATGCTCGATGCGAACGCCCATGGCAAAGGTCTTTTGTGCGAGGGCCACGTTGTGGTCTTTAAGGAGCTCAAAAACATCGCGAGCAGAATGCCCGCAGGCGAGGATGAGGTGCTTTGTCTCGATTGACTCGCAAGCGGCGTCTTGGGACGATTGGACATCAATACCGGTAATGGTGCCAGACGCGTCGATGTGAATGTCGACGAGCTTTGTTCGATAACGGACGACACCTCCGAGCTGCTCGATGCGCTGGGATATAGCGGTGACAACCGTGGGAAGGATGTCGGAGCCAATGTGCGGCTTGGCATCCCACAGAATATCGCGGGGCGCACCCGCCTCGACGAAGGTTTCGAGGATAAGGCGATGGGCGGGATTTTTTGTTCCCGTATTGAGCTTGCCGTCCGAGAAGGTCCCCGCGCCGCCCAGACCAAACTGGATATTACTCTCGGGGTCGAGGATGCGCTCCTTTAGAAAGAGGTCGATCGCATGCGAGCGGCGAAATGCCGGGTCGCCGCGCTCGATGAGCAAGGGCTTAAGACCTGCTTCGGCGAGCGTAAGCGCAGCGAAAAGGCCGGCGCATCCGGCGCCGACAACGACAGGGCATTCTTGAGGTGCGTCGGAGACGGGGGAGGGGAATGAAGACCCATCGTCTTCTATCGCGCGTACGCGCGAGCGGTCACGCTCGGCAACGCTGTCGACCGCTTCTCGCTCGAGGTTGGGACTGGTCAGCTCAACACGAAAGCTCAGGATAAAATGGACGTCTCGTTTTTTGCGGGCGTCGATTGACTTGCGGTGGAGCTCGATGGACTTGATCTCGGAGTCCTTGCAACGTAGGACGCGCTTGGCGACTCGCTTGCCAACAATGAGGCAGGCATTTTCATCGCCGGCTTCATCGAGCGACGCGTTGACTTGGGTGATTTCGATCATCGAGGTCTCCTTAGAGGCAAGAAAGAGGCCGTCCGGTATCCCAGACGGCCCGAATGCGTTTTTGATTATAGACTGCGCGGCTACAGGCTGCTTGCAGCGCGAATGCCCGAGAGCCAGGCCCACGCAAGGTTAAAGCCTCCGCAATCGGCGTCGATGTCGAGCGCTTCGCCGCAGACGTAAAGCGGGGCGTCGACAGCGCTGCGCGCGCGTAGACTGGGTGTTGAGATGCTCTCGACAGATACGCCACCACGCGTGACCTGCGCCGAGCGCTCCTCGGCTGTTCCCTCGACGAGCAACTTAAAGTGCTTGAGGATCGAGACCAGGTGGATGACATCGTTGGAGCCTGGATGGCACTGCTCGAACGCTGTGCAGACGACGCGGGAGAGTTG
The DNA here is from genome assembly GCA_900541035.1 of uncultured Collinsella sp. Lineage (GTDB taxonomy): Bacteria > Actinomycetota > Coriobacteriia > Coriobacteriales > Coriobacteriaceae > Collinsella. Next base: position 40,013 of record UQIN01000020.1, on the reverse strand, counting down.
CGGGGCGAGCATGCCGTCGAGCCAACGGGGATCGCGGGGCGAAAAGCCGCCGAGCAGCTCAACGCGCCGGTTAAGCATATCGAGCAACTCGTCTTTAGAGAGGTCGGGGAAAACGTCGAGCAGGATCGTATCGCCGCGCTGGATACGACGGGAGAGGTTGAAGACAGCGACGCCCGAGATACCGAAGGTTCGAAACAGGACTTCACCGTCTTCGTGCCAGAGCTCATTATGATTGCGGGCGAGCGTCAAGCGGGCGCGGACGCGCAGGCCATCCAACGTCTTGAGTGCCGCCCGATCGCCGACGACCGTTGCCGATACGGGGCAGAGGATGGGGCGCAGCGAAGTGAGGGGGAGGCGAAACGTATCGGCGATACCGGTGGGGTTGCCACCCGTGGCGATAATTACGGCATGTGCCTCCAGGGCCTCGTTCTTGCGAGGGACATCGGCGAGCGCTTTCCGAAGCGAGCGGAGCTCCGATTTTCGGTCGTCGTGCTTTTTTGCCTTGAGCGCCCGCGCTGGACGGTCTATTTGGAGTGCCCAGCCTTCGAAAGCTTTGTGTGCCGAGGCAACGTTGGCTCCGCAGATTAAGGTGATACCCAGGCGGTCGCAAACATTGAGAAGTGCGTCGCGCACCGATTCGGCGCGAAGGGAGCGCGGGTACAGCCGGCCTTCCTCGGAGGTTGTCATGATGCCCAGCGAGGAGAAGAAACCCATAAGCTCTTGTTCGGGCTGGGTCCCCATGACAGATTCGACGAATGCGGGGTGGTTATACCGCTGAGGATCAATCGATTCGTTGGAGAGGTTGCAACGGCCGTTACCGGTCGCAAGGAGCTTAAGGCCGCAGGCGACATCGCACTCAACGATGCAGACGCTTTTGCCAGCACGTGCGGCCGTAATGGCGGCGGCGAGGCCTGAAGCCCCGCCGCCGATTAACAGGACGTCATAGAAGGCGCTCGTGTTCACTTAGGCCTCGTCGGTCTCGTGCGGGGTAATGGCCTCGACGGCAGAGACTGCCTTGGGCAACATGCCATCGGGCAGCGCGGTCTCGACCTCGCCCTTATCGCAGGCCTCGGCGAGTGACGGATTGATGGGAAGCGTGCCCAAGATGTCGAGGTTATAGCGCTCTGCGACCTCGGGGAGCTTGCTCTTGCCAAAGACCTCGATCTTCTTGCCGCAGTCGGGGCACTCAATATAGCTCATGTTTTCGACGATGCCCAGAATGGGGACGTTCATCTTCTCGGCCATGTTGACCGCCTTGGCGACGATCATCGAGACCAGATCCTGCGGGCTCGTGACGATGACGATGCCGTCGACGGGCAGTGACTGGAAGACGGTGAGAGCGACGTCGCCTGTTCCCGGAGGCATGTCGACCAGCAGGTAGTCGATGGGGCCCCATGAGGTCTCGCTCCAGAACTGCCTAATGGCGCCTGCGATGACCGGACCGCGCCAAAGGACGGGGTCGGTCTCGTTTTGGAGCAGAAGGTTGGAGCTCATCACCTTGACGCCGTGCTCGGAGATTTCGGGCAGCATAAGGTTGCCAAGGGCATGGACGTGGCGTCCGCTCATACCGAACATCTTGGGGATAGAGGGACCGGTGATGTCGGCATCGAGGACGCCGACCTTGTGGCCGTGACGGGCAAGCTCGGTGGCGATGGCACCAGTGACAAACGACTTGCCGACACCGCCCTTGCCGGAAAGTACGGCGATGACGCGTTTGACCTCGGACAGCGTGTTCTCTTCAAATTGCGACGGCGACGTTTGTCCGCCGGCGGCCTGTGCGTGCTCGCAACCCATGTATGACTCCTTTGTATATGTTGGGGCTGGGGCCCCGTGATGTGACACGAGCGTCATTGTACCCTCGTTTGCGAGCGGGAGTCATTTGCGATGCATTTGGGCCGAGCGTGCTTGCAATACGATGGGTCCAAGCGAATGGGCGGGCTTACTGAACTTTGCTGGCGAACTCGAGATATTGCATGCGCTGCAGCTTGTCGATCGTCGAGGCGTATGGGCTGTCTTCAGATTCCAAGTCGTAGCGCAGCCCGTCGGCACCAAGGTAGCCGGCGACATTGATGGTGGGCACATCTGACCTTGTTGCAAGCAGAGCCTTTTGATAGTCGGTGAGCGGGGCGCCGATCTTATTAAGGGTAATGGCTGCAATCTCGTTTGCCCCGACGGTGTCGTAGACGTTGAGCTCGGTATTGCCGGCGATTTCATAGTTAGCCCAGACAAAATATGTCGACTGATAGATACGGAAAGCGTGGCTTGCCGTATCTTCCTGAGGGTACAGCTCGTCGTTGAGAGTCGTTGCGGCGCTCGGCTGATGGTCGCCAAAAAAGACAAGGACAACCGGTCTGCCGATATTGCGGAGCTCGTTGATAAAGTACTCGAGGTCCCGGTCGGATGCGTTGATGCAGGTGAGATAGGTGTTGAGCGCGCTATTGGCGCCCTCGCTGGCTCCCTCGACCCAATAGTTTGTCAGCTCTTCGGCGGGAACGGTGCCGACATCGTATCCGCCATGGTTTTGCATCGTGACATCGAAGATGAACTGCGGAGCGTCGTCGGTCCTCAGCAGGTCGAGTATCTTGTCATAGGTGGCGTAGTCGCATACGCCGGCATGGTAACAGGGCGCACCTTCGAAATCGCCGATCGAAAGAAAGTCTCCAAAGCCCAGCTGCTGATAGATTTTATCTCGATGGTAGTTGACGGGGTTTTGCGGGTGCATAGCGGTAGCGGTATACCCAAGCTCCTTAAGGTCCTTTGCCAGACTGTTGACACCATTCATCTGATATAGCTGATAGGGGATTTTGCCTAATCCGACAAAGGCCGTTGTCGCTCCGGTCAAAAATTCGAATTCGGAGTTCGCCGTTCCGCCACCGGCGACCGAAGCGAGCATGGTGCCGCGAACAAGTGTGTCGGGAAGCGAGTTGTAGAATGCGGGGCCGGTGTACCCGGCCGCCTGGAGCTGCTCAAAGCACGAAAGGTCGCTAAAACTCTCGTTCATGACGGCAACAATCGTCGGCTTGATTTCATTGAACTGGGCAACGGCCGCCGCGCGCTGCTCGCTCGAGCCATACGTGCTGTCGTAGGTGGCGGAGAGCTCCTGCTCGATGCTCTGCGCCTCATCGGGCGTATAGTCTTCGGGCTTCTCAATGGGCAACTCGTTGACCATTTCGGTGAACGAAGTGATAAAACCCTGAGACGCATACGTGGTGATGGGCTGCCAACGGTCAAATCCAAAATTCAGCGCCTGCTCCAAGTCGATGCTGGAAAAGCCCGAGAGCCCCACAACGGTCACTAGCAGAAAAGCGCAGAGGTTAGCGGCGATTGCGGGGAAGACATGGGTGGGCGTACGGAGCTTTCTCGGTCGGATAAGCGAAAGAAGCCCCAGGGAAATCTCCAGCAGGGCGAGAGAGGTTACGATTCCGGCGGTAAAGGTAAACTCGTATCCCTCGCTCACTTCCATTGCGGTGCCAAGGGCCAAGATATCGCTTGGCAGGATGGCCTCGCCTTTAAACGTTATGACGAAGTGCTCGGCAATGCCAAGGATGCAACAGGCGACGGGCACGAGGGCCATGACGCCTCCATGACGCTGTCCCAGCAAATAAAGGGAGAGCAGAACCGTTGCGAGCAGCCCGACGGAAAACCCGAATGAGTTGGCGGGAATGCGATAGAACGTTTCGTTACAGGCAATTTCGAGTGAAACGAACGAGAGCGCTGAAACAGCGGCGATGACAAGGATGTCACGGCAAATACAGGCAACCGTTCCCGTCGCAAGATCGGTTTGGTCGATAAGTCCCGAAACCAAGGGCTCGACAAGAAGTATGACGGCGGTAGCACCGAGCGCCGAATAAGAAAGGACCCATAGGGAATTGTCCTCATTTACGAGCAATTGATTCGTAATCCATGCAGCTACCATGCCGAGCGGGATGAGGAGCGTCGCGCACCAAAAGACGCGGGCAATGGGCGGCTTTTCATTGTGTTTGATTGAAAAATATACGCGCACCACGACGATGGCCACGATAAGGACGGCGATGAATATGGGCAGATTGGCCATGTCGCTCGAAGTGATTTCAAGGGGGATATCTTCGGTCATGGACGTTCCTCTGTTACAGCAAATTAAGTTCAGTATTAGATTACCGTAACCTTTCCACGGCATTTCGAGAAACAAAGCACCCGATACGCAAAGCTAAAGGTCTGCGAATCTTGTATTACGAACATCTGTGCGCGTCGAGTGCGCTAAACTCATCGGCAGTATGATTCGATGCAATAGGAGGCAAGGAGCTTCCATGTCTGATTCTTCTATCGTTATTCGCGGCGCTCGTGAGCACAACCTCCGTGATATCGATGTTTCCATTCCGCGTGACCAACTCGTGGTCATTACCGGTCTTTCTGGCTCGGGCAAGAGCTCGCTGGCATTTGACACTATCTATGCCGAGGGCCAGCGTCGATACGTCGAGAGCCTTTCGAGCTATGCGCGCCAGTTCTTGGGCCAGATGGACAAACCCGACTTGGATTCAATCGACGGCCTGTCGCCGGCGGTGTCGATCGACCAAAAGACGACGTCTAAAAACCCTCGCTCGACGGTTGGCACCGTAACCGAGATTTATGACTATCTGCGCCTGCTGTTCGCCCGTGTGGGCACCCCGCACTGTCCCGAATGCGGCCGCGTCATTGAGCGCCAGACGACCGACCAGGTTGCCGACAAGGTCTTGGCGGCGGGGGAGGGCCGCCGCGCGTTTGTGCTGGCACCGGTGGTGCGCGGGCGAAAAGGCGAGTACACCAAACTGTTTGAGGACCTTCGCGCCGAGGGCTTTAGCCGCGTGCGCGTTGACGGCGAAGTGCGCTCGCTCGACGACCCGATCGATCTGGACAAAAAGTTCAAGCACGATATCGAGGTCGTAGTCGACCGCATCGTGATTCGCGAGAACTCGCTGGGCCGTATTGCCGAGTCCGTTGAACAAGCGACTGCGCTGGCGCACGGCAATGTGAACGTATACTTGCTGCCCGACCGCGACGCTCCCGAGGGGACCGAAGGCGAGTTGCTGGAGTATTCGCTGGCGTTAGCGTGCCCGGAGCATGGACACTCCATCGATGACCTGCAACCGCGTGATTTCTCGTTCAACGCGCCCTATGGCGCATGTCCTGAGTGCGACGGCCTGGGCTTTAAGAAAACCGTTGATGCCGAGGCGCTGATTGAGGATCCCTCGAAGTCCATTGCCGACGGAGTCTTTGGTAGCCTGTTTGGCAATTCGAACTACTATCCGCAGATTTTTGCTGCGGTCTGCAAACACTTTAAGGTGAGCGCCGATACGCCGTGGGAGGACTTGCCCCCTCGCGTGCGTCGTGCATTTTTGGATGGCCTGGGCGATACGAAGATCTCGGTCGACTACCAAAAGCTCGACGGACGTCGCAGCCAGTGGGATACCAAGTTTTCGGGCGTTCGCAACATCCTGTACGAACGCTATACCGAGACGACGAACGAGAACACCAAGGCGCGCCTGGAGAAGTACATTCGCGAGGAGCCGTGCTCGAGCTGCCACGGCGCTCGTTTGCGCCCTGAGATGCTCGCCGTCACCGTGGGCGGCAAGTCCATTTACGAGGTTTGTTGCCTGTCGTGCCGTGAGTCGCTCGAGTTTTTTGAGGGCCTGGAACTCACCGAGCGCCAACAGTTTATCGGCGGCCGTATCGTCAAGGAAATCCTGGAGCGCTTGCGTTTTCTGGTCGATGTTGGACTCGACTATCTGACACTCGATCGTGCCTCGGCGACGCTTTCCGGTGGCGAGGCACAGCGTATTCGACTGGCAACGCAGATTGGCGCGGGTCTCATGGGAGTGCTCTATATTCTGGACGAGCCCTCGATCGGTCTTCATCAGCGTGACAACGAGCGCCTGATTAAGACGCTCGAGCGCCTGCGCGATATCGGCAATACCGTTATCGTTGTCGAACACGACGAGGATACAATCCGTGCCGCCGACTACGTGATCGACATGGGGCCCGGAGCCGGCGTCAACGGCGGGCACGTAGTCGCGGCGGGAACGCCTGCCGATATCATGGCGTGTCCTGAGTCGATGACGGGCGCTTACCTGACCGGTAAACGAATGATTCGGGTGCCTGATGAACGGCGCAAGCCCGGTCGCGGCTGCCTTAAAATTACGGGCGCTCGAGCCAACAACCTCAAAAACGTTACCGCCAAGATCGAGTTTGGTACGCTTACGGTTGTTACCGGCGTGTCGGGATCGGGCAAGAGCTCCCTGGTTACCGACACCATTGCGCCTGCCCTTACGAATATCATTCACCGTTCGACGCGCCCTGTGGGTCCGTATAAGAAAATCGAGGGCATCGAGTGTATCGATAAGGTTATCGATATCGACCAGTCGCCGATTGGCCGCACGCCGCGTTCCAACCCTGCTACCTATATCGGCCTGTGGGATGATCTTCGCGCGCTGTTTGCGAGTACGCCGGAGTCGAAGGCGCGCGGCTACTCGCCGGGTCGTTTCTCCTTTAATGTGAGTGGCGGGCGCTGTGAGGCGTGCAAGGGCGACGGACAGATCAAGATCGAGATGCACTTCCTTCCCGATATCTACGTTCCCTGCGAAGCCTGCGGCGGTAAACGCTACAACCGCGAGACACTCGAGGTCACCTACCGTGGCAAGACCATCTCGGACGTGCTCGACATGAGCGTCACCGAGGCGCTGGCCTTCTTTGGGAATATCCCGCAGATTAAGCGCAAGCTCCAGACGCTGTACGATGTAGGCTTAGGCTACGTGAGCCTGGGCCAGCCCGCCACGACGCTCTCGGGCGGCGAGGCGCAGCGTGTGAAGCTCGCCAAGGAGCTTCATCGACGCCAGACGGGCAAGACGTTCTATATTTTGGACGAGCCGACGACCGGCCTTCATTTTGAGGACGTCCGCCAGCTGCTCGATGTGCTGCAGCGCTTGGTCGATGCGGGCAACACGGTGCTGGTGATTGAGCACAACCTTGATGTCATCAAGGTTGCCGACCGCCTGATCGATATGGGTCCCGAAGGCGGTAACGGCGGCGGAACCGTCGTGGTTTCGGGCACACCGGAGCAGGTTGCGGACTGTCCGCAGAGTTATACGGGCAAGTTTTTGGCGCCGTTGCTCAGGCGTGACCGGGAGCGTCAGGCTCAACTTGATGCTTAATAAATAGGCGATTCAGTTTATGGGCGCCATCGACTCCTTGTGATTCGATGGCGCTTGCTGTGCCGATGTGACGTATGCAGTCGAATTGGACATATACTTAATCCTTGCGTCCGAATGCGAGGGAAAGGATATGTCATGGCAAAGGCTGTAAAGACGCCAAAAACCAATGCGATGCGCGAGCTGGAAAGTGCCGGCATTTCCTATGTTCTACATACGTACGAAGACGATGGTGATGAGTCGGTGGGCCTGGGGGTCGCGATTTCGGAGCAGCTTGGCGAGGAGCCCGGTCAAGGATTTAAGACTTTGGTCTGCGTGACACCGTCCAACGACTATATCGTGTGCTGCATCCCTGTTGCCGACGAGCTCGATCTAAAGTCCGCCGCGCGTGCCGCGGGGGAGAAGTCCTTGGCCATGATGCATGTGAAGGATTTGCTTGCGGCGACTGGCTACGTTCGCGGCGGCTGCAGCCCGGTCGGTATGAAAAAACGCTACCGGACGCTCATTGATGAGACATGTGTCCTTTGGGATACCATTTTTATTTCGGGAGGCAAGCGTGGTTATCAGCTCGAGCTTGCACCCGATGATTTAATTGCATTTTGCGGGGCGACGGTTGCCGCGATTACGAGAGAGGACTGAGCGATGCCGCAGGAAGAATTGAAGCGCGGAGCTCATTTTGCAAGAGAATCTGCGCCTCAGACACCCTCATCCGAAGCTTCTTCGTCGCGAGATGACACTGACGACATGGGCTCGTCGGACTACTCCACGGTTGGTCGTTCCGCCGGGCTTATGACCATACTGACCATCGTGTCTCGCGTTACCGGTTTTATCCGAACGTGGGCAATGGCGGCCGCTATCGGCATGTCGCTACTCTCGTCCTCCTATCAGGTCGCCAACAACCTGCCCAATATGCTCTACGAACTCGTGATGGGCGGCATGCTCGTGACGGCGTTTTTGCCCGTGTACATGGGCGTGAGGCGTGAGCAGGGTCGCGAGGCCTCGAACGAGTACGTGGGCAACCTGCTCGGCATTCTGCTTTTGGTGCTGGGTGGCATTTCGTTGCTGGGGACCGTGTTCGCCCCGGGCTTTATCTGGACGCAATCGTTCCTTTCGGGTGACGGCGGCAGCATGGATACCGCTGCGTTCATGTTCCGTTTCTTTGCCATCCAGATTCTGTTTTATGGTTTGGGCTCGGTGTTCTCGGGCGTTCTCAACGCACACCGCGACTACTTCTGGTCGACGTTTGCCCCGGTCCTCAACAATGTGATCGTCATTGCGAGCTTTATGGGTTTTGCGCCCGTGTCCGCACAGTTTGGCGAACGTGCCGGCATCATCTTGATTGCGGCCGGTACGACCCTCGGTGTCTTTGTTCAGATGGCATGTCAGATCCCCGCGCTTGGCAAGCACGGCGTGCATCCCCATATCCATATCGACTTTAAGGACCCCGCGCTGCGTCAGACGATTGCGCTCGGTATCCCGACGCTGCTCGCCACGGTGTGCATGTTTGTCTCGACTTCTATCACCAACGCTGCCGCGCTGGTGGTCCAGCCCGAGACTGGCCCTTCCGTCATCGCCTATGCGCGCCTGTGGTACACGCTGCCCTACGCGCTGATTGCCGCCTCGCTTTCGACGGCGCTCTATACCGAGCTCTCTCATGACGCACAGGAGAAGGATTACGACAGCGTTCGCACGGGCATTTCGCGTGGCGTCGCCCAGATGCTGTTCTTCCTGATTCCGTTCGCACTGTACCTGATTGTCTTCGCACGTCCGCTCAACATGATTTACTGTGCCGGCAAGTTCGATGAATCCGGCGTGGCGCTGGTGTCCGAGTACCTTGTCTACCTGGCGCTCTCGCTGCCGCTCTACGGCGTGGTCGTGTTGATGCAGAAGAGCTTCTCTGCCTTGCTCGACATGAAGCCCTATAGCCGCTATTGCCTGTATTCCGCCATCGGCCAGGCTGGCTCGGTTCTGCTGTTTGGCGTTGTGCTGGGCTTCGGTATGCCGGCAATCGCGCTTTCGTATGTTGTCGACTACGTGATCTTGGTCGGCTGTTCGCTGTGGTGGCTGCGTCGTCGCCTGCGTGGCCTTCAGGTCAAATCTATCCTGCATGGCGGTTTCTTTGGCCTTTTGCTCGGCGGCCTAGGGGCTGCCGCAGGCGCCGGCGTCATGTGGGCGCTTGAACACTTTGTCGGGGTACTTGGCGGCTCGATTCTGATTACTCTTGGCTATGTTTGCGTTGCGGGTGTCGTCTCGCTTGCTGTTACCTTTGGCCTTGCCGTCGTTCTTAAGATGCCCGAGGTCTCGGCGCTGCTTCGTCGCAAGTAGGTGCGTGTGGCCGGTCACGACAACATTCCAACACTCGCCGAGCAGGTTTCGCGCGTTCCCACGCAGCCCGGATGTTACCTTTGGAAAGATGCCAAGGGCGATGTCATCTACGTTGGCAAGGCGAAAAACCTGCGTTCCCGTATGCGCCAGTACGTGACGCTGCAGGATGAGCGCCAAAAAATACCGCTCATGATGCAATTGGTTGCGAGCTTTGACTACATCGTTGTCGAAACCGAGCATGAGGCGCTTGTACTCGAGCGCAACCTGATCGGCCAGTACCATCCGTACTTTAACGTCGACCTCAAGGATGACAAGAGCTACCCCTTTATCGCCATTACAAAGGGCGACCTGTATCCCGCTATCAAATACACGCGCGAGCGCCATAAGCCGGGAACGCGCTATTTTGGTCCCTATACCGATAGCCGCGCGGCGCGTGAGACCATTGACACGCTGCGCAAGGTGATCCCGATCTGCTCGGCTTCTTGTGCGGAGTGGCGTCGTTGTCGTCGTATCGTCGAGTCCCACAAGGGCGAGGAAGACATCGTCAATATGATTTGCGCGCAAAACGGGCGTCCCTGCTTCGACTACCATGTCGGGCGCGGCCCAGGTGCGTGTGTCGGCGCGATTTCTCCTACGGACTATGCCAAGAACGTCAAGCGTGTCGAGCGCTTTTTGTCGGGCCATCGCAAGGATGTCGTCGATGAGCTGACTTCCGAGATGACGGATGCCGCCGAGGCGCTCGACTTTGAGCGCGCGGCACGCGTCAAACGTCGTTTGGAGGTCATCAGGGGTCTGGACGACCGTCAGCAAGTCGTTTTTCCCTCCAGTGTCGATATCGATGTCATCGGTTTCTATCGCGAGGAGACCATCTCCGCCGCTTGCGTCTTTGTCGTGCGTGAGGGTCGAACGGTTCGAACCTGCGAGTTTATTCTCGATAAGGGTTTGGATGTCGACGAAGAGGAACTTCAATCGGGCTTTCTTAAGCGCTATTACGACGAGACGGCTGATATTCCAGCTGAGATAAACCTCTCTGTCGAGCTTGAGGATGCGGAGGCGCTGGGGGAGTGGCTTGCAGGCAAGCGCGAGCGTTCCTGCCATCTCCATAGGCCGCAGCGTGGCGAAAAGCACCGTTTGCTCGATATGGCATCCAAAAATGCGCGCCATGCCCTCATGCGCTACATGATGCGAACGGGGTACGCTGACGACCGCACCAATCAAGCGCTCCTGGAGCTCGAAAGCGCGCTGGCGCTGCCGGCGCCGCCGATGCGTATCGAGTGCTTCGATATCTCGACGCTGCATGGAACCTTTACGGTCGCCTCGATGGTGGTGTTTACCAACGGACGCGCCGACAAGAGCCAGTACCGTCGTTTTAAAATTCAGGCCGAATTGGACGAGGCAAACGACTTCGTGTCGATGTCCGAGGTTTTGGGACGACGCTATGCTCCCGAGCGCATGGTCGACGAGCGCTTTGGCTCGCGCCCCGATTTGCTCGTTGTCGATGGCGGTAAGCCGCAATTGACCGCTGCGATCAAGCAACTTGAGGCTCTTGGGCTCGATATACCGGTTTGTGGCTTGGCGAAGGCCGATGAGGAAGTTTTCGTGCCTTGGGACGAGACTCCCGTCGTGCTGCCGACCGGGTCTGCTTCGCTCTATCTAATTAAACAGGTTCGCGATGAATCGCACCGTTTTGCCATCACGTTCCATCGCGAGTTGCGCGATAAAGCCATGACGGTTTCGGTACTCGATGACGTTCCAGGCGTGGGACCCACCAGAAAACGTGCCCTTATGCGCCATTTTGGCTCGATGAAGCGTTTGCGCGCGGCGAGCGAGCAAGAGATCGCGGAAGTTCGCGGCATACCTGCCGATGTTGCCAAGGCGGTCCACGAGGCGCTCGTTGCATGGAATGCCGAGCGCGCCGAGGCGGCGGCTGGCCATTCCGATAGCTAAACACGAGCCAAACAACTGATATACATGATTGCGCGATTTTCAACCATTTATTTCGCCATGATTGCCTGCTGGTTTCGGGTTTTATTAACGCTAAAACGTTTGACTAACCCAAGCCAAAACCCTGCTATCCTGCGGGTTGACGAAGACTGATATCTCACCTCGCCGATACATACTGTCTGGCGAATCGTTTGTCAACGAATTCGGTGAACGGTAGTAAATACCGTTCAAGCGTATGTATGTATCGGTCGCCGAGCGCGGCACCTCAGTTGGGTTCGTCGGTAGGTAAGGTATATATCGTCCGCAAGTTGCGCGGGGGCAAGTCTAGGTGCTCCCGAGTAAGATTCTCTATTGATAGGAGAAGACATGGCCATCATCAACAAGGGTATGTCCAGGCGTTCGTTCCTCGGCCTCACCGGCAGCGTCGCTGCTGTCGCAGGGCTTGGTCTCACCGGCTGCGGTGGCAGCTCTAGCGACGAGGGTTCCGCTTCCGGTTCCACCGATTCCGCCAACCGTGGCGGCGGCGTGATCACCGCTGGTTCCGCTTACGCTCCGTCCAGCTTCGATCCCGCCAGCACCGGCTCCGCTGTGGGACTGGGTGCTAACTGGCACGTCGTCGAGGGCCTCTACGGCATCGATTACCACGACTACAGCACCTTCAACGAGCTCGCCACCGACGATCCCAAGTCTGTGGACGACACCACTTTCGAGGTCACCATCCGCAAGGGCGCCAAGTTCTCCGATGGCACCGAGGTCACCGCTGACGATGTCGTTGCCTCCTACACCGCTTGCGCCGCTTCCGCTACCTATGCTCCGTTCTTCCAGCCCTTCGAGTCCATCGAGGCCAAGGACGCCAGCACCGTGACGGTCAAGACCAAGGTCCCCAACTTCTCCCTGCTCAAGGATCGTCTGGCCATCGTCCGCGTTACCCCGGCCACCCAGACCGAGGAGGATCGCGCCAAGCAGCCGATCGGTTCCGGCCCCTGGATGTACGACTCTATCTCCGATACCGAGATCACTCTGGTTCCCAACCCCGAGTACAACGGTGAGTATGCTGCCGAGGATAAGAAGATCCAGTACAGCATCCTGACCGACCCCACCGCTCGCGTTACCGCTCAGCAGGAGGGCTCCACGCTCGTTATGGAGCTCGTTACCGCTGACGCCGTCGACCAGCTCGAGAGCGCCGGCTGCAAGATCGATAACGTTCAGGGTTTCGGCACCCGCTTCATCATGTTCAACGTCGCCAAGGAGCCTTGGAACAACGTCAAGGTCCGTCAGGCCGTCATGTATGCGCTCGACACCGAGAAGATGGTCAGCAACACCTTCGCCGGCCTTGCTACCGCTGCCAGCTGCTACCTGCCCAAGAGCTTCACCAACTATCATGAGGCTTCCACGGTGTATAAGACCGACGCCAAGAAGGCTAAGAAGCTCATCGAGGAGTCTGGCATCACCCCGGGTGCCATCACCCTGCGCACCACCGACAACGAGCAGATTAAGGGCATGGCCGCCCAGGTCAAGAACGACCTCGACGCTCTCGGCTTCGATGTGACCATCCAGACCGATACCTCGCCGGCTACCTACGCTGCCATTGACGGCGGCGAGGCCTACGATATCCTCCTTGCCCCTGGCGATCCTTCCTGCTTCGGCGCTGATCCCGACCTGCTGCTCAACTGGTGGTACGGCGACAACGTCTGGATGCAGACCCGTTGCCCGTGGAAGGAGTCCGCTGAGTGGCAGAAGCTCCACGGTCTCATGGACGAGGCTCTTGCCGCCGAGGGCGACGAGCAGCAGAAGAAGTGGAACGAGTGCTTCGACATCATTGCCGACAACGCCGTTCTGTACCCCGTTGTCCACGTCAAGACCGTCTCCGCTTCCTGGGACGATCCGTCCACTGCGCCCAACGGCGAGGCCCTCGATGGCTTCAAGGGCATCGGCACGACGAGCATGTCCTTCAGGGGCGTTGCGACCGTCAAGGCGTAAGACTCGCTTGAGTCTGTATGCAGGATGTCGGTCGTTGGGACCGTATCCTCATAGTTGAAACAAAGACCCGGGCGGCAACGATGTCGCTCGGGTCTTGTAATGAGTATCCGTACTCATATACCAGTTGGTCCTACCGACAAAAGAAAGGGGAGAGAACGTGAACAACTTGCTACGTTTGATTGGAAGGCGTCTTGTGGCGCTGCCGATCATGGCATTGGGCGTCACCGTCCTGGTGTTCTTCCTTATGTCGTTCTCCAAGACCGACCCCGCCTACACGGCGTTGGGTGACGGTGCCTCGCCCGAGGCGGTTGCCGAGTACCATGAGAAGTATGGTCTGGACGACCCCTGGCCCGTGCGCTACGTGCGCTATATGGGCGATTTGATCCATGGCGACATGGGCACCTATGGTGCTGCTCGCAACTCCGTTGCCAAGCGCATCTCCACGGCCCTGCCCGTCACGATGCAGCTGACCTTCATCGGTCTTGCCATCGGTGCGGTCGTTTCGTTTTTGCTCGGCGTCATCGCGGCACTGTATCGCGACAAATGGCCGGACCAAGTGATCCGCGTCTTTTCCATCGCCGGCTTGGCAACCCCGTCGTTCTGGCTTGCCGTTCTGTTGATCCTGCTGTTCTCTTCCTACCTTAAGGTGCTCCCGGCATCGGGTGCTCTGCCTCACTTCACCACGAATCCGGTTGGCTATCTGGGACGTATGATCATGCCCGCCATCGCCTTGGCATTTCCGCTGACGGGCCAGATGACTCGTATCGTGCGTACCGCCATGGTCGAGGAGCTCGACAAGGATTATGTCCGTATGGCTCGCGGCGCCGGCGTTCCCGAGAAGGTCGTCGTCGGCATCAATGTTCTTCGCAATGCGCTGATCACCCCGGTCACCACCCTCGGTCTTAAGATCGGTTACCTCATGGGCGGCGCTGTCGTCATCGAGGTTATCTTCAACCTCCCCGGCATGGGCACCGCGATTCTGCAGGGCGTTCAGGGCAACGAGGCGAACCTGGTTCAGGGCGTCGTTATCGTCGTTGCTCTTGCCTTCATCATCATCAACATCGTGGTTGACATGCTCTACCTGCTCATCAACCCGCGCATCAGGACGGTGTAGATTATGGTAAAGATTCGAGAGAAGCAAACCGAGCAGCTCGAGAAGGCTGCCTCCAAGGGGCTCAAGCTCGGTGGCTGGAAGAAGATGACGCTGTCTTCTAAGATTGCCGCCGTCGTGCTGGTGCTGGTCGCCCTGACTGCGATCCTGGCGCCCCTTCTTGCCCCCTATAGCCCGGTCGAGATCTTTACGGCTCGCCAGGCTCCCGGCAACGGATTTATCTTCGGTACCGACGATAAGGGTCGCGACATTCTGTCGCGTATGCTCTACGGTGGTCGTTACTCGCTGATTATCGGCTTTGGCGCCACTGCCATGGCTCTGGTCTGCGGCTCGGTCGTGGGCGCCCTTGCAGCGGTTTCGCGCAAGGCCGTCTCCGAGACGATCATGCGTATCCTGGACATCATCATGTCCATCCCGGGCATCGCCCTCGCGGCCGTCTTCGTCTCCATCCTGGGCAACTCCGTGCCGTCGATCATCTTCGCCATCGGCTTTATGTACACTCCGCAGATTGCCCGTATCGTACGCGCCAATATCGTGTCCGAGTACGGCGAGGACTATGTCCGCGCGGTCATCGTTTCCGGCGCCAAGGCTCCGTGGATTTTGATTAAGCATGTTCTGCGTAACTGCATCGCCCCGATCATGGTCTTCACCGTTACCCTGGTCGCCGACGCCATCATCTTCGAGGCCTCGCTGACCTTCATCGGCGCTGGTATCCAGGAGCCCACCGCTACCTGGGGCAACATCCTCGCCGACGCCCGCGGCGGCGTGCTCGCCGGTCGTTGGTGGCAGGCGCTGTTCCCGGGCCTAGCCATCATGATCACCTGCCTGGCGCTCAACATCCTCTCCGAGGGCATTACCGACGCCATGGCCGCTGCTCCCTCCGCTGCCCTGGATCCTACCGATTCCTCCAAGCGTCGCGAGGCCGACCTGCTGGTCTCCGACCCCGTTCGCGCCTACAAGGAGCAGGCCCAGTCCCTCTCCGCTCGCCTTGGCGCCCTGCGCGATGTCGAGCTCAAGCGTGACGATCGCCACGTGCCCGACGAGTCCGTTGAGCCGATTCTCTCGGTCCGTGACTTCTGCATCCAGTTTGAGCATCACGGTGATATCAACGTCGTCGACCATGTCAACTTTGACGTTCGTCCTGGTCAGACCATGGGCCTGGTGGGCGAGTCCGGTTGCGGTAAGTCCATCACCACGCTGGCCATCATGGGCCTGACCGACGATGACGAGCATCTTTCCGGCGAGGTTCTCTGGGAGGGTCGCGACCTGCTCAAGATGAGCAAGAAGGAGTGGTTCGGCCTGCGCGGTACCGATATCGCTATGGTCTATCAGGACGCCCTGTCCTCGCTTAATCCCTCCATGCTCATCTCTGCCCAGATGAAGCAGCTCACCAAGCGCGGCGGAACCCGCAGCGCCGAGGAGCTCCTGGAGCTCGTCGGCCTCGATCCCAAGCGCACGCTCGAGAGCTATCCGCACGAGCTTTCCGGCGGCCAGCGTCAGCGTGTCCTGATCGCTATGGCCCTTACCCGCGACCCCAAGCTGGTCATCTGCGACGAGCCCACGACCGCTCTGGACGTTACCGTCCAGAAGCAGGTCATCAAGCTGCTCAACGATCTTCAGGCCAAGCTCGGCTTTGCCATGATCTTTGTTTCGCATGACCTGGCTCTGGTCGCCGAGGTTGCCCATAACATCACGGTTATGTACGCTGGCCAGGTTATCGAGCAGGCACCCACCAAGGAGCTGCTCACCAACCCGATCCACGAGTACACCCGCGGTCTTCTGGGCTCCGTTCTGTCCATCGAGAGCGGCTCGGGCCGTCTGCACCAGGTCCCCGGCGCCGTTCCCAGCCCGCGCGATTTCCCCAAGGGCGATCGCTTCGCGCCCCGCTCGAGCCATCCGCGTATTGGCCTGGATACCCGTCCGGTCTTCAAGCGCGTGCCCGGCACCGAGCACTTCTATTCCGAGCTCCCCGACGAGGTGCTCAAGGCAAATGGTTTGACCCCTCACGCGGAGGTGATGTAGATGAGCGATACCGCAGTCAACGGCGTCGAGCCGATCATCTTCCTTGATGACGTCCACGTCACCTTTAGGACCCGTACCGGCTCGATTCTGCACCCCAACCTGGTTCACGCCGTCCAGGGTGTAACGATTAAGCTCATGCCCGGTCAGACGATCGGCATCGTCGGCGAGTCCGGTTGCGGTAAGTCCACCACCGCCAACGTCATGTGCGGCCTGCAGGCCCCCACGAGCGGCAAGGTCTACTTTAAGGGCAAGGACGTTACCAAACGTACCGCCGAGGACCGTCGCCACATGGGTCGCGTTATCTCGGTCGTGTTCCAGAACCCGGCCACGGCGCTCAACCCCCGCATGGTCGTTCGCGAGCAACTGCTCGACCCCATGCGCGTCCACAACCTAGGTACCGAGGCCGAGCAGGAGAAGCGCGTCAAGGAGCTCTTGGAGCTCACCGGTCTGCCCAGCTCTGCCGCTGAGGTTCTTCCCGGCCAGCTTTCGGGCGGCCAGCGCCAGCGCGTCGCAATTGCCCGTGCCCTGTCGCTGAACCCCGATGCCATCATCGCCGACGAGCCCACCTCGGCTCTGGACGTTTCGGTCCGCGCGCAGATTCTGAACCTGCTGACCGACCTTAAGAAGGAGCTCGGCCTGGCCATGGTGTTTATCAGCCATGACATCCAGACGGTCCGCTATATCTCTGATGACATCATCGTTATGAATGGCGGCAAGATCGTCGAGCAGGGCGAGGCCAAGCAGGTCTTCCAGCACCCCCAGGACCCCTACACCAAGATGCTGCTCGGCGCTGCACCGTCGCTGCTGCATCCCAAGCTCGGCGAGTAGTCTCGCTTTCCCTCCCGTGCGCCCGGTTCCCTTGCCGGGCGCACCTCCGTTGCGATTTCGAAAGGTTGGGTTCACGAGCCATGCCAAGTGCTCAGGAGCTGCAACATCAATTTGGTGAATATCGAGGCGCCATGCCCCGTCCATCAGATTTCGATCTCTTTTGGAAGGACCGCATGGCCGAGGCCGACGCCGTCGGGCTTGACTATGCGATCGAGACGGCATCGGTCACCGATGCCGTGACCTGCCAGCTTTTCGACCTCTGGTATACCGGCATGTGTGGCGCTCGCCTGCATGCCAAGTACCTTAAACCCGTCTCGGACGAGCCCGTGCCATTGGTACTTCAGTTCCATGGGTATCCGGGTGCAAGCCGCAGCTGGTTTGAGCAGGCGTCGTTTGCGGGCATGGGCATGGCGCTCATCGCGCTTGACTGTCCTGGTCAGGGCGGTCCCTCCGAGGATATTGGCGGATTTGAGGGTACGACGGTCGCGGGCCATATTGTCGCCGGTATCGACGGCGATCCGGCCAACCTCTACTATGTCCGCTTGCACCAAGATATTCGCATCCTGTGCCGCATCGTTCGCGAGCTTGAGGGCATCGATCTTGCCCGTGTGTTTGTGAACGGCGCGTCGCAGGGCGGCGGTTTGGGCATTGCGACCTGTGCACTTAACAGCGAGCTTATCAATCGCGCCGCCATCCTCTATCCCTTCCTGTCAGATTTCCGCCTGGTCTGGGATTTGGATGCCGACGATATCGCCTATGAGGGCCTGCGCTATTGGTCGCGTTGGTTTGACGAGGATTCGACTCGTATCGACGAAGCCTATGCCAAACTGGCGTACTTCGATTCCAAGAACTTCGCCCCCATGGTCAAGTGTCCCGTCCTGTTTGGTACGGGCACGGCGGATATCGTCTGTCCGCCGGCAACGCAGTTTGCGGTCTATAACAACCTGACCTGTGAAAATCGTCATGAGTTCTTTGAGGGCTTTGGCCACGAAGAGATACAGGACTTTGACGATATGATCATTCCGTTTTTCTGCGAGGGAGGGGAGGCTCATGTCTAAGTGCGAGAGCAATGTTGGCGAGCTGATTGTCCCCGACCTTGTGGGGATTCCCGGGACGGTCTCGTCAAGGCTCTCTGATTTCCGGGATTGGCGCGGTGATGCTTCTGCGGATGTTTCCGAATTAGAGATAGCCGCTTCGGACCTTGAGGTTTGCGGGCCGACTATTACGGCGATCGATTTCGCCAATCCGTATGCCCGCTACTCCGAGGTTTCCTTTGAGCTTGGTGGCGATGTAGTCCACGCACGTTTGATCGAGCCTGCCGGTCGCGCCCGGGCATCCGAGCTTGTGCCGCTATGTCTGATGTTTCACGACATCGACCGACCCGTGCGGGGATGGCATCACATGACGAGGTTTACGGCCATGGGATATGCCGTGCTTGCACTGGACGATGAGGCGATTGGACCCAGCGATCTGCGGCAGGAGATTACCTCGCCTGCTTTTGTCAGGCGCGTCCGTTGGGGCTGCGCGTTGGCGAAGGTCGCACGCAATCTTGATGGCATTGACCCCGACCGCATCTTTGCATGGGGCGAGGGTCTTGGCGGCGGAGTCGCGCTGGCGGTTTCCGCTCTGGACGAGCGGGGCCTCGCCTGCACGGCGGTTGCCAATCCGCTTCCTGGCGGCCTCGAGGCGCTGTCGTCTCGGGTGCGCGGATCGGTGCTCATGGGCACATCGCTTATGGATACCGTGAGCGATCCCAAGGGCCAGTTTGCCGTATTCAACGGTCTTGAGTGTGACCGGAGGCATATCATCTATGCAAAATACGCTCACGAGCGCATCAATGCGTTCGAAAACGAAGTCGTAGACTTTTTTAACCAAACGTTCTACTCGTGTTCTTTGGCCTAGACGGCCTGGACACTGCCAACAAGAGTGGGTGGCATAGGGCCGCCCGCCAGACAACTAAGGAGATTCTTGTGGCAACTCAGAAATTCACCGGCGTTATCCCTCCCGTCGTTGTTCCGGATACCGAAGATCACCAGCTCGATGTTGCCTCCTTTGAGCGCAGCATCAACCGCATGATCGATGCCGGCGTCGATGGCCTGTTCTTCTTGGGCTCTTCGGGTGAGGTCGTTTTCTCCACCGACGAGCGTCGTCGCCAGATCATCGCCGAGGCCGTCCGCATCGTCGACCACCGCGTGCCTGTTCTGGTCGGCATCATCGATACCGAGACCGAGCGCATGATTGAGCACGGCAAGGTCGCTCAGGAGCTGGGCGCCGATGCCCTCGTCGCCACCTGCCCGTTCTATGCCCTGCAGGGCATGACCGAGGTCGAGGAGCACTTCCGCATCCTGCACGAGGAGCTTGACCTGCCCATCTTTGCCTATGACATTCCCGTCTGCGTTCACACCAAGCTTCCTTGGAAGCTCCTTGCCAAGCTCGGCGCCGAGGGCGTCCTTGCTGGCGTCAAGGATTCCTCGGGTGATGACATCTCGTTCCGCTACCTCGTTCAGGAGAACGAGAAGAACGGCCATCCGATGAGCATCCTCACCGGCCACGAGGTTGTTGTCGACGGCGCTTACCTCGGTGGCGCCGACGGCTCTGTCCCGGGTCTCGCCAACGTTGAGCCCGAGGGCTACGTTCGTCAGTGGAAGGCCGCTCAGGCCGGCGACTGGGCTACCGTCAAGGCCGAGCAGGATCGCCTCAATGAGATTTCGCACATCTGGGATGTCACCTCGGGCGTCCAGGGCTATGCCGGTGGCGTCGGCGCCTTCAAGACCGCTATGAACCTCATGGGTATCTTCGACAGCCCGACCATGCCGCGCCCGGTGAAGGCCATGACCGGCGAGAACGTCGAGGCTATTAAGAAGGTCCTCCAGGACAACGGTCTCCTGTAAAGCTTCCCCAGGCACCCGATCTTGGGGCTCAAGTGGTCGGGCGTGACCCATTAGGTCAACGCCCGACCACTTTCACCCCAACCTCGGGCACCTGGGAAACCTTTATCATGCTGCGGCGATAACACCGCCTTCATTTCCTGTAGTTGTTTTTATCTCCTAAGGAGAACGACATGGAGAACAAGTACGTCTGCTCTGTCGACATCGGCGGAACTAAGATCGCGACCGCCATTATGGAGTACCCGGCTGACGGCAGCGTGCCCCATCCCGTATTTGAGGCCGAGGTTCCCACCGAGGCCCAAGAGGGCGGCGAGGCCGTCTTCCAGCGTATCGAGGCGTCCATCAAGGCTGCTCTCGAGGCGAATCCCGATGTCGAGGTCCTTGGCGTCGGTATCGGTGCCGCCGGCGTCGTCGATCCCAAGACGGGCGCCATCGCGTATGCCAATGAGATCATGCCCGGCTGGTCCGGCGTTCAGTTGGGGCCGCGTCTGCGCGAGGATCTCGGTCTTCCCGTTGCCGTAGTAGGCGACGTGCAGGCTCATGCTCTGGGCGAGGCCCACTGGGGCGTCGGCAAGGGCAAGTTCTCCGTCTTGTGTCTTGGCATCGGTACGGGCATCGGCGGCGCATATGTCGAGAACGGCCGCGTGATGCAGGGCTTCCATGGTGCTGCTGGCCATATGGGCCACATCGAGTGCTCGGCTGCCGCCGGCATTCCCTGCGCCTGCGGGCGTTCCGGCCATCTGGAGTCGGTTGCTTCGGGCACTTCCATTGGTCGTATGTACGATGAGCGCTTTGGCCGCGTCGACCCCAGCCGTCCTTCGGTCGGTCGCGATGTGAACGACCTGTGCCGTGCAGGCGACGCAAAGGCGACCGAGGTCATCCATGATGCCGGCTTTGCGCTGGGGGCCAGCTTGGGCTCGCTCGCTAACATCCTGGACCCTGAGGTCATCGTGCTTTCGGGCGGCGTGATTCACCAAGGTCCCGATTGGCGTTCGCAGACGTGGAAGGATTCGGTGCACGAGGGCTATGCCAGCCAGGCGCTCGATCCGCTTCAGGACACGCCGATCCTCATCGGTTCTCTGGAGGGCGATGCTCCGCTCATCGGTGCCGCCGAACACCTTCTTGCTTCGTTGAAGTAAACATAACTACCAAGTGTGCCTTCTGAGGTGCCGCAGATTGACGTGAAAGAGGAGCGAAGCGTACTTCGGTACGCGAGCGACGGTTTGAACGTCAAGGTGCGGCGTCTCAGAAGGCTGTTTTGAGAAAGGTTGAGTCGAACATGACCGTTGATCCTTTGATCCAGTCCCTGAAGGGCAAGCTCGTCGTGAGCGTTCAGGCGTATATGGGCGAGCCGCTTCGTACGCCCGAGACCATGGCTCAAATGTCGCGCGCTTGCGAGCTTGGCGGCGCCGCCGCCATTCGCTGTCAGGGCCTTGCCGACATCGCCGCCATTAAGGGTCGCTGTGAGGTTCCTGTTATCGGCCTGTGGAAGGATGGACACGAGGGCGTTTACATCACGCCGACGCTGCGTCACGCTCGCGCCTGCGTTGCCGCAGGTGCCGATATCGTGGCGATCGATGCCACCGATCGCCCGCGTCCCGATGGCAAGACCGTCGAGGACACCTTCCGTCCGCTGCACGAGGAGGGTGTGCTCCTGATGGCGGATTGTGCCACCATCGAGGACATTCGCCGTGCGGTTGATATGGGCTTCGACCTTGTATCCACCACGCTTTCTCATGGTGTCGCCGCCATCGACTGCACCATGGCCGATGGCCCCGATCTGCCGCTCCTGCGTCAGGCGACCGAGGAATTCCCCGGTCTTCCCATCATCTGCGAGGGCCGCGTGCACACGCCCGAGGAGGCTCGCGCCGCGATCGATGCTGGCGCCTGGGCCGTTGTCGTCGGCACCGCCATCACACACCCCACGAGTATTACGAGTTGGTTCAAGGCTGCGCTTGAGGCGTAAGACAGGCCTCGTATCCGCTCGGGGCGGTATACTCAATATAGGCAATTGACCGCGCGGGATCCGGGTTGCTGGGTCCCGCGCTTGTTTTTGGGAGGCAGCACATGCAAAAGGGAGATGCCATGGATGCGGCGGAGCGCTCGGAGCGCATCCCCGATATCGTCATCATCACCGGAATGTCCGGATCGGGCCGCACACAGGCCATGCACGTGTTCGAGGACATGGGCTATTTTTGCATTGATAACCTACCTCCGCGTCTCATCGCCCAGCTTGCCGAGCTCGTCGGCATCAATACGGGCGTGGGCAGGCATCTCGCCGTCACCTGCGATTTGCGTAGCCAGGGACTGTTTGACGAGTTGCTCGATGCGGTCGCCGCGCTCGAAGAACGCGAGATGAGCTGCGACATCGTGTTCCTGGAGGCTTCTGACGAGGTGCTGATTCGTCGCTACAGCGAAAATCGCCGCCGTCATCCCATTGCCAAGCCGGGGGAGACTACGGCCGATGCCATTCAGCGCGAGCGCCTTCAGCTGCAGGGCGTGCGCGATCGAGCCGATATGATTATCGACACGAGCCGTCTGCGCACCTCTGCGCTGCGCAACAAGCTACGTATGGCATTTTCCGAACTGTCCGACCAACAGCTCATGGACGTCCACGTGTTCTCGTTTGGCTTTAAGCACGGCATGCCCGTCGAGGCGGACATTATGATCGACGTCCGCTTCCTGCCCAATCCGTTCTACGATCCCGAGATGCGCACGATGACCGGTCTCGATAAAAAGGTCTCCGATTTTGTTCTGGACCATCCCAAGACGCAGGAGTTTTGGAAGGCTTGGACACAGCTGCTCGATACAGTGATGCCGGGCTATATCGCGGAGGGTAAACCGCAGCTTTCTATCGCCATCGGCTGCACGGGCGGACAGCACCGTAGCGTCGCCATTGCCGAGGCCACGGCCCGTTACCTGGAAGGCGCCCAGTATCACGTGAGCATCTCCCACCGCGATCTGTCGCGCGCCAACACGAAGGCATAGGCCTGCATGTCGTTTACCGCTGAGGTGCGCGACGAGCTTGCGCGCTGCGAACCCGAATGTGAATACTGCGACTTGTCGACACTTGCCGCCCTCACGCGCGTGAGTGGTACGCTCTCGCTTACCGGCTCTGGGCGGTATCGTTTGACAGTTGCGACTGAGACGGGAGCCGTCGCGCGCACGATGATCACGCTGACGCATCGCATCCTTAAGCTCAAAACGGAATTCACCGTTCGTAAATCGGTCTTGCATAAGGTCCGTAACTATCTCATTACCCTGCCCGATCAACCCGACCTGGACAAGGCTCTGGTGCTGCTGGGCATTCTCGACCGTAGGGGAGGACTTGTCGCCGGCGTGCCCCGACATATCGTTGCCCGTCCTTGCTGTAGACTTGCCTATATCCGCGGCGCGCTCATCGCGGGCGGCTTCGTGGCCGATCCACGCGGCGATTTTCATTTGGAGATCGCGGTGCAGGGCGAGCAATATGCCAAGGGGCTTTGCGATCTGTTGGAGCAGATTGGGGTCCATGCTCGTGTTAATGCACGGCGGGGGTCATATGCCGTGTACATTAAGAGCGCCGAGGAAATCGAGCATCTATTAAAGCTGATTGGTGCCAAGCGCAGCGTTACCGAGATTGAGGAGGCACGCGCGGTCAAGTTGGTTAAGAACGATGTGAACCGTCGCGTGAATGCCGAGCTGGCCAACCAGACCAGAAGCGCCGGTGCTGCCCAACATCAGCTTGCGCTTATCGATGAGCTCGAGCAGCGCGGCCTTCGCGATGCGCTTCCGGATGCCTTGGCGGTCTTTTGCGACCTGCGCGAGCGCTATCCCGATCTGTCGCTGCGTGATTTAGGGGAGATGGCTGACCCTCCCTTGTCGAAGTCGGCCCTCTACCATCGTGTTTTACGGCTTGAAAAGCTCATTGAAGCAAACAGGTAGGTTAAAGTATCGACTTATATACGGATTTAGCTGCTATTTTATTCTTTAAAACGTTTTAACGTAAATTTGATTTTCAATTTCGAGCATTCTCGTGAAATTCAAGTCAAAAAAAAGGTATATTAGGCGAGTGGTTAGTTTGTGGGCCTCAACGGCAGGCGCTGTAGCTTGCGGGGGCCTTACGAAAGGAGACACAATGGCAGTAAAGGTTGCTATTAACGGCTTCGGTCGCATCGGTCGTCTGGCCTTCCGTCAGATGTTCGGTCATGAGGGCTCCGAGATCGTCGCTATCAACGACCTCACCTCTCCCGATATGCTCGCTTACCTGCTGAAGTACGACTCCACGCAGGGCAACTACGCTCGCGATCACGAGGTCGTTGCTGGCGAGGATTCCATCACCGTTGACGGCAAGGAGATCAAGATCTACAAGGAGGCCGACGCCAACAACCTGCCTTGGGGCGACCTCGACGTCGACGTCGTTCTCGAGTGCACCGGCTTCTACACCAGCAAGGCTAAGGCTCAGGCCCACATCAACGCTGGCGCCAAGAAGGTCGTCATCTCCGCTCCGGCCGGCAGCGATCTGCCCACCATCGTGTACAACGTCAACCACGAGACGCTGACCGCTGAGGACAACATCATCTCCGCTGCTTCCTGCACCACCAACTGCCTCGCCCCGATGGCCAAGGGTCTGAACGACTTCGCTCCCATCGTGTCCGGCATCATGACCACCATTCACGCCTGGACTGGCGACCAGATGCCGCTCGACGGCCCGCAGCGCAAGGGCAACAAGCGTCGTAGCCGCGCCTGCGCCGTCAACATCGTCCCCAACACCACCGGTGCTGCCAAGGCTATCGGCCTGGTTCTCCCCGAGCTCAACGGTAAGCTCATCGGTGCCGCCCAGCGCGTCCCGACGCCGACCGGCTCCATCACCAACCTCTACGCTGTCGTTGACAAGAAGGTCACCGTCGACGAGGTCAACGCTGCTATGAAGGCCTACGCTGCCACCATCTCCGAGACCTTCGGTTACAACGAGGACGACATCGTCTCCACCGACATCATCGGCGAGACCCACGGCTCCATCTTCGACGCCACTCAGACCATGTGTTCTGACCTCGGCAACGGCCAGACCCTCGTTCAGGTCACCTCTTGGTACGACAACGAGAACTCCTACACCTCTCAGATGGTCCGCACCATCAAGTACTTCGAGAAGTTCGTTGCTTAATTTAGCTTTTAGCGAATAGCTCGTTGAGCGTCTAAAGAAGGGCGCGGCCTTATAGGGCTTACACCCTAGGGTCGCGCCCTTTTTATAAGAAATCGTCTGCCGTAATGGGAGGCAGACACGTACGAAAGGTAGAAGCAAACATGGCCTTTACCAAGAAGACCGTCCGCGACATCGATGTCGACGGAAAGCGCGTTCTCGTCCGCGTTGACTTTAACGTGCCTATCAAGGATGGCGTCGTTGGCGACACCACCCGTATCAAGGCTGCCCTGCCCACCATCAACTACCTCGTTGAGCACAACGCTCGCGTCATCCTCATGAGCCACCTCGGCCGTCCCGAGGGCACCGGCTTCCAGCCCGAGCTGTCCCTTGAGCCCGTCGCCAAGAAGCTCGCCGAGCTCTCTGGTCTCGACGTTGCCTTTGTCGCCGACACTTACGGCGAGAAGGCTGCCGAGGCTGTCGCCGCCGTCGAGCCGGGCAAGGTTCTCGTTCTCGAGAACGTCCGCTTCGATAAGCGTGAGAAGAAGAACGATCCCGAGATCGCCAAGAAGCTCGCTTCCTATGGTGACGTCTTCGTTCTCGATGCCTTCGGCACCGCTCACCGCGCCCAGGGTTCCGTCGTGGGCCCCGCCGCTTACCTGCCTGCCGTCGCTGGCTTCCTGCTCGAGAAGGAGGTCGACACGCTGACCGGCATCTTCGCCGAGCCCGAGCGCCCCTTCGTCGCTATCGTCGGCGGCTCTAAGGTTTCCTCCAAGATCGGCGTTCTCGATCACCTCATCGACTCCGCTGACACCCTGATCATCGGTGGCGGCATGGCCTACACCTTCTTCCTGGCTCAGGGCCTGTCCGTCGGTCAGTCCCTCAAGGAAGAGGACTGGGTCGAGCGCGCCGGCGAGATGCTTAAGAAGGCCGAGGAGAAGGGCGTCAAGATCCTGCTCCCCATCGACAACCGCGTTGCCGATCACTTTGGCGAGGACGCTGTTCCCGAGGTTGTCGCTTCCGACGCTATCCCCGACGATCGTGAGGGTATGGACATCGGCCCCAAGACCGAGGAGCTCTACGCCGAGGCCGTCAAGGGCGCCAAGACCGTGTTCTGGAATGGCCCCATGGGCGTCTTCGAGTTCGACAACTTCGCTCACGGCACCCAGGCTATTGCTGAGGCTGTCGCCGAGGCCGACTGCACCTCGATCATCGGCGGTGGCGACTCTGTCGCAGCTGTCAACAAGTTCAACCTGGCCGACAAGATGAGCTGGATCTCCACCGGTGGTGGCGCTTCCATGGAGCTCGTCGAGGGTAAGGCCCTGCCCGGAGTGGAGGCGCTTCTCGATGCCTAATCGCACCCTTCTTATCGCTGGTAACTGGAAGATGAACAACGACGTCGCCGAGGCTGCCAAGCTCGCCGACGAGCTGGCTCAGGCTCTGCCCGAGGTTCCGGCTGGCGTCGAGGTGCTCGTCTGCCCTCCGACCATCGACATCACCACGGTTCATGACCGCATTCAGGCTGCCCCCATCGCCCTCGGTGCACAGAACGTGTACTGGGAGGCCAAGGGTGCCTTCACCGGTGAGTCCTCTTGCGACATGCTCAAGTCCGCTGGCTGCACCTACTGCATCATCGGTCACTCCGAGCGTCGCGACTACTTCCACGAGACCGACGAGGACCAGAACAAGAAGGCCAAGGCTCTCGTTGCCGCCGACCTTGTTCCCGTCTTCTGCTGCGGCGAGTCCCTCGAGGTCCGCGAGGCCGGCACCTATGTCGAGCACGTCGTGAACCAGGTTAAGGCTGGCCTTGCTGGTCTTGAGATCACCTGCCCCAAGCAGGTCGTCGTCGCCTACGAGCCCATCTGGGCCATCGGCACCGGCAAGACCGCTACCGCCGAGGACGCTCAGGAGGTCTGCGGTGCTATCCGTGAGACCCTCAAAGAGATGTTCGGCGAGGAGCTCGCTAACGGCATCCGCGTGCTGTATGGCGGTTCCGCCAAGCCCGGCAACATCGCCGAGCTCGTCGCCAAGCCCGACGTTGACGGCGCCCTCGTGGGCGGCGCTTCGCTCAAGGCTGCCGACTTCGCCTCTATGGTCGTCAAGGCAGGCGAGTAGGACATATGGCACAACGTCATCTTCCTGCACTCCTGATTATCATGGATGGCTGCGGCCTTGCTCCGGCCGATGGCGAGAACGCCGTCGCCGCTGCCAAGACGCCCTTCCTTGATGGCCTGTACGAGAAATACCCCCACACCACGCTCGGTGCTTCGGGCGAGGACGTGGGCCTTCCCGACGGCCAGATGGGTAACTCCGAGGTGGGGCACCTCAACATCGGTGCCGGCCGCATCGTGTTCCAGGAGCTTTCGCGCATCAACAATGCCATCAAGGACGGCTCCATCGCCAAGAACGAGGTTTTCGTCAAGGCTATGGACGATGTCAAGGCTGACGGCAAGACCCTTCACCTTATGGGCCTTATGAGCCCTGGCGGTGTTCATTCCCATATGAACCACGTCGAGGCTCTGGTCAAGATGGCTGCCCAGCATGGCGTCAAGACCGTTCGTGTCCACGCCTTTATGGACGGCCGCGACGTCGACCCGCAGTCCGGTGCTGGCTACATGAGCGAGTTCTGCGCCTTCCTGGCTAAGATCTCCGAGGAGACCGGTTGCGACGCTCGCGTCGCCACCGTTTCGGGCCGCTATTGGGCCATGGACCGCGACAACCGTTGGGAGCGCATCCAGCGTGCCTACGACGTCATGGTCAATGCGTCCGATGCCGATGTCGACCCCGTTGCCGGCATCAAGGCCTACTACGAGAAGGATCCGCGCGGCGACGAGTTCGTCGAGCCCTTCGCTGCCCACAATGAGGGCATCCACGAGGGCGACGCGGCCATCTTCTTCAACTTCCGTCCCGACCGCGCCCGTCAGATGACCCGCGTGTTCACGGACAAGGAGTTCGACGGCTTTGAGCGCGAGCAGATCAAGCTCTCGCACTTTGTGACGATGACCGAGTACGATCCGACGTTTGACGTCGAGGTCGCCTTCCCCAAGACGTTCCCGGAGAACGTCCTAGCCGACGTCATCGCCGCCAATGGCCTGAAGCAGCTGCACACTGCCGAGACCGAGAAGTACGCCCACGTGACGTTCTTCCTCAACGGCGGCATCGAGGAGCCCAAGGAGGGCGAGGAGCGCGTGCTCGTCGCTTCCCCCAAGGTCGCTACCTACGATCTGCAGCCCGAGATGAGCGCTCCCGAGGTTACCGAGAAGCTTGTCGCCGCCATCAACGAGGACCGCGCTGATTTCTATATCGTGAACTTCGCGAACTGCGACATGGTTGGTCACACCGGTGTCTTCGACGCTGCCGTTAAGGCCGTCGAGGCTGTTGACGATGCCCTGTCCAAGGTTGTCCCGGCGATTCTCGCCAAGGGCGGCTTTGCGTTGATTACCGCCGACCACGGCAACGCCGATCACATGTTTGACGTTGCTTCCGACGGTTCCAAGCATCCGTTTACGGCGCACACCACCAACCGCGTGCCGTTCATCATCGTTGATGAGAAGGCACAGCTCACCGGTATCGAGGACGGTCGTCTTTCCGATATCGCTCCGACTATGCTCACCATGGCTGGTCTGGAGCCTTCCGCCGAGATGACGGGCCGCGTGCTCGCCACCGAGGCCTAAGAGAAAACAAATACCGTTTTCTAGCAAGGGGGTTGTCCACAATCGGACAATCCCCTTTTTTGGTATTTCTGCCATTTCCGCCCCGTCCCCGAGTGGCAGGTAGGGGAGAACGGGGGATTGTGGTACAGTACTGGAGTTTGAATTGTTCTATTAAGGAGCTTATCTATGGGTCCGTTCCAGATTCTTCTGTTTGTCGTTTGGGCTGTTTCTTCCGTGGCGCTGACGATTCTCGTCCTGATGCATTCCGGTAAGGGTACCGGCGTTTCGGATATGATTGCCAGTTCGCTGTATAACTCCAGCTCAGCCACAGGCGTTATGGAGCAGAACCTTGACCGCCTGACCGTCATCATGGCTGTCGTATTTGCCGTGTGTGTCGTTCTGTGCATGTTCTTCTTCCCGCAGGGCATCGTGGGCTACTAAGCTCGAGCCACATAAATACTTGAAAAGGGTTCCGCAAGTGCGGGACCCTTTTTGTTTACATATTTGTAACAGAGTCAAAATATCCTCATATACTTCGCCCAACTAAAGAAAATCTCGACCGTTAACCGGAATTAGCCCCAAATCGTGCCTAAAATGCGCTACTGTATTGCAATACGTTGGCCCGCTTTGTATAACCAGCCAAAACGGCGGACCGCGTTTGAATGGTTCGATTGGGCTGTCTTGACGTTGCCCGACCGAACTTACTTTGTCCTATCTCATAAGGAGGATGGCATGGCTGATTCTATGTTCCACCAGCCCGTTATGGGTCGTCGCGCCTTTGTCGGCGGTACCCTTGCTGCGAGCTCCATGGCTTTTCTTGCCGCATGCGGCAAGAAGGGCGGCGACGCTTCCGGTTCTGAGTCCGGTTCGACGCTGAACTTCTACATCAACAACCCGGTCTGCATCGACCCCTATAACGTCCAGGAGGACCAGGGCACTCAGGTCGAGTACCAGCTCTTTGATGCTCTGACCTCTTATGACGCCGAGAAGGGCGAGATTGTTCCGCTGGCTTGCGAGTCCTTTGAGGCCAACGACGACGCCACCGAGTTCACCTTCAAGATCAAGAAGGCCAAGTTCCACAACGGTGACGACGTTACCTCCAAGTCCTTCAAGCTCGGTTGGGAGCGTCTGGTCAACACCAAGTCGGCCATCGCTACCGAGTACGGCCCTTCCGAGGTCTCCTATCACCTTTCTATGGTCGAGGGCTATGACGACCTGCTTGCCGGTAACGCTACCGAGCTCAGCGGTGTTACTTGCCCCGACGATGAGACCCTCGTCGTCAAGCTGTCTTCCGCTTACGCCGACTTCCCCTTCGTCGCCTCTCACCCGGCTCTGGCCCCGGTTCCCGAGTGCGCCGAGTCCGATGTCAAGAGCTTCTATCTTGCACCGGTCGGTAACGGCCCGTTCATGATGGACGGCAAGTGGGAGGATGGTCAGGAGATCAACCTTAAGAAGTTCGACGATTACTATGGCGACAAGGCCAAGATCGATGGCATCCACTTCCAGGTCATCAAGGACATGGAGACTGCTTACAAGGAGTTCCAGGCCGGTAACCTCGATGTCTGCGACGTTCCCGTTGCTCAGATCGATGCCGCCAAGAAGGATCGCGGCGTGTCCAAGGACGGCTACACCATGGGTGACGGCGAGCGCATGCTGCTCGGCGCCGAGCCTTCCACGTACTATCTGACCTGCAACACCACGGCCGAGCCGTTCAACAACGCCGACCTGCGTAGGGGCATCTCCCTGGCCATCAACCGTGAGGCCATCTGCAAGACCATCTTCAAGGGTACCCGTACCCCTGCCGACGGCATTGTTCCTCCGGGCATCGATGGCTACAAGGAGGGCGCATGGGAGTTCTGCGCCTACGATGTCGACAAGGCTAACGACTACCTCGACAAGGTTGCTCCCGCTGGCGCTAACGGGGATCGTGGCATTAGCGTGACCCTTTCCTACAACCAGGACGGCGGTCACAAGGAGATCATGGAGTCCATCATCGGTGACCTCGCCAAGGTTGGCGTTACCGCTGTCTCCGATACCCCTGAGTGGTCTGCCTTGCTCGAGCAGTACCAGAACTTTAACTATCAGTTCGGTCGTCTGGGTTGGATTGCCGACTACCCGATCATGGACAACTTCCTGTATCCGCTGTTCCACTCTGATTCCCTCGGTGGCGACAACCGCTCCGGTTACAACAACCCCGAGTTCGACGCCAAGGTCGACGAGGCTCGTACTATTGTTGACGACGAGGAGCGCGTCGCTAAGATGCAGGAGGCCGATGCAATGGTCGCTGCCGACTGCCCGGTCATCCCGGTGATGTTCTACACGCACACCATCGTCGGCTCCGATCGCATCAAGCACCTCTATGTCGATCCGCAGAAGCACGCCGAGCTGGGTACCGCTGAGCTCGCCTAAGAGTTTGCAGCTTCCGTGAGGGTCAAGTATTTACGTAGACCTCATGGGAAACATACAGTTCTCCCTAACCTGGGGTAAACTGGCTGATGGTAATTTTGGGATGCCGGTCTGGCGATCGGCATCCCATTTAGGTTAATCCCTAGATAGGGGAGTGGTATGGGTAAGTACATCGTTAAACGTGTGCTTCAGTTCATCCCGGTATTTTTGGGCGTTACGCTGATTCTGTTCGCCCTTCAGAATATCGTGCCGGGAGATCCGATCAAGCTGATCGGTGGAGACAAGGCTCTGTCCCCCGAGGTGGAGCTTCAGCTTCGCGTCCGCTATCACCTGGTCCAGTCGGACGAGGACGGCAACGCGATCCTTGACGAGAACGGCGACCCCGTTCAAACGTCGCTCGTGGACCGTTACTTGTATTACATGAACGGCCTGCTTCATGGCGATCTGGGCAATTCGTATCAGCGCAAGCTGCCGGTTACGGAAATCTTTGCCCAGAAGTATCCGTATACGGTCAAACTTGCCGCGTGCGCCATCGTGCTCGAGGCAATTATGGGTATCGGTGCGGGTATCATTTCGGCGGTTAAGCGTTATTCCTTCTGGGATATTTTGGTAACGCTCACCACGTCGATTCTCGTTGCCGTCCCGGCTTTCTGGCTCGGTATGTTGCTGCAGCTGTTCTTTGGCGTCATTCTCAAGGACGCCACGGGCGGTGCATTCTCCATGCCGATCTCGGGTGCCGGCGGTTCCAGCTCTCAGTATCAGGATTGGATGCACTATGTGCTTCCGACCATTACGCTGGCTTCGGTTTCGACCGCTTATGCCGCCCGCATTATGCGTTCGCAGCTGCTTGACGTCATGAACCAGGATTACATCCGTACGGCAAAGGCCAAGGGTCTCTCCAATCGCGCGATCATCATCAAGCATGCGCTTAAGAATGCACTCATCCCCGTCGTTACCTATATTGGTGTCGACTTTGGCGGCATGCTTTCGGGCGCCATCCTGACCGAGACGGTCTTTAACTGGCCCGGCATCGGCTATGAGGTCTATCGCGCCATTAGCATGCGTGACTGGCCCATCGTTATGGGCGGCGTTACGCTCATCGTCGTCGTCGTCATGGTGATCAACCTGCTCGTCGACATTAGCTATGCATTCCTCGACCCGCGCATCCGCCTTGGCGGTCCGTCGGATAAGGCCTAAGGGAGGTACGTCTCATGCAGGAAACTGATTCTCAGTCTCAGGAGCAGGCTACCGCCACCAAGGCCGCATCTGCTCCCGCCAAGTCCCGCACGCTGTGGGGCGACGCTTTTAAGCGTCTCCGTAAGAACAAGCTCGCCGTTATCGGTGTCTGCTGGATCATCATCGTCGTTGTGGTTGCCCTGACCGCAGATCTGTGGGCTAAGCCCTGGCTCGGTTCGCCGACGGCTTCCGACTCGACCACCATGGCTCAGACGTCGCTGCTGGCTCCGTGTGCCGAGCACCCGTTTGGCACCGACGCCCTAGGTCGTGACATTCTCGTCCGCGTTATCTACGGTGCACGTGTTTCGCTGTCCGTCGGCATTATGGCCACCGCGATCTCCACGCTGATCGGTCTGGTCATGGGTGCTCTGGCGGGTTTCTACGGCGGCATCTGGGATACGATCATCATGCGCTGTGCGGACATCTTCCTGGCGTTCCCGTACGTGCTGTTCGTTGTCGCCATGATCGCCGTT
Source organism: uncultured Collinsella sp. (assembly GCA_900541035.1). GTDB lineage: Bacteria > Actinomycetota > Coriobacteriia > Coriobacteriales > Coriobacteriaceae > Collinsella. The sequence goes on along the minus strand of UQIN01000020.1, from coordinate 6,868 downwards.
ATCGGCCGTGGTCTTCAGAACGTCTTTATCGCCATCGGTATTCTCGGCTGGCCTTCGATTGCGCGCGTCTTCCGCTCTGCAATCTTGACGGTCAAGGAAAACGACTATGTTGATGCTGCGCGCGCGATGGGTGCATCTGATGCTCGTATCGTCGTGCGTCACATCTTCCCGAACTCCGTCGCCTCCATCGTGGTCTACGCGACCATGAACATTGGTGGCGCCATTCTGACCGAGTCCGCTCTGTCCTTCCTCGGCATGGGCGTTATTCCGCCTACGCCTTCGTGGGGCTCCATGATTCAGGACGGTCAGCAGTATCTTCTGACCGCTCCCTGGATGATGATCATGCCCGGTCTGGCAATTCTCTCGACGGTGCTCGCCTTCACCCTGTTGGGTGATGGTCTGCGCGACGCCCTCGACGTCAAGATGAAGGACGCATAAGGATGAAGAAGAACAAGAACTATGTGGACCTGAAGGACCAGCCGGTTCCTGAGGGCCAGCATCTGCTCGAGGTCGATGACCTTAAGATGTATTTCCACACCGAGGATGGCGTCGTTCGCGCTGTCGACGGTGTCTCCTACACGCTCGATCGCGGCGAGACCCTTGGCGTCGTCGGTGAGTCCGGCTCCGGTAAGTCCGTGACCGCCATGACCATCATGGGCCTTATTTCGATGCCTCCGGGGAAGATCGAGGGCGGCGACGTTCGCTATCGCGGTCGTTCTATCCTCGAGATGACCGAGGAAGAGATGCAGCACATTCGCGGCAACGATATCGCGATGATCTTTCAAGATCCTATGACCTCCTTGAACCCGGTCTATAAGATCGGCAAGCAGGTGGGTGAGGGCCTTCGTCTGCACCGTGGCTACTCCAAGCAGGAGGCACTCAAGCGTGCCACCGAGCTTTTGGACCTCGTTGGTATTCCCGAGCCCGAGAAGCGCGTCAACGAGTATCCGCACCAGTTCTCTGGCGGTATGCGTCAGCGCGTCATGATTGCCATGGCTCTTGCCTGCGATCCCGATATTCTGATTGCCGACGAGCCCACGACGGCTCTGGACGTTACCATCCAGGCTCAGATTATTGAGCTTATGCAGGAAATGCAGGAGAAGAACGGCAACGCCATCATCATGATTACCCATGACCTGGGCGTCGTCGCCGACATGGCCGACAAGATCATGGTTATGTACGCCGGCCGTCCCGTCGAGTTCGGTACTGCTGAGGAAATCTTCTACGAGAGCCGCCACCCCTACACCTGGGGCCTTATCCGCTCCATCCCGGAGCAGGCCATCGAAGAGAAGAAGCCGCTTACGCCGATTCACGGCAACCCGCCTTCGCTCATGAACCTGCCCGAGGGCTGCGTGTTCTCGCCTCGTTGTCCCTATGCGACCGATAAGTGCCGCAAGCAGCGCCCCGAGCGCGTTGTCACCGAGTCTGGTCATTACTCTGCATGCCACTACTCCGGTGACCCCGAGTTTCTCAAGAACGCTCCTGAGACGTCCCGTACGCGCAAGGATTCCAAGAAGGGAGGCGAGGCGTAATGGCAGATACCAACGAGCGTACTCCGTTGCTGAAGGTCGAGCACCTCTCTAAGGAGTTCCCCGCTGAGTCCGGCATGTTCGCCAAGCGTTTTTCCAAGCGTGTCGTCTCTGCTGTAAATGACATCTCTTTTGAGATTTATCCTGGCGAGACCTTTGGTCTGGTTGGTGAGTCTGGTTGCGGTAAGTCCACGACGGGTCGCACCATCATGCGCTTGACCAAGCCGACCGCCGGTAAGGTGTTCTTCCAGGGCAAAGATGTTGCCGAGATGAGCAAACATGAGATCAAGGACATGCGTCGCGAGATGCAGTTTATCTTCCAGGATCCCTATGCTTCGCTCAACCCTCGTATGACCATCGGCGAGATCGTCTCCGAGCCCATGACCATTCACGGCGTGGGCACCAAGGAGGAGCGTATTGAGCGTGTCCGCGAGCTGCTGGACGTCGTCGGTCTGAACCCCGAGCACATCAACCGCTATCCGCACGAGTTCTCCGGCGGTCAGCGTCAGCGTGTCGGCATTGCCCGCGCGTTCGCTCTGAAGCCCAAGCTGATCATCTGCGACGAGCCTGTCTCTGCACTTGACGTTTCCATTCAGGCCCAGGTTTTGAACCTGCTGAAGGAGCTTCAGGATAAGTTCGGTACTGCTTATCTCTTCATTGCTCACGACCTCTCCGTCGTACAGCATATCTCCGACCGTGTTGCCGTTATGTATCTGGGTAAGATGGTTGAGGTTTCGGACTGGAAGACGCTCTACAGTGAGCCGCACCACCCGTATACGCAGTCGCTGCTGTCTGCCGTGCCGGTGCCCGATCCTGATATCCAGAAGACCCGCAAGCGCATCATCCTCGCCGGCGATCCGCCGTCACCGCTGGATCCGCCGACCGGCTGCCGTTTCCACACGCGCTGCCCGATCGCTCAGGGTATCTGCTCCGAGAAGCTTCCTGAGTTTAAGGAAGTTGCCCCGGGCCACTGCTGCGCGTGCCACTTCGCCGAGCCGTTCCCGATTAAGGAATCGCACATCGACCTGTAGTCGGTTGTTTTCGTCCGGGCCCGTGCTGGACTTAGTTTTCAGAACGTCCTCGACCATGGAAACCCCCTTATCCTGCTCCTTCGGAGCTGCGGATAAGGGGGTTTCCTGGTCTGCGGAATGTTCTGAAAACTAAGTCCAGCGCGGGCCCTGCGGCAACGCGGCAGGGAGGGGTGCGATTCCTTGATCGCTCACTTAATCTAATAGGAAAGTTAGTGAGGCCGGAGCTTTAGCTCCGGCCTCCTTATATAAGGGCTCGGCAAAGCCGAGCCACCAAATTTGAATCAGCCCCCAGCACATGTTTGAGAACTGTGCCTGAAGCATGTGCCCCTAGGGCAGGAATGAGGTTGCTTTCCAACGCATTCCGCAGGGGGCGGCATTATTTTGTAGCGCGAAGCACGGATCAAAATAATGCCGCATGCCCGAGGACGCGTTGGAAAGCAACCTCATTCCTGCCCGAACAGGTCAGTCTACCTGCGCATTTACAAATTCGTAAACTTTTTTTAAAAAAGTGCTTGCACAGTTCTCGAATCATAGGTTATTATCTTCCGTGTTGAACGCGCGGGTCTAACAAACGAACCGCGAGTCAACAACATAGCATGTCGGAGTGGCGGAATTGGCAGACGCGCTAGCTTGAGGTGCTAGTGACCGCTTTTTGGTCATGCGGGTTCAAGTCCCGCCTCCGACACCATCGCATTTGAGAAGCCTCTTCGGAGGCTTTTTTGTTACCGATAGACGGTGAGGTCCACGATGGAAACGCTTGAGCGCAACGAGTGGGCAGACGTTGCCCAACTGGTCGAGATCACGAGCGATGCTGTCATCATCTGTGAGCTCGACGGAACCATTCTGCATGTGAATAATCGTTTGCTAGACCTGATGTGCGAGGAACGCGCTGACGTCATCGGCGGTGATGTCAAAGACGTTCTGTACTCGTCTGCCTTTGAGCGCGCGACCGAACATCGTCTGCCGTTTGAGACCGATGGCTCCGAGAGCGAGCTGATGCTCAAGCTGAGCGACGGGTCTTTTATTCCCGTCTTGGTTCGCGCGGGTTCCGTTACGCCTCCGCGTATCTTTGGACGTCGTGCACCGCGTGTCCTGGTGGCGCTTCACAGCATCGAAGAGCAGTATTCCCACGACCGCCAACTCAAACGCGCACTATCGGAGCTTAGGGTGGCGAATAAACGCCTTTCGGGCACCCTTTCGGTCATTATGAGTACTGTGGGCTCCGATGAACTCCCCAGCTTGCTCGATACCGTTTTGAATCAGCTCGTTGGAACGCTCGATGCCTCCGGTGCGGCTATCTATTTTTCCGAGAGTGGCGGCTTTAAGCTCCGCGGTGTTTCTAAGGAGCTTGAGGACAGCTATCTGCCCGAGTTTATGCCGTACGGCGCGGGCATTCCGACCTACGTGCTTCGAGAGTCGCGTGCCTGTCGCCTGTCGATTCAGCAGGACCTTGAGGGCGACCGGGTTGCTTCGGGCATGTTCATGGATTTGGACAATCGTTCCAAGCACTTGCTGCGCGTGCAGGATATGCCCCCGTATCGCAGCGAGATCTGTCTTCCCGTGTTTTACGGCACGCAGGTCCTTGGCGTGTTGGAAGTTGGCTGGAAACGTCCCCAGGCGCCACTTGCCTATGACGTTAACGTACTCGAGGTCATCTGCGATTACCTGTCTATTCAGCTTGTCGGCATGGCGTCGAGCTTACGTTCGCGCCGCACGGCGGAGCTCGGCCGCTCACTCAATTTGCTGCGCGACGAACTGTTTACCTATCTCGATGATCCCGTTGCCGCTTCGCGAGCGGTGTCGACGGAAATCTGCACGGTGCTCAATTGTCATTTCTGCCCCGTGGAATATGACGCGAGTCTTGACACCTATGTCATCGATTTTGAGGGCGGCAGTCGCGTGGCGCTGCCGGGAGACCCTGAGTCGCTCTTCTTTTCCACCACCGCACCGGCTGCGCGTTTGGGGGTTGCTTCCGATGGTTTTGGGCAGTCGGTGCTGGGCGGTGCGAGTGCTGATGATCTTAAGCATGTGCGCTTGACCCGCGTCGACGAATCCATGCCTATGGGCGGATGGTTGAGGGCTCATGGCCTGCCGTGCCAGGGCCTCTATGTCGATTCCGGCTTCGAGGCGGGACGCGTTCGCTCGGAGGGCGGCGGTCAGCGGAACAACGATGCAATCGTTCCCGCCGACGTTGCCAAGGGGCCGACGAGGCGCGCTTTGCTGCTCCGTGATGGCAGCCAAGAACCAATTGACGACCTTGAATACGACTACCTGGTGCATCTGGCGCATGACTTTGAGCTGATTTATGAAGGCGAATCTCAAAAGCGCGAGGAGCGTCATATCGCTCAGACCCTCCAGATTGGCATGAGAAATTCCCTGGGGGATGTTCCGGGTATCGCAACCGATTCGGTGTACCTGTCGGCCACGAACTCGGCGTTGGTCGGTGGCGATTTCTATACGCTCATCCGTCTTCCCGACGACTGCGCCGTCATGATTCTGGGTGATGTGTCTGGCAAAGGCATTGAGGCCGCATCGATGTCCGCACTCGTCAAGACGGCCCTGACGGCATATGCCTGGGAGGGTGCGGGGCCTGCCCGCATGGCCCGCTCGCTCAATAGCATGCTCATGGGCTTTTCGAGGGTCGAGACGTTCGTGACGGCGTTTATCGCCAAGATCGATCTCAAAGCGGGCCGCGCTACCTATTGCTCAGCGGGACATCCTCCCACGATGGTCATTAGGCCGTCGTCAACGCCGCTTGGCGGCGGAGAAGCCCGAGGGGGAGAAGTGGGGCTCCTTGGGTGCCAGTCGGGCGTGATCGGTGCCTTTGAAAGCATGGTGTACGAGACGGGCGTGTTTACGTTCGCTCCTGGTGACATGCTATTCATGTATACCGACGGAACGATTGAGGCGCGCGATCGCTCGGGTGCTTTCTTTGGCGAGCAGCGCCTTCGTGACCTTCTGCTCTCTGTTTCGAGTGAGGGCGTATCGGGAATCTGCGGTAAGGTCTTGGGCGAGCTTGACCGCTTTACCGAGTCGGCGCTGGACGATGACATCGCGCTGGTTTCCCTTGAGTTTTTACGGGGTCGATCGTAGGCCACGTCGCTTGACGGGCGAAATCCCTTCGGTTGAAGAAACGTGTGCATCGAGCGAGCTCTTTTGGGGAACCATGGTCGTATGAATGAGTGGAATGACATAGCGGTTTTGACGCCACCGGGCGATGTTGACATCGCCTCGGTGTCCGTCCTGCGCCGACGGTTGGATAATTTGATCGACCGGGGCGTGCGTCGCGTTGTCATCAATTGCCAGGCCGTGGGCTTTATCGACTCGACGGGTTTGGCGTTTTTGCTTACACGTGCCAGAGAGCTCATGAGGCGAGAGGGCCTGCTTTCGCTCGTTAACGCCTCCGATGAGGTCATTCGCTTTTTGGAGATTGCCAGACTTGTCGACATCCTTCATGTTGCGGGTCCGGCGCGTGAGTCGATTCCCGCCATTCCGGTGGGAGAGTTGCCACGATGGAGCAAGAGCATCGAGGTGCAGCGAGGCATCGAGAATCTCCCGTATTATCGGCACCGTGTGGCCGAGCTTCTCGAATCACTTCCCCTGAGGCGTGATGAACGTTATGACGTCGCATTGGCGTTGGGGGAGGCATTGGGTAACGCTTATGACCATGCGGGCGGTGTTGGCTGCATCCTGACGGTTCAGGCCTATGGGGACCGTGTTGTGCTCGAGGTGCTTGATCGGGGCGCTGGCTATTCTATCGATGGGGCGAGCGAGCCGGTGGCATCCGAGGAACGCGGACGTGGTATCAAACTTATGCGCATGCTCGTCGATAATGTGGAGGTCGCCCGTCGTACGGATGGCGCCGGCACACGCGTTCGGATGGTGAAGCTGTTTAGCTCGGCATCGGAATCGTGCGCTTAGCGCCTTGGGTTGACATGATTTCCCTGCGTGAACTTGCTTTGAGCAACTTTTTTGAAAAAAGTACTTGCGTCTTTTGGATAACTCGCGTAAATTAATAACCCGCAAGCGGACATGGCTCAGTTGGTAGAGCACAACCTTGCCAAGGTTGGGGTCGCGGGTTCGAGCCCCGTTGTCCGCTCCATTGCATTCCCGGACCGTCTCAAGCGGTCCTTTTTCGGCGAAGTGGCCAAGTGGTAAGGCAGAGGCCTGCAAAGCCTTTACCCCCGGTTCGAATCCGGGCTTCGCCTCCAGGCAACATCCGGGCGCTCCGGCGCCCGTTTTGTTTTACATATGCGGACATGGCTCAGTTGGTAGAGCACAACCTTGCCAAGGTTGGGGTCGCGGGTT
>UQIN01000019.1 GCA_900541035.1 uncultured Collinsella sp. | reverse complement strand
CTCACCGTCGAGGGCGACCTGCCCAGCTCCCTCGCGATCTCCCTGCACGAGGCCCTGCGCTCCAGCATCCTCTGGACCGTGTCCCGCTCGTGCCTGGTGAGCCTGCCGTAGGCCCTCGGGGCCGCCTCCGCGGAACCCTTCTTCCTCTTTCCGGACATGCCGTCCTCCGATCTCCCGGGGCCGGCCGGCCCGGCCCTCAGGGTATCGGGTTCCCATATTCATCCGCACATGTGCGGATGAATATGGGAAGTGTTCGGATGAAGTTGATAATCAAGGGAACACTAAGCTGCCAGTTTTAATTACCCTCGGCATACTTGCGCGAGCATCTGCTCGTGCTACACTTGCAATTGCTGTTTCAGGGCGGGGTGGAATTCCCCACTGGCGGTAAATCGGGCGGTGCCAAAGGGGTGCCGTGGCGCAGGCGAGGCGTCTGCGGCCGAGCCGATGAGTCCGCGACCCGAGCGTGTGTTGGTTCGCATGCCGGCTGAACTGGTGAGATCCCAGTACCAACGGTTAGAGTCCGGATGAAAGAGGCAGGTGATCTTATGTCTGAACAGTCGCAGCATATCCATTTTGAGAACACGAATAGGTGGAGCACCAAACAGCTCGTTACTATGGCGCTGATGTGTGCCTTGGGCGCCCTGTTTATGTATGTGCAGCTGCCCATCCTTCCCTCGGCGCCGTTTTTGACGTATGACCCGTCGCTGGTGCCGGCGATGGTGTGCGGATTTGCGTATGGTCCCGGTGCCGGTACTGCTGTTGCCGCCATGGCGATTGCTATCCATGCGCTTACTACGGGTGACTGGGTCGGCGCGCTTATGAACCTGGTGGCTACGCTGGGCTATATTCTGCCCGCGGCCATCGTCTATCAGAAGATGCATACCTATAAAGGCGCTGTGATCGGCCTGGTGCTCGGCGTTGTTGCCGCTACGGCGCTGTCTATGGTCGCAAACCTTACCATTGGCGTATGGTTCTGGTATGGCTCGGTCGATGTGATTGCCCCGCTCATGCTTCCCGCCGTGCTGCCGTTCAACCTCATCAAGACCGTGCTTAACTCGGTGCTGACGCTTGCCGTGTACAAGGCGGTTTCTAACCTTATTACGCCCAAGAAGGACCAGGTCAAAGGTCGCGCATGATTGAGTGCCGGGGCGTTTCTTTTAGCTATGACGGTGCCGCGCCGGCGCTTGACGGTATTGATCTGAAGATCGTGGACGGCGAGTTTTTCTGCATCCTCGGTGGCAACGGGTCGGGCAAGTCGACCTTCGCCAAGCATCTGAATGCGCTGCTGCAGCCCGATGCGGGTGCGGTGCGCATCAACGGTATGGATGGGTCCGACCCCGAGCTGGTCTACGACATTCGTTCGACCGTGGGCATGGTGTTTCAGAATCCTGACGATCAGCTGGTGGCAACGCTTGTCGAGGACGATGTCGCCTTTGGACCCGAAAACCTTGGGGTGGAATCGGCCCAGATTGCGCAGCGCGTGCGCGAAGCGCTCAAGGGCGTGGGCCTGGTGGGCTTTGAACGCCACGAGACCCACGCGCTCTCGGGCGGTCAAAAGCAGCGCGTGGCGCTTGCCGGTGTGCTCGCCATGGAGCCCCGCGTGCTCATTTTGGACGAGGCCTCTTCGATGCTCGATCCGCGTGGGCGCAAGGGCCTTATGAAGGCTTGCCATGCGCTGCATGAGCGCGGCATGACCATCGTGATGATTACGCACTTTATGGAAGAAGCTGCCGAGGCGGACCGTGTCGCCGTGTTTCAGACGGGACGAGTTGCCATGCTGGGCACGCCCGATGAGATTCTGACGCGGGCGAATGAACTCGTTCAGCTCAACCTTGACATGCCAGAGTCGTGCCGTTTGGGCATGGCACTTCGTGCGGAGGGCGTGCCCGTTTGCGCGCAGGTACGTGAGGCGGATATGGTCGCCGAGATTGCGCAGGCTTATGCCGAGCGAAGTGGGGCAGGCACCGCGGGGCAGTCTTCCGCATCCCAGTTGGAAATCGCTGACGGCACTGTTCCGGTAGACAACGAGGGCAACGCGTCGGAGCCCGTCATAGAGCTATCCCATGTTTCGTACAGTTATTCGCTGAGCGCCCGCGAGCGTCGCCGTTGGCACAAGCGCTCGGCCGCCGAGGGTTCATCGAACAAACAGGCTCTCTGGGGAAACGACCCCAGCAGCCCGTGGGCGCTGCGCGATGTATCGCTGACGGTGCGTCGCGGCGAGTTCCTGGGTTTGGCAGGTCATACCGGTTCGGGTAAGTCGACGCTGGTCCAGCATCTCAACGGTTTGATTCGTCCCCAGGAGGGAAGCGTTTGCGCGCTGGGGCTCGATCTGTCAAACAAGAAAGACGCCGCCGCGGTTAAGGCCAAGGTCGGCGTGGTGTTTCAATATCCTGAGCGTCAGCTGTTTGCCGAAACCGTGGCGCAGGACGTGGCGTTTGGTCCGCACAACCTTGGCTTGCCGCAAGATGAAGTCGACCGTCGTGTCGAGTCATCGCTCTCACGCGTGGGCCTCGACCTTTCCACGGTCGGCGACAAGAGCCCCTTTGAGCTTTCGGGCGGTCAACAACGGCGCGTGGCATTCGCCGGCGTGCTTGCCATGGAGCCCGAGGTCCTGGTGCTCGATGAACCCATGGCGGGGCTCGATCCGGCTGCGCGCAGGGATTTCCTAGGGCTCATCGATCGACTCCATTGCGAGGGCCTGACCGTTGTCATGGTTTCGCACAGCATGGATGACCTGGCAAATTGTTGTGACCGTATCGTTGTGATGAACGAGGGCGCGGTGTTTGCCGAGGGAACGCCCGTGCAGGTGTTTGCGCATGCCGATGAGCTCAAGTCGATCGGCTTGGGCGTTCCCGCCGCCCAGCGTATGGCGCTGGCGCTTACGGAGGCGGGCGTGCCGCTGCGTCGCGGCGGGCTCTATACGGTTGAGTCGTTGGCCGACGAGTTGGAAAATTTGCTGATCGGTCGCTCAGACGGTTCTTCTAACGTCTCGGACATTGCTAAATCCAAGACGGTCGCGCGAGAGGAGGGCTGCTGATGGAGGCGTTTTCGTTTGGTAGTTACTATCCCGGCGATAGTGCAATCCACCGCCTGGACCCGCGAACCAAGTTGCTCTTGGGCTTTGTGTTTCTGATCACGACGCTCACGGTCAGTGGCTTCCGCGGACTGGCCCCTGTCGCAATTTTCGTCGTGCTGATCTATGCCGTGTCCCGGGTGCCGTTGCGCCGGGTCCTATCATCGATGGCGCCGCTGCTGGCGATCGTCGCGGTGGTCGCGGTGCTCAACTTGTTTACCGATCAGAGTGGGCGCATCTTGTGGCAGCTCGGTTTTCTGCAGATAAGCGAGGGCTCACTGCGTTCTGCCGCCTTTATGGCGTGCCGCCTGACGTTGATGATGGCCGGCATGAGTGCCATTACGCTCACTACGCCGACGCTCGACCTCACCGCGGGCTTTGAGCGTCTGCTCGCACCGTTTGCGCGTGTGGGACTTCCTGCGCACGAGCTCGGCATGATTATGGGTATCGCGTTGCGCTTTATGCCGCAGTTCGCCACCGAGATGAAGCAGACGGCCGATGCGCAGGCGAGCCGCGGTGCACGCGTAACGGGCGGTCCGCTCGGTGGCGTACGCATGCTCGGCAGTGTGGCGATTCCGCTGTTCACCGGCGTGTTCCGTCATGCCGAGACGCTGTCTGCTGCCATGGATGCACGCTGCTATCACGGCGAGCAGGGCCGCACACGTCTGCATGCGCTTGCATTTGGCCGCGGCGATGCGTTGGCTGCGGTGGTGACGGCGCTGCTGCTCATCTGCGTCATCGGCATCAATCTTCAACTTGTTTAGGCGCGATTCGAGCGCAAGAAAGGGGTCCCTATGACCGACAACGACCGCACGGCTCAGCTTGAGCGCGCCTGTTCGTATCTCAGGCGCATTCCGGCGTGGTATCTGGCCACGACCGATGTGGCCGACGGACATCAGCCCCGCGTGAGACCGTTTTCGTTTGCCATGGTCGATGACGGTAAGTTGTGGTTTTGCACGTCGCGCGATAAGGATGTGTGGGCGGAGCTGAGTGCGAATCCCAAGTTTGAAGTATCGGGCTGGAAGCCGGGGGAATGTTGGATCGTGTTGACCGGCGAAGCCGCACTTGAGGACGACGCAGCTGCGAGCGACAAGGTGCGTCAAGCGGGTTTTAAGCACATGGTGGGCATTGGCGAGCAACACGATAGTGCCAACGACGGCCGCCTTGCGTTTTTCTCGGTCCGCAATATCGTCGCCCGCTTCTGTGATATCGACGGCAGCGAGGAGCGCCTGGAGCTCTAGCTCACACAAACCAGGCTCTCAAACTGGCTAGTACAGGAGGAAACGTGGACGGATTGAATACGGTTTTGGAGTATCTGACGTCGGTGCCGGCGTGGTACTTGGCGACGAGCGTGGACGGGCAGCCACATGTACGTCCGTTCTCGTTTGCACAGATTCAGGACGGTAAGCTGTGGTTTGTGACGGCGCGCACCAAAGACGTGTGGCAAGAGCTGCTGCAAAATCAGCGCTTTGAGGCCACGAGTTGGTGGCCGGGCCATGGCTGGCTCATCTTGCGCGGGCATGCGGGTCTGGATGACCAGGCCGCTCCCGATATGCGCGAGGCTGGATGGAAACATCTTGAGCGCTTGAGCGAGCACTATGAGGGGCCTAACGACCCCACGCTCGTCTTCTTTAGCGTGGAGGAACCCGAGGCCTTTATCTGCAATCACGACGAATGGGTGCCGGTCGAGCTCTAAACGAGTCTCTCAGCAAGCTTCGACAATTCAAATTCTCGCATATAGCGGGCCCCACATTGCAACGTCACCGTAAGGTGCACTGGGTAATATGGGGCCCGCTCCATTTGTCAATTCCTTCAAGCGAATGTGTCGGGAATGTTTCAATGCATGAATATGCAAGCCATTTACGTATTCATGCATCTTTTGGTGCTAAAGTTTCAACCCACTTCATAACGACCGCTGCGAAATGCGCATCGGTGCATAAATCGCAGACAAGGAGTCTGATATGTCTTTGAAGGTTGGAATCGTCGGCGCGGCTGGATATGCCGGAGCCGAGCTCATTCGCCTCGTGCTCGGTCATCCCGAGTTTGAACTTGTCGCCATTACGTCCAACGCCGATGCCGGCCAGCCGTTGTCTGCGGTGTACCCGAGCTTCACCGGCGTAAGCGATCTTGTCTTCACGACGCATGATGCCCCCGAGCTCAAGAACTGCGACGCGGTATTTTTGGCCGTGCCGCACACCGCCGCCATGGCGCAGGTGCCCGCCCTGCTTGCCGCAGACGTTTCCTGCTTTGATCTTTCGGCCGATTACCGCCTGAGCGATCCGGCCGTGTTTGAGGCATGGTATGCCGCCGAGCACACGAGCCCCGAGCTACTCAAGACACGTGCCTTCGGCCTGCCCGAGCTGTTCTGCCAGGACTTGGAGACCGCTGCTTCCAGCCATGCTGCTGGCAGGCCCGTGTTGGTCGCCTGCGCCGGCTGCTATCCCACCGCAACGAGCCTTGCTGCCGCTCCTGCCGTGCGTGCGGGCTGGGTGGCCGAGAACGGTCCCGTGATTGTCGATGCCATCAGCGGTGTGACGGGTGCCGGCAAGTCCTGCAACGCTCGTACGCATTTTTGCAGCGCCGACGAGAATTTGGAGGCCTACGGCGTGGGCAAGCATCGTCACACGCCCGAAATCGAGCAAATCCTTGGTCTAACAGATCGCGTCGTCTTTACCCCGCACCTGGCACCCCTCAAGCGCGGTCTACTCTCTACGGTAACGATGCCGCTTGCGCCGCAGGCTATCGATACCTTGATCCTTGAGGACGTTGTCGACTATTACAAGCAGTTCTACGCTGGACGCACCTTTGTGCGCGTGCTCGATGCCGGCCAGCAGCCCAAGACGGCTTCGGTCGTCGGCACCAACGCCGCCCAGATTGGCCTTGCGTTCAACAAGCGCGCGGGCGTGCTGGTGGCGACGGGCGCCATCGACAATTTGTGCAAGGGCGCTGCGGGCCAAGCAGTCCAGTGCGCCAATATCGTCTTTGGCTTTGACGAGCGACGAGGCTTGCCCACAGTGGCGTGCCCGGTGTAGCACATTCGATTGTTAACGATTTGGTAGTCGGGCATCGAGTGGGGCGCCACTTTTAAGCTGGTCTCATGATTGCGACTGGCATGGCGCACCAACCGATGTCCGTTTTTTGTTTGACATAAGGAGTCATAAAGACGATGAATACCGACCTGATTGATATCAAGATTCGCGCCGTCGAGGGTGGCGTTACGGCAGCGGCCGGCTTTAAGGCCGCAGGCATCCATGCGGGATTCCGGAAGAATCCCGAGCGCTTAGACTATGCGCTCGTCATGCCCGATAAACCCTGTCCCGGCGCCGGCGTGTTTACGACCAACCGCTTTTGCGCGGCGCCCGTGCAGGTGAGCCGTGCCAACCTGGGCGGTGCGGACAAGGGCTACGGTATCATCGCCGGTGTTTCAATCAACTCCGGCAACGCGAACGCCGCCACGGGCGAGACCGGCCTTGCCTGCGCGCGCGAGACCTGCAACATCGCATCGCAGGTTATCGGCTGCGAACCCCAGCAGATCCTGGTTGCCTCCACGGGTGTGATTGGCCAGATTCTGCCGATCGACACGTTTGAGACAGCCATTCCTGCTGCCTACGAGGCGCTCTCCACCCACGGTGGCGCCGATGCCGCTCGCGCCATCATGACGACCGACACGCACTCCAAGGAGTACGCCGTGTCCTACGTCAGTGAGGCTGCGGGTCATGCGGGCAATGTCTATACGGTAGGCGGCATGTGCAAGGGCTCGGGCATGATCATGCCCAATATGGCCACCATGATCGCAGTTATCACCACCGATGCCCCCGTCGAGCCTGCGGCACTTCATGCCCTGCTGCTCTCGACCGTCAAGCAGACCTTTAACAAGGTAACGGTCGATTCCGACACCTCGACCAACGACACCTGCATCATGCTTGCCTCCGGCGCCGCTGCCGCAGATGCCGAGCCTATCGTCGAGGGCTCCGATGCCTTTGACGAGTTGGCATTTGCCGTGCACGAGGTGTGCGAGAGCCTGGCGCGCAATATCGCCGCCGATGGTGAGGGCGCATCCAAGCTTGTTACGGTCAACGTTACCGGAGCCGCCAACGACGAGGAAGCTGATATCGCCGCCCGTGCCGTCGCCAACTCGCCGCTCGTTAAGACCTGCATCGCCGGCCACGACTGCAACTGGGGCCGTGTTGCTATGGCGCTTGGCAAGTGCGGCGTGAAGTTTAATCAGGAAGACGTTTCCATCGACATGATGGGCATGCCTGTCTGTCGCGACGGTCTGACTGTTCCCTTTGACGAGGACGAGGCTCTACGACGTTTCGAGGCGCCCGAGATCGTGATCTCGGCCGACCTGGGCGCAGGCGACGCGGCAACGACTGTGTGGACCTGCGACCTCACGCATGAATACATCTCCATCAACGGCGACTACCGTTCCTAGATTCCAGGCATGCTGCGCATCTTGCCGCGATTGCGGACGGCGGAGTACGGCGCGATAACGATACGAAAGACGAGGCAGATTATGAAATTCGCACGCGATTGTCGTTCGAGCGAATCCAACGAAGCAACCGCGCAGCTGCTGTTCGAAGCGCTGCCGTGGATTAAGAACCTGACCGGCAAGACGGTTGTTATCAAATATGGCGGAGCCGCCATGGTTGATGAGCAGCTGCGCCGCGACGTGATGAGCGACATCGTTTTGCTCAAGATCATCGGTATGCGCCCCGTCATCGTGCACGGCGGCGGCAAGGCTATCAACGAGGCGCTGAGCCATTACGATATTCCCGTCGAGTTTAAGAACGGCCAGCGCGTGACCACGCCGGCGACTATGGATATCGTGCGCGAGGTGCTGGGCGGCAAGGTTAACCAGGAGCTGGTTGCTGCCATCAACCACCACGGCAACCTGGCCGTGGGCGTGTCGGGCAGCGATGCCGGCACGCTCATCGCCGAGCCGCTCGACCCCGAGCTCGGTCGCGTGGGCAAAGTGATGCACGTCAACACCGACTATATCGAGCGCTTACTCGATAGCGAGTACATCCCCGTCATCGCTACCGTCGCGGCGGGGGAGGACGGCGGTTTCTTCAACATCAACGCCGACACCGCCGCCGGTGCCGTTGCCGCGGCGCTCCACGCGCATAAGGCGATCTTTTTGACCGATGTCGATGGCCTGTACAAGGACTTTAGCGACAAGGACTCGCTTATCTCCAACCTAACGCTCGACGAGGTTAACGAAATGCTCTACGGCGGCGAGGTCGATAAGGGCATGATTCCCAAGCTGCGTGCGGCCGTCGATGCGCTTACCGGCGGCGTATTTCGTGCCCACATCATTAACGGTACTACGCCGCATTCGCTGCTCCTGGAGCTGCTGACCGATGCCGGCGTCGGCACCGTGATCCATTCCACCGAGACGGCTTACGAGTTCGATACGCATCCGCATCCGCTTTCGACGTTTGCTGCGCGTCTGACCGAAAACCTTGACGAGGTCGAGAAACTTCAGACGGTCTAGCTGACCCGCAGCCGCCCCATTCCTGCACCCATAGCCCCGCGCCGGCTGGCGCCCAACGAAAGGCATCCCATGTCACTTGCAGCTCAGCAATCGCTTGAATCCCATTACGTTATGCATACCTTTGGCCGCTCTCCGGTCGAGTTTGTCGAGGGTCACGGCATGAAGCTCACCGGCGACGATGGCCGTGAGTACCTCGACTTTCTTGCCGGCATCGGCGTGTGCAGCCTAGGTCATGGCGACCCTGCTGTGCTCTCAGCGCTCGAGGCGCAGACCAAAAAGCTCATGCATGTCTCCAATTACTTTTACATCGAGCAGCGCGGACAGGTCGCGGCGCTGCTGTCCAAGCTTGCTAACGACGACGTAGATGGTGCGCGCGTGCTTGCCGATGCCATTGCCGCCGGCGATGAGACCACGGCAGCTGCTCTTGGTGCCCCGGCTGCGGGCGAGCAGGTGTGGGAGACGTTCTTTGCCAATTCCGGCGCCGAGGCCAACGAGGGCTCGATGAAGCTCGCGCGCCTGTACGCCAAGCGTGCCGGTAATGGCGGCAACACCATCGTGTGCATGCGCGGCGGCTTCCACGGCCGTACGCTCGAGACCATTGCCGCCACCATGCAGGATTGGCTGCAGGACAGCTTCCGCCCGCTGCCGGGTGGCTTTGTGGCCTGCACGCCCAACGATGTCGATGAACTGCGTGCGATCTTTAAGCAGCTGGGCAGTGAAATATGCGCTGTAATGCTCGAACCGATCCAGGGTGAGAGTGGCGTGCACCCTATGACCGAGGAGTTTATGGCGGCAGCGCGCGACCTGGCACACGAAGTGGGCGCCGTGCTTATCGCCGACGAGGTCCAGTGCGGCATCTTCCGCTCCGGCAAGCCATTTGCGTTCCAGACCTATGGCGTGGAGCCCGACATCATGAGCCTTGCCAAGGGCATTGCTGATGGCGTGCCCATGGGTGCCGTCGTGGCAAAGAAGGAGATTGCCGACGTGTTTAAGCCGGGCGACCACGGCTCGACCTTTGGCGGTAGCTGCTTGGCCATCGCGGCGTGTGCCGCGACGCTCTCCGCGCTTGTGCGCGGCGATTATGCCGAGCATGCTGCCAAGGTGGGTGCCTATATGGAGCAGGCGCTGGCTAAGCTTCCGCATGTGGTAGAGGTGCGTGGCCGTGGCCTGATGCTCGGCTGTGATTTGGATGATGCCGCGGGTGACGCACATGATATTGTTGCCCGCGCGCTGGCCGCCGGTGCCGTGATTAACGCTACGGGTGCTCATACGCTGCGTTTCTTGCCGCCGCTCGTCTGCGAGGAAGCCGACGTGGACAGTCTGATCGAGATCCTGTCGGGTGTCTTGGGCTAACGCAGCGTAATAACTCAATTTGGATCGGGTTCCGGACTGCTGGGTGTGTCATATGCGGCATGATTTGGCGATCCGGAGCCCGTTTTGTTGCTGATTTGCGATGGTCAAAAGTCCCTCTGGTCAAAAAATGCCAAATATGAGTACGGGCACTAATTCTGTAGCATATAAATTAGACACAATTTGACGAATTGGACCCCCATATGTCCAGTTTTGCTGTCAGAAAACATGCTCATCTGGACCGTTAGCCGTTGCTTTGATGTCAGATTTGCCCTTTGGGACCTCGAAAATGCTGTTACAAAAGAGGTAGCAGTACTCATATTTGGCATTTTTTGACCACTGCCCTTGAAACGAGTGAGCTGTGGGGTTCGAATCCCTCTGCGATGGGCCCAAAAAAGAAAGGCTCCCATTGCTGGGAGCCTATCAAATCAGTGGTGGGCGATGAGGGATGTCCGCGTGCGGCTGGCGCCGCCCGCTTCCGCTTCGGGCCTGCGGCCCTCGCGTGCTGCGCTGGAAAACGCTTCGCGTTTCCTCAGCTCCGCACCCTGGCGGGTTCGAATCCCATGAAATGGGCGCAAACAAAACGGTCCCCTTGCGAGGACCGTTTCCAATTCAGTGGTGGGCGATGAGGGATTCGAACCCCCAGCCTTGTGCGTGTAAAGCACCTGCGCTAACCGTTGCGCCAATCGCCCGTGCGGAGAGAGTATAGCAAAACAATCGCCTCATTCATCTCATATCCATTAAAGGTAACTGGCACGTGTCGCAGCGGAGCTGATTCAGTTGAGATTGCCTGAACATTCCGCCCCTCTTTACGCCCTCGGGTATACTCAAAAGCTACTGATTCGATTTGATGCCCAGCAACAGCAGAGGGGATAGTATATGTGCGGTTTTGTCGGTTTTGTCGGTGGGACGGATAACCAATCCGAGGTGCTCACCAAGATGATGGACCGCATCGTCCATCGCGGTCCCGACATGGGCGGTCAGTTTATCGACGGCCGCGTTGCCCTCGGCTTCCGCCGCTTGTCGATCCTCGACCTGACCGAGGCCGGCGCTCAGCCCATGGCCAATGAGGACGGCAGCGTCGTCATTGTCTTCAACGGTGAGATCTACAACTTCCAAGAACTCCGTTCCGAGCTCGAAGCCAAGGGCTACAAGTTCCATTGCGGCGCCGACACCGAGAGCCTCCTGCACGGCTACGAGGAGTGGGGCGAGGCTGTCCTCGATCGCCTGCGCGGTATGTACGCCTTCGTCATCTGGGACAAAAAGAAGAACAAGCTTTTTGGCGCCCGTGACATCTTTGGCATCAAGCCGCTTTACTACTATCCCATGGCCGATGCGGGCGACGGCGCTCCGGGCGTGCTCTTTGGTTCCGAGATCAAGAGCTTCCTGGACTACCCGCACTTCCACAAGGCGGTCAACAAAAAGGCCCTGCGTCCGTACATGACGCTGCAGTATTCGGCAACCGAGGAGACCTTCTTCGAGGGTGTCTACAAGCTGCCGCCGGCGCACTACTTTACCGTCGATATCCCGACCGGCAAGATGAACATCGAGCGCTACTGGGATTGCGATTACTCTGCCGTCGAGAAGCCGTTCGAGGAGTACGTCGACGAGCTGGACGAGGTCGTGCACGAGAGCGTCGAGGCCCATCGCATCGCCGACGTCAAGGTCGCGTCGTTCCTCTCCGGTGGCGTCGACTCCAGCTACATCGCCGCTTGCCTCATGCCCGACAAGACCTTCTCGGTGGGCTTTGACTACAAGAACTTCAACGAGACCAACTACGCCAAGGAGCTTTCCGATAAGCTCGGCGTCGAGAACGTTCGCAAGATGATTACCGCCGACGAGTTCTTCGGTGCGCTCGAGGACATCCAGTATCACATGGACGAGCCGCAGTCCAACTTGTCTTCCGTGCCGCTGTGGTTCTTGGCCGAGATGGCCCGCAAGGACGTCACCGTCGTGCTTTCGGGCGAAGGTGCCGACGAGCTCTTTGGCGGCTACGCCTACTACGAGGACACGGTCCCGGTGCGCAAGTACAAAAAGATGGTGCCGCTGCCCATCCGTCGCGCGCTCGGTAACCTGGCGCTGCATATGCCGTACTTCAAGGGACATAACTTCCTGGTCAAGGGTGCCGAGATCCCCGAGAAGTCGTTCCTGGGACAGGCTCTGGTATGGCCGGAGCGCGAGGTCGACGGCGTGCTCAAGCCCGAGTACAACACCGGCGACGGCGCCTTCGAGCTTGCCGCTCCCATCTACGCGCGCGTGAAGGGTCAGCCCGAGCTGGTCAAGAAGCAGTACCTGGACATGAACATGTGGCTCCCGGGCGACATTCTGCTCAAGGCCGACAAGATGTGCATGGCGCACTCGCTGGAGCTGCGCGTGCCCTTCCTGGACCGCAAAGTCATGGAGTTCGCCGAGCACATTCCCGACCGCTACCGCATCAACGAGAACGGCAACAAACAGGTACTCCGCCACGCTGCCAACAAGTCGCTGCCCGATGAGTGGGCCACCCGTCCCAAGGTGGGCTTCCCGGTGCCGATTGTCTACTGGCTGCGCGAGCAAAAGTGGTACGACTATGTCAAGGAGTACTTCACCGCGCCGTGGGCAAGCGAGTTCTTCGATACCGATGAGCTCATGCACCTGCTCGATCTGCACTTTGCGGGCAAGGGCGATTTCCAGCGCAAGATCTATACGCCGCTCGTGTTCCTGGTGTGGTACAAGCGCTTCTTTATCGACGAGGACCAGCCCGCTGTTCAGGCTGCCTAGCCTCGGCTTACGAACGCCTGCGCGTAACGGCTCCTCCGGGAGCCGTTTTTGCGTGGGTGCGTTTCAGTTACTATAAAACCGTCCCTGCCAAATGGCTGAGAAAGGTGAAAGATGCACCATTCGGATTCCGCGACCGTGACCACGGTCGATACGCTTGCCAAGCTTCTCGATGTGTGCGGCGAGCTGCGCTCATCAGAGCAGGTTGACGAGCGTGCCGTGACCGGCTGCTCGTTTGATTCGCGCGCGGTCTCGGCAGGTGACGTATTCTTTTGCAAAGGTGCTGCCTTTAAGCCCGCGTTTTTGAGCATGGCGCTCGATGCGGGCGCCGTCGCATTTGTGTGCGAGGAGTCGCTGGTCGAGTCTCTGGAGCCGCTGGCGCAGGAGAGCGGTGCTGCGATGCTGGTTGTTGATAGTGTTCGCACGGCCATGGCCCTGTTGCCGCCGGAGGTCTACGACCGTCCCGACCACGACGTCAAGATCGTGGGTATCACCGGTACCAAGGGAAAGACCACGGCCGCTTTTATGCTCCAGTCGATTATCAAAGCGGCGGGCGAGTCCTGCGGCATGATCGGCTCGGTGAGTACCGACGATGGCATCGAGTGCTACGAGAGCACCAATACTACGCCCGAGGCCCCCGAGGTCTGGCGCCATATCGCCAACTGCCGCACGTCCGGTCGCCAGTCCATGGTCATGGAGGTTTCGAGCCAGGCGCTCAAGTACCAACGCGTCGAGAATCTGCCGTTTGACGTGGCGTGCTTCCTCAACATCGGCCGCGACCACATCTCGCCGATCGAACACCCCACGTTTGAGGATTATTTTGAGAGCAAACTCAGGATCTTTGACCAGGCAAAGACCGCCGTGGTGAATCTAGGCACCGAAGAGGTTGACCGTGTGCTAGAGGCAGCGTCGACGGCCGATCGCTTGGTGACCGTTGGGGTCGAGCATCCCGAGGCGAGCCTGTGGGCAAGCGACGTACGCATGGTCGGCTTTAGCATCGAGTTCAACTTGCATGGCCTGTGTGCCGACGAGTCCGAGACGGGGGAGAAGGTCCTGCTGGGCATCGCGGGCGACTTTAACGTGGAAAACGCGCTGGTCGCTATCGCCGCTGCGCGCGAGATCGGCATCGGTATCGAGGCTATCAAGAAGGGCCTCTCCAAACTGCGTGTGCCGGGCCGCATGGAGGTCGTGGAGTCGAAGGACGGCCGCGTGATTTGTGTCGTCGACTACGCGCACAACCAGCTTTCGTTCCGTTCGCTTTTCTCGTCGGTCAAGCGCGCGTTTCCCGCTAGCCCCGTCATTGCGCTGTTTGGCGCCGCCGGCGGCAAGGCGCAGGAGCGCCGCGAGCAATTGCCACGCGAGGCCGCACCGTATTCCGACCTGATGATCTTTACGAACGAGGATCCAGCTCACGAGGACCCGATGAAGGTCTGTCGCGAGCTTGCCGAGCATGTTCCCGACGATACGCCGAACAAGATCATCCTCGACCGCGAAGCCGCTGTGCATGCGGCGTTCAAGGCGGCGCGCGAGGAGTACGTCAACCCCGATGCTCCTACCATTGTCTTGCTGCTGGCAAAGGGTGACGAGGAGCTCATGCACGTGGGTGACGAGTTCGTGCCCATCGAGAGCGACCTTTCGTTGGCCAATCGCCTGATCGATGTTACCCAGTTTGACTAATGAACCATGATGGCGGCGGCGCCCTGAGTGCGCTGTCGCCATAAGCGTGTTCCCTCAATCAAAACATGCCGTCCAAGTCCAAACCCTTCTACGTAAACGGAGTAACCATGTCCCACAATACCCTGCCGACCGTTGCTGAGCTTTCGGGCGAGATGCGCGAGCGCTTGGCCAAGGTCAAGTACGTCTTTACCGACCTGGATGCCACGATGCTCGCACCCGGCTCGTGCGTGCTACGCGACAACGACGGCAACCCCTCGACCAAACTCGTCGAGGCCGTCGTGGCGCTCGCTCGCGCTGGTATTCAGGTGGTTCCCACCTCGGGCCGCAACCGTACCATGATCCACGAGGACGCGCGCGTGCTCGGTCTCAACTCCTACATCGGCGAGATGGGCGGCCTGGTCATGTACGACCTCAAAGCCAACGATTGGGAGTATCTGACCGGCGACATGCCCTACGACTCCTCTTGCGGCCTCACGCCGCACCAGGTGATCGAGCAGACCGGCGTGTGCGAGAAGATCCTCGCCCGCTGGCCGCACAAGATCGAGTATCACAACGACATGTCGACCGGCTACAAATACCGTGAGGTCACCGTCGGCATGCGCGGCGATGTGCCCGACGATGAGGTTCAGGCCATCCTGGACGAGGCCGGCTGCGGTCTGATCTGGGCTTGCAACGGCCATCTGACTCACCTGTCCAAGCCGACGACGCTCGAGCTCGATCGCGTCGAGGACGGTCGCGCATTCAACATCAACCCCGCGGGTCTCAACAAGGGCGTTGCCATCGCGCGCTTCTGCGAGCACCTGGGGATCGAGCGCGAGGAGACGCTCGCGCTCGGCGATTCCGAGTCCGACTTCTACATGGCCGATCACGTGGGCACGTTCTGCCTGGTCGAGAATGGCCTGACGAGCGCCGGCGCGCCCGAGTTCCTGGCTGCTTGCGAGAACGCTTTCGTTACGCGCGGCAAAATTGTCGACGGTTGGGCGGCGACGGCAGAGCTGCTGGTCGCGGCGCGTTCGTAGCGCGGCGCCGCCGCACTTGGACATGTCTTTTCGAGAGAGACTGGTGAGGTAATGTCCGATATCGAGAATCCGGCAGGCGACACGCGCCCGATTGGCGTGTTCGATTCTGGTTTGGGCGGTCTGACGGTTGCGCGCGCGATTGCGACGGCGCTGCCGCACGAGTCCGTCTACTACTTTGGCGACACCAAGCGCTGTCCCTACGGCACGCGCACCGAGGATGAGGTGCGCTCGTTTGCGTTGCAGGCGGGTCGTTGGCTTTCGAAGCACGACGTCAAGATTATGGTCATCGCCTGCAACACGGCGACCGCTGCGGCCTTGCGTCTGGCCCAGCAGGTGCTCGACGTTCCCGTGATCGGCGTGATTGCGCCGGGTGCCCGTGCAGCAATCAACAGCACGCGTACGCGTCGCGTGGGCGTGCTCGCTACCAACCTCACCATCCGCTCGGGCGCCTACACGCGCGCCATTCAGGATCTAGATGCCGGTGTCGATGTATACGGCTGTCCTGCCTCGAGCTTTGTCGAGGTTGTCGAACACGAGCTCGCCTCGGGTGCACATCTGCAGGAACAGTGGCTTGAGAACGAGGACATCTTCGATACGCCTGCCGTGCGTGCGCTGGTGGGTGCCACGGTTGAGCCGCTGCGCGACCACGGTATCGATACCGTGGTGCTCGGCTGTACGCATTTCCCGCTGTTGGTGGGACCTATCCGCCATGCGCTGGGGCCTGGGGTGCGCGTCGTGAGTTCCGCCGAGGAGACCACGCGCGAGCTGACCGATATCCTCACGCGCCGCGAGCAGCTGGCGGGCGACGCCGCCGAGCCGCAGCATCGTTTTGCCACGACGGCCGATAACATTGCCGAGTTTGCGGTGGCGGGCAGCTTTATCTTTGGTCAGCCGCTCAAGAGCATCGAACATATCGATATCGATGAGCTGAAATAGATGTGAGGCAGCCGCCAAAGCCTTCGCCACATATTTTGCCGAAAGGATATTTCTATGGAGTACATGCAGGTCAACCGCGCCAACGGTCGCGCCGCCAACGAGTTGCGCCCCGTTAAGCTCACCCGTGGCGTCATGAAGCACGCCCACGGCTCGTGTTTGGCCGAGTTCGGTGACACGCGCGTGCTGTGCGCCGCCACTATCGAGGAGGGCGTGCCGGGCTGGCGAAAGGGAGCTAAGGCCGGCTGGGTGACCGCGGAATACGCCATGCTGCCGGCGTCGACCGGCAAGCGCTGCAAGCGCGAGCACGCCAACCGCAAGGGTCGCTCCATGGAGATCGAGCGCCTCATTGGCCGCAGCCTGCGTACCGTCGTCAACATGAAGGCGCTCGGCGAGTACACCGTCACCGTCGACTGCGATGTGATTCAGGCCGATGGCGGCACGCGTACAGCGAGCATCACCGGCGCCTGGGTGGCGCTGCACGACGCCCTCGCCATGTGGGTCGAGGCGGGCAAGATCGAGCGCATCCCGCTTACCGGCCAGGTGGCTGCCATCTCTATGGGCGTTGTCGACGGCAATACGCTGCTTGACCTCGATTATTCCGAGGACAGTCATGCCGAGGTCGACATGAACCTCGTCGCCACCGATACCGGTGAGATGATCGAGCTCCAGGGCACCGGCGAGCAGGCGCCCTTCGACCGCAAACGCCTCAACGCCCTGCTTGACCTGGGCGACAAGGGCATCGCCGAGCTCATCGAGCTTCAGCGCCAGGCCCTCGCCTAACCTGCCAAAAAGGGACAGGTTTATTTTGGCAGGTTTTATCTGCGAAAACGCCGAAGTATAAGACTGTCGTAGATTGAGAGGGGAGAGGCCGAGGTCCTCGTCGTCCTCAACTCGGCATTGCTATAGAGACAAAGGAGGCCAGCTATGGCACTTGAGAAGATTGACATCGACACCCTCGACCCGGCGGCGACCATCGTCGTTGCAACCGGCAACGCCCATAAGCTCACCGAGATCGAGGCCATTTTGGGCAAGGTCATGCCCGAGGTGCGCTTTGTGGCGCTCGGCCAGCTGGGCGATTTTGAGGACCCCGAGGAAAACGGCACGACGTTTTTGGAGAACGCCATCATCAAGGCGCAGGCTGCCGTTGAGGAGACGGGCCTTATGGCCATTGCCGACGACTCTGGCTTGGTCGTCGACGCCCTGGACGGTGAGCCGGGCGTGTATAGCGCGCGCTATGCGGGCGTGCATGGCGACGATGCCGCCAACAACGCCAAGCTCCTCGTTAACCTGGAAGGCGTGGCAGACGAGGACCGCACCGCGCGCTTTATGAGCGTTGTCGCGCTTATTGATACGGACGGCCTGGTCACCTATGGCGAGGGCGCCTGCGAGGGTGTTATTGCGCACGAGGGTCGCGGCGATCACGGCTTTGGCTACGACCCGCTGTTCCTGCCGGTCGATACGCCGGGCAAGACCATGGCCGAGCTCACGGCGGACGAGAAGAACGCCATCAGCCATCGTTTCCATGCGCTCGAGCATCTGTCCGCCAAGCTGACGGGCGAGGAGTAGACCGTGCGTGCGGTGGTGCAGCGCGTGCTCAACGCCGGCGTGACGGTCGACGGCGAGTGCGTGGGCCGCATTGGACGAGGCTACCTGGTACTGCTAGGTGTGGGCCACGGCGACACACGCGCCGAAGCCGACAAACTGTGGAGCAAGCTCCGCGGGCTGCGTATCAACGAGGACGAGAACGGCAAGACCAATTTGGCACTGGCCGATGTCGACGGTGAGGTACTCGTGGTATCGCAGTTCACGCTGTTTGCCGACTGCCGCCACGGCCGCCGTCCGTCGTTTACGGATGCCGGCGCGCCCGATGTCGCTAACGAACTTTACGAGTACTTTCTGACGCTCGTCGCCCAGGACGTCGATCACGTGGCACACGGTATCTTTGGCGCCGACATGAAGGTCGACCTGGTCAACGACGGTCCGTTCACCATCGTTCTGGACACAGACAATCTGTAAGTAGTCAATTTGGGACGGGGCTTTTTTAGCTGCTTGCGTATGGTCACAACAGGGTGCTATAGTATTAGAGTTTTGTCTATCTTAGGGGTATTATCCCCTTTTTGAATTGCACCCTCTGGAGGCCCCATTCATGGAAGAGATGGAAGTCAATCACGTCGACGACATCCACGAGAAGCTGACCGATATGGTGGGCGATCGCGTCAAGGTTAAGGCCAACATGGGCCGTACCCGCGTCGTCGAGCGCATGGGCACCATCAAGAGCGTTCACCCCGCCGTCTTTATCGTCGAGGTCGACGAGCGCCGCGGCCGCAAATCGCGTCAGTCCTACCAGTATATCGATGTCCTTACCGGTCAGGTCGAACTGTTCGACCCCGAGAGCGGCGAGCACATCTTTACCCCGCTCGGCAATCAGCTCGAGGAGCACTAACGGTGACCGATTGGTCCCTGACCCTTTCTGCGCCGGCAAAGATAAACCTCTACCTGGGGGTTCATACCGAGCGTGACGACCGCGGCTACCACAAGGTCGATTCCCTGAT
Source organism: uncultured Collinsella sp. (assembly GCA_900541035.1). Lineage (GTDB taxonomy): Bacteria > Actinomycetota > Coriobacteriia > Coriobacteriales > Coriobacteriaceae > Collinsella. The sequence goes on along the minus strand of UQIN01000019.1, from coordinate 27,873 downwards.
GGCAGCCGTCGGTCTTGCCGATACCGTGACGGTCACGCCCGCACCGGCGCTGACCGTCCAAACCGTTCCGGCATCCGATTTTCCCATGCAAAAAAATACGGCTTATCGGGCGGCAATCGCTATGGCCGAGTATTACGGTCGCGATGCCAACGTGTGCGTGACGATCGAAAAGCGTATCCCGCTGTGCGCCGGCTTGGGCGGTCCCTCGACGGATGCTGCCGCGGTCATTGTTGCCTTGGCCGAGCTGTGGGGTATCGACCGCACCGATCCTGCGCTCGATGACATCGCTCGCGGTATCGGTGCCGACGTGCCATTCTTTTTGCACGCGAGTCCCGCATTCTACGTGGGCGGGGGAGATGTGCTGGCAACTGAGTATCCCGCGCTGCCCGCGACGCCCGTCGTACTGGTTAAGCCGCGCGAGGCAAGCGTTTCGACAATTGAAGCCTATCGACGTTTTGACAAGGCCCCGGTGTCTGCGGACAAGCCTGGCGCGATCGCTTCGGCCCTGCGTGCTGGGGATGCCGAGACGGCATATGCGCTCGTTCATAACAATCTGGGCGTCATTTCCGCTCAGATGGAGCCGCAGATCCAGACGGTCCTCGACTGGCTGAGCGCGCAGGAGGGAACCGTTGCTGTGGACGTGTGCGGGTCGGGTGCCTGTTCGTTTGCCATCTGCGATACCGCCGCTACGGCAGTCTATCTTGCGGAAGCTGCCCAGCAAAATGGCTGGTGGGCCTGCGCGACTGAGCTTATTCCCAACACGGTTCAAATCGACGCGCCAAAGAAATAAAAATTTCTCTAGCACACGGCGAAAATCTTTGTTACTATAGTCGAGCTAACGGGTTGTGGCTCAGTTTGGTAGAGCACTGCGTTCGGGACGCAGGGGTCGCTGGTTCAAATCCAGTCAACCCGACCAGAGCATGAGGAGGGACCGCTTCTTGCGGTCCCTTTTTTTAGCTATTGTTGTGATACCGCGACACCCGCGGTATACTCATTCGAGCTTGTCTCGCTGTATTGTGGAGGTCTACATGTTTGGACTGAGGGCTCCTGAGCTCATCATTATTCTCGTCGTTGTCTTGATCATCTTCGGGCCTAAGAACCTGCCGAAGCTCGGCAAGTCCCTCGGCTCTACCGTCAAGAATATCCGCGAGGGTATGGAGGGCGACGATAAGGGCGAAACCAAGCAGGCCGAGGACGTTGTGGTCGAGGAGTCCAAGGAGGACAAGGAGATCGCAGAGCTCGAGGCCAAGCTCGCTGCTGCCAAGAAAAAGCAGGCAGAGGACAGCGACGCGGACGCAGAGTAGTCCCATCCCTTTGGGGTGAGCACCTGACCGGCTTGCCCGCAGGCTAGCCGGTCTTTTTCGTATTGTTGACAGTTGATCGTTACATCATAGTTGGGGAGATATCCGTATGGACGCAAGCCAGATCGTACTGACCGCTGAGGGCCGCCAGAAGCTCGTCGAAGAGCTCGCTTGGCGTGAGGGCGATTACGCCAAGGAGATCGTCGAGGACATCAAGGAAGCCCGCGCGTTCGGCGACCTTTCGGAGAACTCCGAGTACGATGCCGCCAAGGACAAGCAGGCCCAGAATGCTGCTCGCATCGCCGAGATTCAGGCTATTCTCGCCAACGCCCAGGTTGCTGCCACCACGGGTGATCTGACCGTCTCCATCGGCTCCACCGTTTCGCTGATTGATCCCAACGGTGAGGTCATGGAAGTCACGCTCGTCGGTACCACCGAGACCAACTCGCTCGAGCACAAGATCTCCAACGAGTCTCCGGTCGGCCACGCCATCATCGGTCACGGCGAGGGCGACTCCGTCGAGGTCGTTACGCCTTCGGGCAAGACCCGCGTCTACACTATCGCAAAGATCGCACGCTAGACCACGGTCCCGCGTAAAGGTATGTTTTCGCTCCCCGGGACCGAATCCTGGGGAGCGTTTTAGTTTGAGGAGCTAACTATGGCAGAGAACCAGAACGCCGCCGAGCAGGCATCGACGCTCAACGACGAGCGCGCCACGCGCCTGGCCAAGCGCGCCGCCCTGTTCGAGGCGGGCCAGAACCCCTATCCCGAGCACTCCGAGATCGAGGACTACGTTGCCGACATCGAGGCTAAGTATGCCGAGCTTGCCGATGGCGAGGACACCGAGGACGTCGTGAAGATCGGCGGCCGCGTGGTCGCCAAGCGCGGTCAGGGCAAGATCATGTTCATCGTCGTGCGCGACGCTACCGCCGAGATTCAGCTATTCTGCCGCATCAACGACATGGATGAGGCAGCCTGGAATACGCTCAAGGCCCTCGATCTTGGCGATATCCTGGGCGTGACCGGCGTGGTCGTGCGCACCAAGCGTGGCCAGCTTTCCGTCGCCCCCAAGAGCGCGAAACTGCTCTCCAAGGCCGTTCGCCCGCTGCCCGAGAAGTTCCATGGCCTCTCCGACAAGGAGACCCGCTATCGTCAGCGCTATGTCGACCTGATTGCCAACGACGATGTTCGCGAGACCTTCCGTAAGCGCTCGCAGATTCTTTCCACCTTCCGCCGCTTTATGGAGTCCGACGGCTACATGGAGGTCGAGACCCCCATTCTGCAGACTATCCAGGGTGGCGCTACGGCCAAGCCGTTCATCACGCACTTTAACGCGCTCGATCAGGAATGCTACCTGCGCATTGCTACCGAGCTGCACCTCAAGCGCTGCATCGTCGGTGGCTTTGAGCGCGTCTTCGAGATCGGCCGCATCTTCCGCAACGAGGGTATGGACCTCACCCACAACCCCGAGTTCACCACGATGGAGGCCTATCGTGCTTTCTCCGATCTCGAGGGCATGAAGGCGCTCGCCCAGGGCGTCATCAAGGCCGCCAACAAGGCCATCGGCAACCCCGAGGTTATCGAGTACCAGGGCCAGACCATCGATCTTTCCGGTGAGTGGGCAAGCCGTCCCATGACCGATATTGTCTCTGACGTGCTCGGCAAGCAGGTCACCATCGACACGCCGGTCGAGGAGCTTGCCGCCGCCGCGCGCGAGAAGGGCCTGGAGATCAAGTCCGAGTGGACTGCTGGCAAGATCATCGCCGAGATCTACGACGAGCTGGGCGAGGACACCATCGTCAATCCCACCTTTGTGTGCGATTATCCCATCGAGGTCAGCCCGCTCGCCAAGCGTTTTGAGGACGACCCGCGTCTGACCCACCGCTTTGAGCTGGTTATCGCCGGCCACGAGTACGCCAACGCATTCTCCGAGCTCAACGACCCGGTTGACCAGGCTGAGCGCTTTGCTGCCCAGATGGCCGAGAAGGCCGGTGGCGACGATGAGGCCATGGAGTACGACGAGGACTACGTGCGCGCCCTCGAGTACGGTATGCCTCCTGCGGGCGGCATCGGCATCGGCATCGACCGCGTGGTCATGCTGCTTACCAACCAGGCCTCCATTCGCGACGTCCTGCTGTTCCCGCACATGAAGCCCGAGAAGGGTTTCCAGTCCGGTGCCGCTGCCGCCAAGGCTGCCGAGGCCGGCAACGCCGCGAGCCCGTTCGTTAAGTCGCTTAAGCCCACGCTCGATTACTCCAAGATCGCCGTTGAGCCGCTGTTTGAGGAGTTCGTCGACTTCGATACTTTCTCCAAGAGCGATTTCCGCGCTGTGAAGGTTAAGGCGTGCGAGGCCGTCAAGAAGTCTAAGAAGCTGTTGAACTTTACACTCGACGACGGCACCGGCACCGACCGCACCATCCTCTCCGGTATTCACGATTATTACGAGCCCGAGGACCTGGTCGGCAAGACTCTGCTCGCCATCACCAACCTGCCTCCGCGCAAGATGATGGGTATTCCCAGCTGCGGAATGCTGATCAGCGCTATCCACGAGGAGGAGGGCGAGGAGCGCCTCAACCTGATCCAGCTCGACGCTTCCATCCCCGCCGGTGCAAAGATGTACTAACTAGTTACGCGGTTCTACGAACCGCGTAACGGCTCGACGCTGCGCGGGCCGCATTTGGACAATCTGACGTTCAACTTCAAGGGCGCGACCAGAAGGTCAGCGCCCTTTCGTTTCACGTCACCTTGTCTCAAATGCGGCCCGCTCGCTGACTTATGCTCAACCTATGGTGTCATCTCGCCCCAAAAGGACCCTGGTCGCTCTGGCGGGCTTTCGCTGACTTTACCAACACATCGGCGTTGTCTTGGCTGTCAAGCTAGACGTCGCCCGCTGTCCGTCCTCTACCTGCGGCGATGCCCTGGTTGGCACTTAGGGTAGTCGTTGAAGTGATCCCTTGGGGACGGAGGAAAACGGATCACCAATGGGGTCAGTCTGACCCGGTGATCCGTTTTCCTCCGTCCCCAAGGGATCATTTCGCATTCCACCGCAGCTTTGTTTGGTGTCTGCCGACACATCGATCGTTGCGCCTCACATGCATGACAGTCGTCTCTTTTATGTCTCCTTTAGCCGCTGCTGCCTAGGATGGGAGTTAGTCAGTAGGAAGGGAGCGCCTGTATGGACGACGCGAGCGAGCGTGCAATCGAAGAGGACATGCTCGATCAGTTCAATTACTTTGACGATGAGGATGAGGAGCTGATCGATCGTCGCGAGCCGGCATCGCTTGACTCATTTGATCTGGTCGATGAAGAGCCCGACGAGGACGAGGTCGAATCGGCGGAACCCCCACAGCCTTCGCACCTCGATTCGCTATTCTCGAGAGTTCCTATGCACCACGGCGTTCGTGCCGGCGCGCTCCATATGAAAACTGACTGGCACCAGATCGTGACGGCAGACGATGAACTTGCCGTCGATGCGCCGCTCACCGATAAGTCATCCATCATCTGCCGCACCGGCATGCTTATGCTGGCAAGCGGAACGGGTGCCTGGCGCGTGCGCGATACCATGAATCGTGTTGCTGCCGTACTCGGCGTCACGATTCACGTCGACCTGAGTCTTCTGTCGTTTGAGTGCACCTGCATCGAAGACGGCCACTGCTTTAACGAGGTCGTCAGCCTACCCACAACGGGGGTCAATACTCATCGCATTTGGATGATGGAGAGCTTCTTAAAGGAAATCGAGATTTACGGGCGCCGTTTTACCGTGCACGAGTACCACGAGATGCTCAAGACCGTTGAGAGCTCGAAGCCCGATTACGCTCCCTGGCAACAGGGCCTTGCGGCGGCCTGTGCTTGCGGCGCCTTCGTCTTTTTGCTCGGCGGCGGCCCTATCGAGATGGCCTGCGCATTCGTAGGCGCTGGTGTCGGCAACTTTGCTCGCTCCCATATTCTCAAGCAGGGCCTTGGCCAGTTTAGCGCGCTGACGATCGGCGTTGCGCTCGCTTGCGTTTCGTATCTGCTGGCATTGCTCGGCCTTGGCCAGGTCGTACCGGGGGCAATGTCGCACCAAGAAGGCTATATCGGCGCCATGCTCTTTGTGATTCCCGGCTTTCCCCTCATTACGGCAGGCCTTGACATCGCTAAGCTCGACATGCGAAGCGGTATCGAACGTCTGTCATATGCCGTATCGATTATTGTGATGGCGACGCTCGTAGGTTGGATGGTTGCCGAGTGTGTTGGCCTGGCGCCGGACGACTTTGCGCCGCTCGGCCTTTCGCCGCTTGCTCTTACGCTCCTGCGCGTGGTGATGAGCTTCGTTGGCGTATTCGGCTTCTCGGTGATGTTCAACAGCCCGGTAAAGATGGCCGCGGCAGCTGGGTTGATCGGCGCCGTGTCCAATACTCTGCGTCTGACCCTTGTCGATGCGCCGACGATGCTTCCCTTCCTGGGCCTGAGCACGGGAATGCCTCCCGAGGCAGCAGCGTTTATCGGCGCGCTCGTATCGGGTCTGCTGGCAAGCTTGGCCGAAGTCAAGCTCACCTACCCGCGCATCGCCCTCACGGTGCCTTCGATTGTCATTATGGTGCCCGGTCTGTATCTCTATCGCTCTATGTATTACATGTGCACCTTCGACACAGTCAATATGCTCGGCTGGTTTGTGCGCGCAGTGCTCATCGTAGCGTTTCTGCCCGTTGGGTTGGGTGTGGCGCGTACGCTCACCGACCCTCGCTGGCGCCACACCAGCTAATTGGTACAAGGGGGACAGGTTACTTTGCACCAAATGAGTTGCGGTGAAATAGGGACTGAATTGCTGCTTAAAGGGTCAAAACAGTCCGTATTCCACCGCAACTTATGGGGTCGGGGGTTTTGGTGCCCTGCATCTCCACAAACTCAACGCTTACGAAGCGCGCGCCGTTCGTGTTAGGGTAGTTCCACCACATAAGTAGTCGCAGACGCGCGTACCACGGGCGGGCGAGATGAAGTTCCAACAGCTCCATCTTGCCCGCCCGTTTTTGTTGCGTGGCGCCGCGGTACAACACAGAGAGGAATCTGCCCTTTATGCCTATCAACAAACGAGAGAGCCTGCTGTTCACCTTTATCATGTGCTTTTGCATGGTGCTCTGGATGAGCATCTACAACGTTGCCCTGCAGCACGGGGCCATCAACGGCGAGGTCGTTGCCACTGCGTGGCTCGGCTTCCCCGTTGCCTACATTTTTGCCATGTGCTGCGACTGGTTCGTCGCCAGCCCGCTCGCCAAGGGTTTCGCCTTTAAGTACTTGGTCACGCCGGGCAAGAGCTCGCCACTTGCCATGACGCTCGCCGTCGGCTCCTGCATGGTCGTTCCCATGGTCATCATCATGTCGCTGTACGGTGCCTGTGAGGGTCTGACGCACATGCCCGGCGGCATCCTTGCGAACCTGTATTCCGTGCCCGCGATCTGGATGATCAACATCCCGCATAATTTTGTGATGGCGCTGCCGTGGAACCTTTTGGTAGCCGGTCCGATTTCCCGCTTCGTCTTCCGTCGCGCCTTCCCTGTGGGGACGGTTTTCGAGGAGGAGCATGCCGAGCTCTTGGAGCAGGCTATGGCTCCTGAGTGCGAGTAGCTCGCTTAGGGATCTGCTGAGCGCGGGCGACTTGCTTGGTTGGAGCCCTAAGCGTGGATAGCTCTCTCGGCGACATCGCGGGCGTGAGCGGTGCGCATGACCGGAGGGCCCGTGCTGCTCCGTTGCCCGACGTGCTAGCGCGCAGAACAATCTGTTGGTGCATTCGGCGGCTGCTGAAGCGTTTCGGCAGCCGCTTTTTATACGGAGTTTAAATACAACAGTCTGTTGTATTACGTAGAGTGGTATATCTCTAGCGGGAAAAATGCGAGAGACGGAGCATTATGGCGTTGCTAGTAGGACTGGACGTAGGGTCGACGACGACCAAAGTTTACGCGATGCACGAGGATATGACCGAGGCGTGGTGGGGATATCGCCGCCACGGGGCGTGTCAGACAGCGAGCGTGCGCGCCATGCTCGGCGAGCTCGCCGAGCGCTTTCCCCATGAGTCGCTGCGCGTTGCGGTGACCGGCTCGGGTGCGCGCGATATCGCGACCGCGCTGGGCGCCTCGTACGTTCAGGAGGTGGTCGCCAACGCGCTCGCGATCAGCAGGTTCTATCCGCAGACGCGCTGCGCCATCGAGCTGGGCGGCCAAGACGCCAAGATGATCTTCTTCCGCACCAACGATAAGGGAGACATCGAGGTTGCCGACATGCGCATGAACGGCTCGTGCGCAGGCGGTACCGGTGCATTTATCGACGAGATGGCAAAGCTCATGGGGGTCGGCACCGAATCGGGCGAGTTCGAGCAGCTCGCAAGCCGGGGAACGACCGTCCACGAGGTCTCGGGCCGCTGCGGCGTGTACGCAAAGACCGATATCCAGCCGCTGCTCAACGAGGGCATTCCTACCACCGACCTGGCGCTTTCGGCGCTTCACGCGGTCGCCCGCCAAACGATCGGCGGTCTGGCCCAGGGTATCGACATCGAGCCGCCGGTAATCTTCGAGGGCGGTACGCTCGCCTACAACCCCACGCTGGTCCGCGTGTTCCGGGAGCAACTGAATCTATCGGACGATCAGGTTATCGTCCCGCGCGATCCGCAGATCATGGTCGCGCGCGGTGCCGCCCTGTCGCTGACCGACATGTTCGCATCGTCCCAACCGATCGACCTTCCCGACGCTTTTGTCCGGCTGGATAAGCTCGAGACGGTCGCGCCCGCAAGCGGGGAGGGACGTCTTGCCCAGCCCTTTTTTGCCACACCTGCCGAGCAGGCGGATTTTACGGCACGCCATGGCAAAGAGACGCCGGCAAAGGGTCCGGATGCGTATGCGCCCGGAGAGACGGTGCGTGTGGCGCTCGGTATCGATTCGGGGAGCACGACGACCAAGTTCGCCCTGGTCGATGAGGCGGGTGAGCTTGTCGATTCGTTCTACGCGTCTAATAACGGCAGACCGCTCGACGTCGCCCAACAGGGTCTTGTCAGCTTGAAGAACCGCTGGGAGACAGCGGGAGTCACGCTTGCGATCGATGCCGTGGGCACCACGGGATACGGCGAGGAGCTTTTCGCGCGCGCGTTCCACGCCGACTACCATACGGTCGAGACGGTCGCGCACGCCCGCGCCGCGTGCGCATGCGTTCCCGATGCGACCTTCGTGCTCGACATCGGCGGACAGGATATGAAGGCCATCTGGCTCAACCACGGCGTGCTGACCGATATCGTCGTCAACGAGGCGTGCTCTGCGGGCTGCGGCTCGTTCCTCGAGGGTTTTGCCAAAAACCTCGGAATAGCCGTTGAGGATATCGCGACCGAGGCATTTTCGTCCAAAGCCCCCGCCGTTCTCGGCAGCCGCTGCACGGTGTTCATGAACAGCAGCGTCGTTTCCGAGCAGCGGCGCGGTAAGGGTCCGGGCGACATCATGGCCGGTCTCTGCCGTTCGATTATCGAGAACGTGTTCACCAAGGTCATTCGCGTTTCAAATCTCAACCGTCTGGGCGACAAAGTCGTCGTCCAGGGCGGCACGTTCCGAAACGACGCGGTGCTGCGCGCATTCGAGCAGTATCTGGGCAAACCCGTCACGCGTGCGCCCCACCCGGGGCTGATGGGCGCTATCGGTATCGCCCTGCTCGCGCGCGAGGAATGCCGCAAGGGCGACGCCGGCACGTCGTTTATCGGGCTCGATGCCGTGGAGCGCTTCGAGCATCGCGAGTTCGGCGGCGTTACCTGCCGTCGGTGCAACAACCGCTGCCAGTGCGCGGTCGTGGCATTTGGCGACGGCTCGCTTTACGTCACGGGCAATCGCTGCCCGCGCGGCGGCGCCATCTCATGGGATGAGCTCGTGCGCGAGGTTCCCGCGGCGGAGGAGCTGCGTCCGCAGGGTGCTTGCGAGGTACAGGCACCCGGCACGGGGCGCGACCGGACCGCGGCTGCCCCCAATCTCTTTGTCGACCGCGAGAAGCTGCTGTTCGAGTCGTACCCCACGGTTCCCGTCTGCGGGGGGCGCGATGTCACGATCGGCATTCCCCGTGTGCTCGAGTTCTGGGACACCATGCCGTTCTGGTCGACGTTCTTCAGCACGCTCGGCTTTAAGGTGCGCGTCTCGGGACGCAGCACCAAGGCGATGTACGAGCGCGGTCTGGCGCACGTCACATCCGACACCGTGTGCTTCCCGGCCAAGCTCGTCCACGGGCACATCCGCAATCTCGTCGACGCCGGCGTCGACCGCATCTTCATGCCCATCATCACGACGGTGCCCACCGAAAACACCGCCTCTACCAGCGAGTGGATGTGCGCCGTCGTAAAGGGATACCCCTACGTGATGCGCAATTCCGATAACCCGGAGGAGCGTTTCGGCGTTCCGTTCGATACGCCGCTGTTCCACTGGTACGACGAGGGCGACCGAAACCGCCAGCTCAAGGCGTGGTGCAAGGAGACCTTCGATATCGATGCCGACCTGGTTGCCAAGGCGACCGAGCAGGCGGACCGCGCGCAGGAGACGTTTGAGAACCAGCTGCAGCTGCGCGGCAGGCAGGTGCTCGAGAACGTGCGCGAGGACGGCGGCTACGCGGTGGTGATCGCTTCGCGCCCGTACCACAACGACCCGCTGGTCAACCACGGGCTGCCCAAGCTCTTCTCTGAGCGCGGCATCCCCGTGCTGACGCCCGATGCGGTGCCGGGGGTCTGCAACGTCGATCTTTCCAACAGCCGCATCGACATCGTGAACAACTACCATGCGCGCATGCTGTCGTGCGCGGTCATCGTCGCATCGACGCCCGAGCTCGAGCTCGTGCAGATGGGCAGCTTCGGCTGCGGCCACGATGCGTATCTCACCGACGAGATCGCGCGCATGATGGGCGAGATGGGCTCCAAGGTTCCGATGATGATCAAGCTCGATGAGAGCGACGTCGCCGGTCCCATGGGCATTCGCGTGCGTTCGTTTATCGAGTCGGTCAACCGTCGTCGCGCGGAGGAGCGTGCCGAGGGCGCCCGGGTGCACGCGGTCCATCCGCTCGACGACCCGTATAAGGTCAAGTACACCAAGCGCGACCGGCACGACAAGATCGCGCTGGTCCCCAACACCTCCCATGCGTTCTGCAGGCTCATGACCGCGGCGATGCGCAATCAGGGCGTGCGCGCCGAGGCCCTTGATATCGGGCGCGAGGATGCCATCCGCCTGGGCAAACGCTATGTGCACAACGACATCTGCTTCCCCGCGCAAATCGTGATCGGCGAGGCGCTCGCGGCACTCGAGAGCGGTAAGTACGACCCGCACGACGTCGCCGTGGTGACTGGCAAGTATATCGGCGACTGCCGCCTGACGCACTACATGCCCCTGCTGCGCCGCGCGCTCGACGACGCGGGATACGACTATGTCCCGGTGCTCACCAACGACGACGTCGATGCCCACAATGCGCATCCGGGCTTCAAGCTCGGCCTTGGCCCGAGCATCCAGATCGCCTACGGTCTTCCCATGATCGATGCCCTCGAGGCCATGCTTAGGCGCATCCGTCCCTACGAGCTCGAGAAGGGCGCGGCGGACGCTGCGTTCGACCGCGCGCTCGATGAGGTTATCGAGGGCATGGAGCGCTCCGGGCTGAGAGGCCAGGCGACGGGCTTCAAACGCGCGCTTGCGATCATGGACGCCGTTCCGTACGACCGCTCGAACCCGCATCCGACCGTTCTCATCGTGGGCGAGTACCTGCTCAATTTCCATCTCGGCGCCAACCACGAGATTGAGCGCTACCTCGAGGACAACGGGCTCGAGGTCATCGAGGCGCGCATGACCGACGTGATCCGCAAGACCTATTTCTACAAGCATGCGCAGTCGCGCGAGTTCCACGTCGACCTGTCGCTGCCCGAAAAGGCCTGGTACGCCACGGCGGACAACCTGTTCGAGCTCGCGCACGACCGTTGCGACCGCCTGGGCGCGGCGAGCCCGCTCTACGAGCCGCCGACGCGCATGCCCGAGCTCGTGCGCGCGAGCGATAAGATCCTGCACCATACGTTCGATGCGGGCGAGGGCGTGCTGATTCCGGCGGAGATCCTCGAGCACGCCAAGCGCGGCTGCCGCAACTTCGTGATCCTGCAGCCGTTCGGGTGTCTGCCCAACCATGTCGTGGGGCGCGGGCTCATCCATGCGCTCAAGGAGCAGTATCCCACGGCGCAGTTCCTGCCGCTCGACTACGATCCCGACGTGAGCTTCGCCAACGTGGAGAACCGTCTTCAGATGCTCATCATGAACGCCAAGGCGCAGGGGTGCGGTGAGGCGCATGGCGAGACCGCGTAAGGACGCCGATGCGCCCGATGCACGCACCCGTATCATCGAGGCGTTTTGGGAGCTCATCGAGAACAACAGCATCTTCGAGCTGTCGGTTGGCGAGGTGACCCGCGCCGCCCAGTGCAATCGCGGAACGTTTTACTACTATTTTCACGATTTCGATGAACTCGTCGCCATCGCCATAGCCCAGCTGCTGCAGGATAACGAGCTCATCACCGATGCCCTCTGGCATTTTTCGAGCGAGGGCGACCTTTCGGCGTTCGACCGGCGCGACGTCCGCTGCCTGCTGCGGCGCATCGTCATCACCATGAGGGCGGGTGCCGCCGAGCAGGTCGTGCAGGGCATCCATACGATCATCATCGACCGCGTGAGAGAGATCGTCCACCCCGACGGAGAAGAGCTCAAGGCAGATTCGAGCTTTGCGGTGGGCTTTCTGGTCTCGGGCATCATGGGCTTTGTGATGGCGGTCGGCTTTGCCCGGGAGGGCGGCGAGGAGATAGACCTCGAGCAGCCGGGGGACAGCGCGTGCGCGTACCTGAGGGCGGTCGCCATGCAGACGGTGGAAACGGTCGCGCAAGTCGAGGGCGTCGATACATCCGAGCTGCTCGAACGCGTCTCCAAGGAGGCCGATGCCTATCGCGCATCGCGTGCGACGAGTCCCGACGTGGTGAAAGACGCCTAGGGTTTCTCTTGCGGGGCGCCTGTCGCGCATCGCGCGGTGAGTCCCGCGATGCGGTCATAACCTGCATTCATGTGAGCCGGGTTTATAGATATTCCTCCAGCTGTTAACATAGACAACCTGTGGGTAAAGAGACAAAAGCGCCGCCGACGGGCGGGCGTTTTGATTTCGATGAACTCATGTAAGGAAACGAGCATGTTAGATAGATTTACCGATCGAGCGCGCAAGGTCATGTCGATGGCCAAACAGGAGGCGCTCGATCTGCACTCAAATAAGGTGGGCACCGAGCACCTGCTGCTCGCACTCGCCAAGGAGGACGAGGGCATCGCTGCCGAGGCGCTGCGCTCGCTTGATATCTCCTACGACGACATCATGGACACCCTCAAGGAGGTCCAGACCACGGTTCCCGAGCCCAGCGAGGAGACCGAGGCTGCCAAGCTTGCCTTTACGCCGCTCGTCATCAGCGTGATGGAGCGCTCCTTCCGCGTGGCACGTGAGAACAACCAGACCTACGTGTCGACCGAGCACTTGCTGATTGGCATCGTCGAAGAGGGTAACGGCATGGCCATGGACATCCTCATGCGCCTGGGTGTGTCGTCCGCCTCCATCAAAAAGGCTATCGAGAAACTTACCGCCAAGGACCAGGACAAGAAGCGTCCGCTCGCCGGCGCCGGTGCCGGGCGTCCCGGTGCGGGCCTGCCGTTCTTTAGCGGCTCGGACGCGTCGCAGCAAAAGGGGAGCGGCACCGATACGCTCAAGCAGTTCGCCACCAACCTCACGCAAAAGGCGCGCGATGGCGAGCTCGACCCTGTAATTGGTCGCGAAAAGGAAGTCCAGCGTATGATGGAAATTCTTTCGCGCCGCACCAAGAACAACCCGCTCATTCTGGGCGACCCCGGCGTGGGCAAGACGGCCATCGTCGAGGGCCTGGCTCAGCAGATTGCAGCCGGCAACGTGCCCGAGAACCTCATGAACCAGAATATCTGGACGCTCGACCTGCCGGGTCTTGTCGCGGGCGCCAAGTATCGCGGTGAGTTTGAGGAGCGCCTCAAGAACGTGATCCAGGAGGCCACCGAGGCTGACGACGTCATCCTGTTTATTGACGAGATGCACACCATCATCGGTGCCGGCTCTGCCGAGGGCTCCATCGACGCGAGCTCCATGCTCAAGCCCGTTCTCGCACGCGGTGCTTTCCAGATCATCGGTGCCACCACGGCCGAGGAGTTCCGCAAGTACCTCACCAAGGACCCGGCCTTCGAGCGTCGCTTCCAGACCATCGATGTCGAGGAGCCGAGCGTCGAGGACACGGTCAAGATCCTGACCGCGCTCAAGCCGCGCTACGAGGAGCACCACCATGTGCGCTATACGCAGGGTGCTATCGAGGCCGCCGCGAACCTCTCCAACCGCTACATCCAGGATCGCTTCCTGCCCGATAAGGCCATCGACCTCATTGACGAGGCCGGCGCCCGCGCCCGCATCGCCGCCAACCGCGCGCCCGAGCCGGTGCGCGAGGCCGAGCATCGCATAGAGGAGCTCAAGGCCGCCGCGCAGGAGGCCACCGAGAGCGACGACATGAACAAGGCCGCCGAGATCACCGAGCAGCAGAAGGCCGCCGAGATTGAGCTCGCCGAGGCCAAGGCCGCCTGGACCGCCGAGCTCGACGCCAGCCCGCTCACCATCGACGTCGCCCAGATTGCCGACATCGTGTCCGTGACCTCTGGCGTGCCGGTTTCCTCGCTCACCGAGAGCGAGAGCCGGCGCCTGCTGCAGACCGAAAGCGTGCTCAAGACCCGCATCATCGGCCAGGACGAGGCTGTCGAGGCCGTCGCCAAGGCCGTGCGCCGCAGCCGCTCGCCGCTCAAGGATCCGCGTCGCCCCGGCGGCAGCTTTATCTTCCTGGGTCCCACCGGCACGGGCAAGACCGAGCTCGCCAAGACGCTCGCCGAGTACCTCTTTGGCAGCAAGGACGCGCTCATCAGCTTCGACATGTCCGAGTTCGGTAGCGAGTTTGAGGTCTCCAAGCTCATCGGTAGCCCTCCGGGTTACGTGGGCCACGACGAGGGCGGTCAGCTTACCAAGGCCGTTCGTCGTCACCCGTACTCGGTCGTGCTGTTCGACGAGATCGAGAAGGCGCACCCCGACATCTTCAACATTTTGTTGCAGGTGCTGGAGGAGGGTCGCCTGACTGATAGCCAGGGCAAGACGGTCGACTTCCGCAATACCGTGATTATCATGACGTCAAACGTGGGCGCCCGCGAGATCGCGCAGGATGCGAGCGTTGGCTTTGGCACCACCGGCGAGCAGGGCCTCACCTCGAGTGAGATCCGCGGCCGCGCGATGGGCGAGCTCAAGCGCCTGTTCCGCCCCGAGCTGCTCAACCGTATCGACGACATCGTGGTGTTCCAGAAGCTCTCGGGCGAGAACCTGACCAAGATTGCGCACCTGCTGGTGGACGATCTGCGCCAGCGCCTGATCGCAAACGGCATGAACATCAAGCTTACCGATGCGGCCTACGACAAGATTGTGGCGGAGGGTACCGACCTCACCAACGGCGCGCGTCCGCTGCGTCGTGCCATCCAAAAGCTCATCGAGGATCCGCTGTCCGAGGAACTGCTGGCTGGCGAGTGGGGCGAGGGCGATACCGTCCTGTGCGACGTGACCGATGGCAAGTTTGTCTTTAGCCGCGGCACGGGCGAGATCCCGGCACCGCGTCCGGCGGGCACGCTTGGTGGCGATACCGCCCCGGCGGTACCGCACACCGGCAACGCCGCGCCCGTGAGCGGCGGCGTGACCTCGGGCCCCGGCGGCATGATGCAAGCCGGTTCCGGCGCGCTGTAGGGCGTGGCGACAATTTGATACGCGCAATCGAGGCGCTCCGGAAAGGGCGCCTCGATTTGTAGAGCTGCGGAAGTTGTGACCGTTACGCTATACGGTCCACCGTTAGCCGATGATGCGAGGGCGCTCGGCGTTTTCGACTGGTTTATGCACGCAAAGTCTGGGAATATACAAGTCGCATGTCTTACTGTCTAACCAGTTGCGCCAAGGAGGCACCATGGACTACAAGATTACCGGCTACGAGCCCGCCCAGCTGTTCCATTTCTTTGAGGAGGTCAGCGCGATCCCCCGTGGGTCTGGCAACGAGAAGGGCATCAGCGATTTCCTGGTTGCGTTTGCCAAGGAGCGCGGTCTCGATGTGTACCAGGACGAGGTCTACAACGTCATCATTCGCAAGCCCGCATCTGCCGGTGCCGAGAATGCCCCGACCGTGATGCTGCAGGGCCACATCGATATGGTGTGCGACAAGTTGGGCTCCGTTGAGCACGACTTTACGACCGATGGTATCGACCTGGTCGTCAAGGACGGCGTCCTCACCGCTAACGGCACCACTCTGGGCGCCGACAACGGTATTGCCGTCGCGCTTATGCTTACCGTGCTCAACGACGATTCGATTACCCATCCGGCCCTCGAGTGCGTGTTCACCACCGACGAGGAGACTGGCCTGGTCGGCGCCGAGACGCTCGACAAGTCCCAGATTAGCGCCCGCACCATGATCAACCTTGACTCCGAGGAAGAGGGCGTTGCCACCGTCAGCTGTGCCGGCGGCGTCGTCGTTACCTACACCTGCCCGATCGCGCGCGAGCACAAGACCGGTAGCACCCTCACGCTCGACATCTCCGGCCTGCTGGGCGGCCACTCCGGCAGCGATATCAACCTGGAGCGCGGCAACGGCAACCTCATCATGGCCCGCATCATCGACCGCCTGATGGTTGCCGGCGAGCCCGCCATCGTTAGCTTTAACGGCGGCACCAAGGACAACGCCATCAACCGTGAGTGCAAGGCTGTTCTGGTCTACGCCGACCACGCTGCCGCCGAGGCCGCGGCCCAGATCGCAAAGGGCATCATCGCCGACGTCACTGCCGAGCTCGAGGTCTTCGACCCCGGCTTTACTTGCACCGTCGAGATTGCCGACGACGCCGAGGTTGAGGCCATGGACCAGAAGTCCGCGCTTGCCCTCATCCGCGCCCTGCGCCTTGCCCCTAACGGCGTGATTCGCCGTAACGTCGCCACCGACGGCTCCGTCGAGGTTTCCTCCAACATCGGCGTGGTCGCCACCTCCGATGACGAGGTCAAGATTATGCTGTCCCCGCGCTCTTCGATCACCTCGCTGCAGAACGAGTTCAAGGACCGTCTGCAGACGCTGGCCGATGTCCTGGGCTTCGACGCCAAGTTTGAGTTTGAGTATCCCGGCTGGAGCTATGCCGAGCATTCGCCGGTCCGCGAAGTCTTTGTCGAGAGCTATCGAGAGCTCTTTGGCTCCGAGCTGCGCATCGAGTCCATTCACGCCGGCCTTGAGTGCGGCCTGTTTGCCGAGGCTCTGCACGGCCTGGACGCCATCGCCGTGGGCCCGACGCTCTCCGATGTCCATACCCCGGACGAGAGCATGGAGCTCGCTTCTGCCGAGCGCTTCTACGAGCTGCTCATCGACGTCCTCAAGCGCCTCGCTGCGTAAAGGTTGCGCTAGCAGCAGTCCGAGTCACGTGCTAGCGGATTGCAAATGACATTATGAGAGGGGGCACCCGGTCTTTTGCGACGGGTGCCCCCTCTCTTTTGTTTGATAATTGCGAAATTACGGCCACCTAGTCCATTTCTGCCCTGATGAGGTCGAGGGCGCGCTGGCAGTTTTCGCGGACGGGGCCGAGCATATGCTCGCGCAGGTCCGCCATGCCGGGCAGGTCGGCGTATTCGTCCATGACCTCTTCCATGCAAATGGGTACCTCGTAGGCGAGGTCCATCATGGTCGCAAAGCAAAACTTCTCGGATAGCCCGGCATCGGTGAGCGTCGCCTCCAGCGTGGGGTCGCCCATACCGTGGTATCGGCGGATAGCGCCTGGACCGATGCACCCCACACGATTTTCGCCGCCAACGCTCATGGCAAGGCGCACCCGGCGGCGCATGCGCTCATACGCCAAACCCGACGCGACATCGTACATTCGAGCCATCATGGCTGCGCCGTCGTTTCCAAGGAGCAGGGAATAGTTTTTCGCGTGCGCATCCGGTGCGCCGATGATGGCGTTAAAGAAAAGTATCTGCGTAAACAGATACAGGTTAAGTTGATGGTGGCTCGTATTTACGAGGAGCTCTTGAATGTCGCGTGTGGTCGGGCCGCCGTCTGCCGTGTACTTTTGGGCGGGCATCACCCCAAGTGCCTGACAGAGGTCTTCTTGATGTAGGCGCCTGATCGTTCCGTCTTTGACTTTCACGCGGTCATAGCGCTCAACAATGAGGGCAGGTTCGTCCTCAAACATACGATATTCGACGTTTGCCGTTGCGATGCCGGCGCGCTGGGCGCTTTTCATGCAGACAAACTCATTGAGAGCCTCGAGTTTAAATCCGATAACGCCATTTTTGAAAATATGCGTCGTGGGCGAGGAGCCCATGCATTCGCACCAGCGGTCGTTTATGAACGCGAGCGCGAACTTGCCCTGGTTGCCTCCAAGTGACCAACTTTCATCTAGACCCATCCACGATGCATCGCGGTCATCTCTGATCGACTTGAGACGAAGAGCAATTTCGTGGTCGTCTATAGGGCGGTATTCGCCAGCGCGATGCAGGACGGCGTCGGCATCTTCTTCGGCACAAAACTGCACTCCGCCCGGACAGTCGAGTCCGATATGGCTGAGCAACGCAACGGGATTGTTGGGCCTAACGTCGAATTCGGCGGCAATCGCTTTTCGTTGGTCCTCGCTGTCGGGTAGAAGGCCAAACAGGTACGGATTCATGACCTGTTGTCCGTATGTGCGATTCGATACGGGTATGTTGGTCGATAGGGCTGGCCCGTCATAGTCATGATCGTAGGTAAAGCTGATAAGACCGTTCTCATCTTGCGCGAGCGTTCCAGCAGGCACGCCGCAAATAATGGTCCGAAGTGATGTTCTGGCCATTGGCTATTTCCCTTCGGGCATGGTTTGGCTAGATGCGTTTGCGGCAATCGAGACTCCGAGATTGGACATGGCGAAATCGGCGAAGGCCCTGTCGTAGAGCTCGGACGTAAGGGGGGTATCTGCAAGAGCCGGAATGGTTGTGCTGCGACGGTTGCGATGATGAAGACGTTGAGCGTGATGGCGTCTGGAGGTGCTGCAAGGTTGACCAGCATGCGGGGCGTCGACTGGGTGCTCATTTTTCGTTTCGCTTATATCCCCTTGTGCTGCGAGCGCCAGTTCAAGAGCGTCGAAAATCGCCAGCAGCTTGTCGAGTCGAATGCCGGTGGCGTCTCCTAGCTCGAGCGATGCAAGCAGGCGCTCCGAAACACCGGCCTTTTTGGCGAGGGTGGCACGGGTGAGACCCTGAGTCTCGCGTGCCTGGCGCACGTAGATGCCAGCTTGGCGTGGTGTGGTGATGGGAAGGGTATCCACGGCTATCTCCTAACGTGCAGGCTTTTGCATCCTAGTATGACATGCAAAAGTCTGCATGAAAAGGCCTCATGCAAAACTCTGCATGAGGCCTTATACGGACGTTTAGTTTTGAAGGGTGTTTTACAGCACTAAAATCCCTAGGTGCTCCAGCAAAATCTTGAGGCCGATGAGGATGAGCACAACGCCGCCCACGATGGTGGCGGGCTTTTCGTAGCGCGCGCCAAAGATGCGGCCAATCGCCACGCCGGCAACGGAGAAGATGAAGGTCGTGATGCCTATGAGCGACACGGCGGGAACGATGTCGACGGAAAGCGCGGCGAACGAGATGCCCACGGCCAGGGCGTCAATCGAGGTGGCGATGGCGAGGATCAGGTACTCGCCCAGGTCGATCTTTTCGGCATCCTTGCCGTCGCCTTCATCCTCATCCTCGTCTTCGGTAAAGGCTTCCCACAGCATCTTGCCGCCGATAAAGGCCAAAAGGATAAAGGCAATCCAATGGTCGATGGGTCCGATGATGCCCATGAATTGACTGCCGAGTGCCCAACCGATCACGGGCATGCCGGCCTGAAACCCGCCAAAGAACAGACCGAGCACCACGGCGACTTTAAGGTTGATCTTTTTCATGCCAAGACCCTTGCAGATGGAAACGGCAAAGGCGTCCATCGAAAGGCCAACGGCGAGCAACATGAGCTCTGCGAGTCCCATAGTCTGGCTCCCTCTTTGCGGGCGAACCCGATTACACGACTACTCCCTCATTTATATGAAACCCGATGCTACCACATGAGCAGCTAAAAGAGCCCCGTCCCAAATGAGCTACCTAAGCTGTGTTCGCTCATTCTGTAAGCATCGGATTTTGCGGGCGTCACAGGGGCAAACCGTGAGAAACTTATTGACGTTTATGGAGCGTATACGATGGGAGCGATGCCTTGGATAAGAACGAGCTGCAAAAGCGTATGGAACAGGCCATTCGCCTGACGGCACCTGGCCAGCCGATCCGCACCGCCCTCGACATGATCATTGCTGGTCACCTGGGCGCCCTTATCTGTGTCGGCGACACCGAAAATGTGCTCGCCGCCGGTAACGACGGCTTCCCGCTCAACATTTCGTTTACCTCGAACCGCCTGTTCGAGCTTTCCAAGATGGACGGCGCCATCGTTATCGATGGCGACCTCACCCAGATCCTGCGCGCCAACTTCCACCTCAATCCCGATCCCTCGCTCGCCACGAGTGAGACGGGCATGCGTCACCGTACTGCCGCTCGCATGTCGGTGCTCACCGATGCCATCGTGATCTCGGTTTCGGCTCGCCGTGCCGTCGTTAACGTGTACGTTCACGGCAAGAGCTACGAGATTCAGCCCGTCACCACCATCATGAGCTCGGTCAACCAGCTCGTCGCCACGCTTCAGACCACCCGTCAGTCGCTCGATCGCTCCTTGCTGCGCCTGACGGCCCTTGAGCTCGACGACTACGTTACGCTCGCCGACATCACCGGCATCTTCTCGAGTTTCGAGATCATGCAACAGGCAAAGACCGAGCTTAAGGATTGCATCGTCAAGCTGGGTAACCAGGGCAAGCTCGTGCAGATGCAGCTCGAGCAGCTCGCGGGCTCCAGCATGGATACTGAATACGACTTGATGATCCGCGACTACGCAAGCGATTCCTCTGAGGCCAACGCCGAGAAGATTCGCGCTGAGCTTGCCCGTATGACGCCTAAGGACCTGTCCGACCCGCAGCACGTGGCGGCAGTTCTGGGCTATGACGACTTGGACGAGGACTCCGTCATGACGCCGCTGGGCCTGCGCACGCTTTCGCGCGTGTCCGTCGTGCGCGACGGCGTGGCCGAGAAGATCGTCGACGAGTACGGCTCGCTGCAGGAGCTCATGGACGACATCAGCGAGGATCCGGAGCGCTTGGGCGACTTTGGCGTCAACAACCCTGCCATTCTTGCGGACTCGCTGTACCGCATGAAGGGCACCAAACAGGGGAACGCATAATGGCGCCCGTATGCGCCGTGGTCGTTGCCGGCGGCAGCGGCCAGCGCTTTGGAAATCCCGGCGGCAAGCAGCTCGTTAATGTGGCGGGCCGTCCGCTCATGAGCTGGTCCATCCGCGCGTTCGATCGTAGCGATAAGGTCGGCCATATCGTCGTGGTTTGCCCTGCCGAGCGCCGTGCCGAGATGCGCCGCCTGGCCATCGACCCGTTTGACTATGACACGCCCATCAGCTTTGCCGATGCCGGCGATACCCGTCAGGATTCCACCCGTGCCGGCGTGCATGCGGTTCCGGCGGGTTTCGAATATGTCGCCATCCACGACGGCGCTCGTCCGCTCATTACGACCGAGGCCATCGACCACGCTATCGACGTGCTCGTGAGCGACCGTGCCCTCGACGGTGTCGTGTGCGGTCAGCCCGCGATCGACACGCTCAAGATCGTTGACGGCGATAATATCGTCGAGACGCCGCCGCGTGAGCTCTACTGGGCAGCGCAGACGCCGCAGATCTTTAGCGTCGATGCTATGAAGCGCGCCCACGCTGCAGCCATTGCCGAGGGCTTTATCGGTACCGATGATTCGTCGCTGGTCGAGCGCATGGGTGGGCGCGTCCGCTGCGTCCAGAGCCCACGCGATAACCTTAAGGTGACGGTGCCCGAGGACCTGCGTCCCGTAACCGCGATTCTGCTTGGCCGCATGGCCGAGGGAGAGGACCTTCCCCATGTTCAGTAACCTGCGCATTGGCCATGGCTACGACGTTCACCGTCTGGTGGAGGGGCGTCGATGTATCATCGGCGGTGTCGACATTCCCTACGAGCGCGGCCTGCTGGGCCACTCGGATGCTGATGTGCTCGCGCACGCCTTGGCCGACGCCATTCTGGGCGCCTGCCGCGGGGGAGACATCGGCAAGCTATTCCCCGATACCGACCCTGCCTACGAGGGCGCCGACTCGATGGTGCTGCTTGCCCGCGTAATGGACTATGCGCGTGAGCTGGGCTTTGAGTTTGTCGATGCCGACTGCACCATTGCCTGCCAGCAGCCTAAGATCACCCCGCATCGCGATGCCATGCGCGCCAACCTTGCCCATGCCCTGGGCGTTGACGTCGAAAACGTGGGCGTCGCCGCCACTACGACCGAAAAGCTCGGTTGGGAAGGCCAGGGCGAGGGAATCGGCGCCTGGGCCGTTTGCCTGCTACAGAAAACCGTTAAGGAGTAACGAATGCGTATCTACAACAGCGCTACCCATAAAAAGGAAGAGTTCCAGCCCATCGAGTCCGGCAAGGTCCGCATGTATGTGTGCGGCCCCACGGTCTACGACAACATCCACATCGGCAATGCCCGCACGTTCATCAGCTTTGACGTGATTCGTCGCTGGCTCATCGCGAGCGGCTACGAGGTCACGTTCGCCCAGAACCTCACCGATGTCGATGACAAGATCATCAAGCGCGCCAACGAGCAGGGCCGCACTGCCGCCGAGGTCGCGACGGAGTTCTCCGACAAGTTCATCGGCGTCATGCGCGCCGCCAACGTGCTCGATCCCGATGTGCGCCCCCGCGCCACCAAGGAGATCGGTCCCATGATCGCCATGATCAAGACGCTCATCGAGCAGGGCCACGCTTACGCCGCCGATAACGGCGACGTGTACTTTGCCGTGCGCAGCGATCCCAACTATGGTCAGGTCTCGGGCCGCAACATCGATGACCTTATGGTGGGTGCGCGCATCGAGGAGAACGAGGACAAGAACGACCCGCTCGACTTTGCCCTGTGGAAGGCCGCCAAGCCCGGCGAGCCCAGCTGGCCGAGCCCCTGGGGCGAGGGCCGTCCCGGTTGGCACACCGAGTGCGCCGCCATGGTACACCGCTACCTGGGCACCCCGATTGACATCCACGGCGGCGGCTCCGACCTTGCCTTCCCGCATCACGAGAACGAGTGCGCCCAGGCCACCTGCGCCTGGCACCAGGGCTTCTCCAACACCTGGATGCACACGGGCATGCTGCTGGTAGACGGCGAGAAGATGTCCAAGTCGCTCGGCAACTTCTTTACGCTGGCCGAGGTCCTCGAGCAGCACTCCGCTGCCGCCCTGCGTCTGCTGATGTTGCAGACGAGCTATCGCTCGCCGCTCGACTTTTCTTGGGAGCGCCTGGAGGGTGCCGAGAACTCGCTCACGCGTATCGCCGGTACGGTCGAGAACCTGCGCTGGGCCGCGAACCATGCGACGGCCGATGCCGATGGGGCGGCATCCAAGGCGTTTGCCGCCAAGGCTGCCGAGACCCGTGCCACCTTTAAGGAGTGCATGGACGACGACTTTAACTCCGCCGGTGCCATGGGTGCTGTCTTTGGCTTTGTGACCGAGTGCAACCAGTACCTGGAGCAGGCGGGCGATGCTGCCGACAAGGCCGCAGTCCTGGCTGCCGCCGATACGCTGGCCGAGCTGCTCGATACGTTTGGCGTCGAGCTTCCCGAGCCCAAGGTCGAGCTGCCGCTGGGCCTGCTGGGCGTTGCCGCCGGCCTGGTTGCCTACACGGGTGACGACGTGGACGAGGCTGCTGCCAAGATTCTCGAGGCCCGCGCCGAGGCCCGTGCCGCCAAGAACTGGGATCTGGCAGATGCCATCCGCGACCAGCTCAAGGACCTGGGCCTGACGATTGAAGATACCGCCGCCGGCACTCGTATCAAATCTCTCTAATCCCCGCGGGTTTCCCAAGCACCCGACCTTGCCGTTCAAACCGTCGCTCGCGTACTCAAGTACGCGTCGCTCCTCTTTCACGGCAATCTCGGGCACTTGGAAAACCCGTACCGACCGCCCGAATTAATATTCATGGGCGGTCGTTTATTTTGTTTCGTTTGATAGTTGTATTTAGGAGGTCACTTTATGGCCGACAATCGCAAGCGTGCGCCTCGTGGCGGCAAGCAGGCTGCTTCTGGCTCGCGTCCGATTCGCCGCAATGACCGCGCTGCCGCTCCCAAGGGCCAGCGCGATCGCACCCAGGCCGCACGTCCGCAGCGCGATCGCAACCGCGACGCTGTCCAGGCTCCCAAGGGCGAGTTTATCGAAGGTCGTCGTGCAGCCGCCGAGGCGCTGCGCACTGGTTTTCCCATCAAGTGCGCGCTCATTGCTGAGGGCGGGGAGCGCGATGCCGCCTTGTCGCGCCTGGTCGACGACCTCAACGCCATGGGTGTCCGCATTAAGTATGTGCCGCGCGCGCAGCTCGACGCACTGTCGAGCCACGGCGCTCACCAGGGCATCGCGCTCGAGGTTGGCAACTTCCCCTATGCCGATGTCGCCGATATTCTCGACCGCGCAGGCGAGGGCCCGGCACTTGTCGTGGTGCTCGACCACGTGACTGACGACGGCAACTTTGGCGCCATCGTGCGTTCCGCCGAGGTCGTGGGCGCCGCGGGCGTCATCATTGCCAATAAGCGTGCCGCCGGCGTGACCGTGGGCAGCTATAAGACCTCAGCCGGTGCCGTCATGCATCTGCCTATCGCGCAGGTTCCCAATATCGCCCGTGCGCTCGACGATTTTAAGGCCGCTGGTTTTTGGGTGGGCGGTGCTTCCGAGCACGCCGAAGGCAGTTGCTGGGATGCTCCTTTCGAGGGCCGCGTGGCGCTCGTCATGGGCTCCGAGGGCGACGGCATCTCGCGTCTGGTGCTCGAGAAATGCGACTTTTTGACCAAGCTTCCCCAGCGCGGTATGACCGAGAGCCTCAATGTTGCCCAGGCGACCACGGCGCTGTGCTTTGAGTGGCTGCGCCGCAACGCCGGCGAGCTGATGGGGGAGGAGTAGCGCATGTCCAAAAAGAACCGTGCCAAGTCCAAGGCCAAGCGCTTTGGCGAGGGCTCGGCCAAGCCGATTGTTTCGGCCGCGACCTATGGCGTGGGCGGCAATGCGTTTGCGCAGGCTATCGCCGACCCAGTCTCGACGGTGCACTCCAACAAGCCCGAGCTGCTGGTGGTCGACGGTTACAACGTGATCCACTGCACGCCGCGCTACGAAAAGCTCGTGTACGACCATTCCGACGATCCGTATTCCAGCGACGTTCACGATATGGCGCGCACGGCGCTCATTAATGACGTAGCTGCGTTTGCCCAGGGCCGCTACGAGGCCGTGATCGTATTTGACGGCGCGGGCAATATCTCCAGCGAGCGCCCCAACCTACCGGCCCGCGGTGTGCGCATTGAGTTTTCGCCGACGGGTGTTTCGGCCGATACCGTGGTGCAGAAGCTCTGCATCGAGGCGCGCGAGGAAGGCCGCGCGTGTTCTGTAGTGTCGAGCGACGGCACGATCCAGGCCGTCGTCATGGGCAAGGGCGTTACGCGCATCTCGAGCCGTATGCTGGTGGACGAGATCAAACAGATCGACAACGACGTGCACGAGGCCGAGGAAGCTCCACAAATCAAGATGACTCTGGGCAGTCGCCTGAGCCCCGATGCCCTGGCCAAGCTCAAGGCCCTGCGCGGGAGGTAGGGAAGTTGGCGGGGCAATGCTGCCTCGCTAACTCCATTCAGCGATGTCGATCATTCTTTCGAGGCGCCACGTTAGCGCCTCTTTTAGATATGGCAGCCTTGCCGTGAGCGCGTCGTTTCTGGAAAGAATCTCGATTGCCTCGTCAACGAAGCCTTCGAGTTTGTCGCAGCCAAACCAGCCCATGTCCTCGACGAGCAACATTTGTTTGGCGGGGCTTGAATGAAATTGTGCGCTGGTAAAACTGTGCTCTCCCGCCCTAAGCTCCTCTAGTGATATGTTGCACCAGAGCGATGAGCCCGAATCGAAGATGGGGGCAGGTCTGCAAGCTTGCGTGTTGACGTTTCGCACGAGGCCGAAGTTGCGCCAATGACGATCGTAGTTGGCAATGATGTCGTCACATACGATCATGCGGTCAAGGGCATCCTTGACGCCTGTCACCCCGAGCTCCTCGCAGTTTGCTACATATCGCTCGTAGTCGGTTAGCCGTTCATCTGCGTTTGCGTGCTGGTTTACATAGAACGCAGGGACATACTCTTCTTCATCAGTTAAGAAGACATCGCATGTGCTCAGGGCGGAAGTGCCCGTGCCCTCGAGCGAGTAAGGCACATAATCGCAGGCGTTTAGGATGCGACGGTGGAGCGCGGTCGCCACCAGCTCGTTATAAGGTTCCTGGTCCAGGTGCGCTCCTGCCTTATGCAGAATTCGACGTTCGCCCTCGCACGTCCAGTACTTTTGAAGATTGCCGTCCGAGGTGTTATCGGGCTTTGCGGCAGCCGCTTTTCCCTCTGGGGCAAAGGGTGCAATGGACAGCGAGACGTCATCAAAGGCGTTATTGAAGAAGTTGATATCCTCCCAGGTGAGACCGGAACCTTGGGGCCTAATCCAATACTGGTCGGATAAGGAGAGGCCGAGATTTCGCTGGACGAGTTCATCGGGAACATCGACTGCGGCTTCTGCAAGCAGGGAGGCTAGCCCAATGCGTGCGAGCGGGATACCGCGGCCGCGCCACCAGATGCGGAAGGAGTCTAGCGATATGGGGCTATTAGGGCCAAATACTCCAATAGGGGCGTGGGCGTAATCGATGTCGGCACCGATGTGGGTAAAGTCTTTTCGCGATGTACTGTAGACCAGCTGAGCGACTTCGTACGTGCGGTTCATGAGGGTGAACGCGATCTCGCTCTTACCGTGGCCGCGGCGGGGACGTCCCCCCGTTTTGGTCACAGAGCGGAGTCGCGTGTCGACGCTGTCTTTGTCGATGAGCCATACACCAGAAGCCTTGCGGGCCTCAAGTGCTCCGTTTTTTATGAGCTCCTGCACCCTGCGCGGAGTGATGCCGAGCAGCTCGGCGGCTTCTTTGGTAGTAAGCATCGCGAAACCCTTCGCCAGAACGAATAGTTTTATATATAGCAATTGTAATTAAAACTATTCGTTCTGGCGAATGGTTTTAAGATTGAGGGCGCACTGACAGAAATGAACGGGCCTGGTACGCGTTGTTGCTGGATTTTGCATATTTGTATAACGCCGTGCGGCCTGTTGCGCCCCGTCCGCAATTCCTTTATTCTTAACTCGCTTCGCGTGAAAGCGCCAAGTGTGCCAGTGTGGCGCAACGGTAGCGCAACTGATTTGTAATCAGTGGGTTGCAGGTTCGATTCCTGTCACTGGCTCCATGAGAGTTTCGGGCTCTGTTTCCTTGTGGGACAGGGCCCGTTTCTATTTATGTCGATAAGTCAGCGTGTTTGGCGCCAACCAAGCTTCAGGTTTGTCTCGATCCGTAACACGAGTGGGCTGAAGACCCTCCTTATAGTTACAGATCGAAACATTGCCAAGGGAAGGCCGATAACATCTCGATCCGTAACACGAAGAGGCTGAAAACCGTTCTTACTGTTACAGAATGAGACGTAAGCGGGGGTTTCTGCGAAACATCTCGATCTGTAACAGATAGGGGAGGAATAACCCTCTTACTGTTACAGGTCGAGACATAGGCCGGGGCGAGGTTGGTCATCGTCATCGAGCGTGGATTATCGGACACACGAGCGTGGAAAATCTTCCGCCTAGTGAATGAGCGTGGATAATCTGCCACTTTGGATTCGATGGCACGGCAAAGTGGGAGATTATCCACGCTCGATTTCAAACGGAAGAAAATCCACGCTCGATTTTGCCTGGGAAGAGCAATCTTCTGTCTGGGCAGCCCCGATCTCGACCTATATATAGGTGCAAATAAGCTGGTATCGAAGTTCGATACTGAAGGTGTACTCCACTACAGCAAAGTGTTACCTTGGGAAACGTCACCTCAGTATCCAAAACCACTGTCCTTCATATCCAAACTCAATAAAACCGCAGGTCACGGCTATATAGATACGCCCGGCACCGTGTATCTAGAGGTTTTCGTTGACAGCCCCCAAGGTGGCATCGTATTATCTTCTTCGTTCGCGGGGGCGGCGGTCCAAAAGACCAAAGGACCTGCGGATACTTGAACGATTGGGAGTTTGCCCGAGTGGTTAATGGGGACGGGCTGTAAACCCGTTGGCTCTGCCTACATAGGTTCGAATCCTATAGCTCCCACCCGTCAAGTGCCTGTATAGCTCAGTCGGTAGAGCACTTCGTTGGTAACGAAGAGGTCACCAGTTCAAGTCTGGTTGCAGGCTCCATCCGGCGGTGTAGCTCAGTTGGTTAGAGCACACGGTTCATACCCGTGGCGTCACTGGT